>NZ_PQWO01000004.1:0-300000 GCF_003231495.1 Acaryochloris thomasi RCC1774
ACACGCTGGTAGAGCAGAAGACACGGAAAACGATGGATGACGACGAGTCAACACTCGCATAAGCATAGGAGAACATACATCCCCTTATCGATAGAATATCCTTACCCGTTTAGGACTACCGAATGATTCATGCAACAAAGCCGTTCAATACTCATTTCTTAGCTGGCTTGACGAGCGAATTCAGGTTATTTGACGGGGCAAATTCAAGGGCAGAATTGCTATGGTCCCGAAAAAGTGAGGCGGCTGCAAGCGCTACTCGGAAATTTAAAGCAGTACTGTCTCTACGCCTATGGAGACAGCCAGGGCGTTCGGGAATTGTTGGCTGCAGCAAATGTTCCGTACTATCGGAAATTTCATGATCCTGCGACTGGATTGCATGCGTCAGAGCCATTAATGACGTAATGTCTGCTCCTGGGTCAGCTTGATAGCTCTGCGGGAGCATGTGGAGTTTGTGGCGCTCAGCCTCCCAGATGTTGATATCCTAAAGGTCTGGATAATACATGCTTTCCCCTATGCCCGTTGCTGCTCCTGCCCAAATTACGACCTTCCCGCTCGCTGCTGTTGTCGGTCAACAGGCAATCAAAATGGCGCTGCTGTTGGCGGCGGTGGATCCGGGACTGGGAGGGGTTGCGATCGCAGGTCGACGCGGCACTGCTAAATCGGTTATGGCAAGGGCGCTCCACGCTTTGCTACCGCCCATCGAAGTGATCAAAGACTCGATCTGTAACGCTGACCCCGAAACTCAAGGTAATTGGGACGACTTCCTGCTGGCAGAGCTTAAAGACGGTACACTCCCCCAAAAAGACGGACAGCCGGAAACCGAAATCATTCCTAGTCCCTACGTGCAGGTACCGCTAGGCGTCACGGAGGATCGGCTGCTTGGCTCTGTTGATGTCAGCCAGTCGGTGAAGCGGGGCGAAACCGTATTTCAGCCGGGACTGTTAGCGGAGGCCCATCGCGGTGTTTTATACGTCGATGAAATTAATCTTTTAGACGAGCAAATCTCTAACCTCTTGCTCACGGTTCTCACTGAAGGCCGCAACCAAATCGAACGGGAAGGTCTCAGCTTTCAGCATCCCTGTTCGCCGCTGTTTATTGCCACCTACAACCCTGAAGAAGGAGAGCTGCGCGAGCATTTGCTAGACCGGATTGCCATCTCACTCTCGGCCGATGCCGTGCTGGGCCTAGAAGAACGGGTACAGGCCGTAGAGCAGGTGAACGCCTATTCTGATGCGCCGCAGGCTTTTATCGATCAGTATGCTGAAGAGATTGAAGATCTCAAGACCCAGATTATTCTGGCCCGTGCATGGCTCAAAGATGTGCAAATCCAGTCTTCTCAGATTATGTATCTTGTGGAGGAATCTCTGCGAGGGGGCGTTCAGGGGCATCGGGCCGAGCTATTCGCGGTACGTGTTGCCAAAGCCCATGCGGCTCTTAACGGTCGTTCAGAAGTGAATGCCGAAGATTTGCGCTGTGCTGTAGAGCTGGTGATTATCCCTCGGGCCACGGTGATTCAGTCGCCGCCGGAGGAACAGCAGCCACCGCCACCACCGCCGCCGCCCCAGGACGATTCTTCCAATCAAGACGACCAGGAAGAGGATCAGGACGAAGACGATCAGGAAGACGAGGACGATCAGCCTGAACCCGAAGAGCCACCTAATATTCCCGAGGAGTTTGTATTTGACCCTGACGGTGTGGTCTTAGATCCTGAAGTATTGCTCTTCGCTCAGAAGGCCAATAAGCAAGGTAAATCAGGGAGCCGCAGCATTATCTTCTCTGAAGATCGCGGCCGCTATATTAAACCGATGCTGCCCAAAGGTCCGGTGCGCCGCATTGCTGTGGATGCCACGCTTCGCTCGGCTGCGCCCTATCAAAAGGCTCGGCGTCTGCGTCATCCTGATCGCAACGTGATTGTGGAGCAGAGCGATGTCCGTATTAAGCGTCTGGCTCGTAAGGCTGGAGCCTTGGTGGTGTTCATTGTCGATGCTTCTGGTTCAATGGCGCTCAACCGAATGCAGTCGGCAAAAGGCGCGGTCATGCGGCTACTGACGGAAGCCTATCAGAACCGCGATCAGGTCTCGCTGATCCCATTTCGGGGTGAATCTGCAGAGGTCCTGCTGCCGCCGACGCGCTCAATTGAAGCGGCGCGCCGCCGTTTAGATACGCTGCCCTGCGGGGGGGGGTCGCCCTTGGCCCACGGCCTAACGCAAGCAGTACGCGTCGGCATGAATGCGCTGTCTTCAGGTGATATTGGTCAGGTCGTGCTTGTTGCGATTACCGATGGTCGCGGCAATATTCCCTTGGCGACTTCGCTGGGTGAAACTATTGAAAGCGAGGAAAAGCCAAATATTAAGGAAGAACTGCTGGAGATTGCGGGTCGGATTCGGGCCTTAAATCTGAAGCTACTGGTGATCGACACCGAGAATAAGTTCATTTCTACGGGCTTTGCCAAGGAGCTAGCGCAGGCAGCGGCGGGGAATTACTATCATTTGCCCAAGGCCACCGATCAGGCCATTGCAGAAGTGGCTCAAAGTGCGATCGCAGCTCTCTAACTCAAACGAGCCTTACTTATGTTCTAGATGAAAATCCTTTGACTGATGCCTATCTGCTCCATTTCTTTTATGTGGATGAGGATGCTACCTATAACTCAATGAATCTTACGTGGGATAACCAACGCAATAACACCGGAAATTGTGATTGAATACGGCTCTACCCTCTATCTTCCACAGCCTGAAGGCCACTAATGGCCCCCTAAATCCCCAACCAGTGGGGGACTTGCCTGATCGTCTGATCGTCCTGCACAAGTTCTGCAACAGAGCTGTGCCTCAGCAGCCCCAGGGATTTCAATTTCTATATTCAGCTTAGATATCGTATCAAAGCCCCCCAGGATGCGGAATTTGGGGCGCAAGTGCAAACGCTAATGGTTGTTAAAATTAATCCCTGGCTTGGAGACGGTTAGCAAGAAAGCAAAGAAACAACCATGCCTCCGTAGTAGAGCTCTACTATTGACGGATTAATGTAGTAAGACTATATTTATTGTAGTAGTAGAGCTGCAGTAGAGCTCTACTACGGAGGCATCATGGAGGTAGTTATGAAATGAATCATCAGAATCAACGTTCTGGGCCAGTTCCTCGTGAGTCAGTTGTGGTTGCTTCCTTTTCGAGGTCACCGATAGTCTATATTGCTCTGATTTTCGGTGGGGCATGGCTTTTGCTTTATACGGTTGTGCGTAGTGATTTTCCTGGGTCTTTTGAGTTTTTTCTTGCTCCTGATGATGGCATGCATATCAAGATTGATGGAGTGCAAAAAGATGTAGCTGAGGGGATGCAGTGAAGACCACGGTCTTAAAAAATCTAGCTTTCATGTGGGTGGGGTATCCTTTTCGGACTCGGATTGAGCCGGATAAAAACGGAAGCATCACGGTAGTTCAGCTACGGAATCTTAAGGAAAATGGCGGTCTAGATTTATCTGAGGCAATAACTGTCAATCTGGATGATGTTGCGCCGCAGCTTTGGTTAATGCCAGGGGATGTGGTTTTTTACTCTCGGGGTTCATCGATGTTGGCAGCGTTGATACCTGAAGGAATTGGCAAGGCAATAGCGGCTGCGCCCCTATTGCTGATTCGAGTTAAGGATAAGAAAGAGCTGAATTCAGGGTATTTGGTTTGGTTTCTAAACCATCATCAGTTTGGTCAACGTCGACTTTGGGCGAGGCGAGAAGGTTCCAATATCAAGATGATAAGCAAGGCAGGTTTATCTACTATCCAAATTGATATTCCATCGCTAGCTGATCAGTTGAAAATTGCTGATCTGGCCGAACTACGGCGGCGAGAGAACGCATTAGTCCTGCGATTACAGGAGAAACGCAACTCATATATGGATGCTGTATTGATGAGATGTATGCAAGGGGCGTCAGATTAACTATGGGCGGATTACTTCAAGTTACTGCATCTGATATTAATCGCGCGCTTTGGAGAGCCTGTGATGTATTTCGAGGGGAGCTTGACCCTTCTAAGTATCGAAACTATGTCCAAGTGATGTTTTTTTGGAAGTATGTCAGCGATGTGTGGCGTGACCGCTGTGCTCAATATCAGAAGGAACTTGGTGATAATCCAGACCAGATTAGATGCGAGATGTCTCACGAGTGGTTGGTATTGCCTGAGGGAAGTAGTTTTTACGATATTTATGAGCAGCGAGATGAGCCGTGCCTTGGCAATTTAATCCATGCTGCTCTAAGGACGCTTGAGGAGACATTAGCTCCAAGTATTCATTTACAGCATATTGACTTTGATTCTCAAGCAAATCTAGGTCAATCACAGAACCAGAAATTAAGAGAACTGTTAGAAGTTTTTAGCCGACCAGAGTTAGACCTACGTCCTTCACGAGTAGGTAGCGACATCGTTGGTAGCTGCTATGTAACTTTACTAGAGCGGTTTGCTGCTGAGGCAGGTAAGGGTATTGGTGGAGGTGAATTTCTTACTCCAGTACAGGTCTCTAAATTAGTGGCAAGGCTAGCCCAACCGAAAGAAGGAGATTTAATTTACGATCCGGCCTGTGGTTCAGGAACGTTATTAATTCAGGTGGCTAAGGAAGTTGAAGGGACACATTATTCTCTCTATGGTCAAGAGAAAAACTTTAGTGCCTGGACCTTAGCACAAATGAATATGTTTTTAAATAACGAGCATAGGGCCAGGATGGAGTGGGGCGATACGCTGAGTTATCCAAAGTTTTTCCAATCCGAGTCTTCTCAATCCGCGCCCCTTCCTAAGGCTCTTATGCGGTTTGATGTTGTGGTAGCGAATCCTCCATTTTCTCTAAGCCATTGGGGGGCAGACAATGCTAGGCATGATCCCTATGATCGTTTTCTGCGTGGGGTGCCGCCTAAAACGAAAGGGGATTATGCGTTTATCAGCCACATGATTGAGTCCGCGCTGCCCTGTGAGGGACGGGTAGTAGTAGTGGTTCCTCATGGAGTTTTGTTTCGTGCGTCGAGTGAAGGCAAGATTCGACGCAAGTTGATTGACGAAAATCTTTTGGATGCGGTGATTGGTCTACCACCAAATTTATTGCCAAGTACTACTATTCCAGTAGCGATTTTGGTGTTTGACCGATCTCGTGAGAAGGGTGGCACCAATGATAATTACCAAGATGTCATCTTTATCGATGCCAGTCGTGATTTTCAGGTAGGAAAAACTAAAAATTCCTTATTGGATGAGCATATTGAAAAAATTATTCAGACCTATAAGTCACGAGAAACTGTTGATAGATATGCCTCTGTAGCAACGTTGGAGGAAATTGAAGATAACGATTTTAATCTCAATATCCCTCGCTATGTAGATACGTTTGAAATGCCTGAAGAGGTCGATATTGATGAGGTTAAAAGTGAGATTAAGAAATTAGAGGCAGAATTGACTGAGGTAAGAGTCAAGATAGCTGGATACTTAAAAGAGCTAGGTGTTTAAGACTTGCGTCATCGTGAAGCTGGGAAACTGCGATCGCATGGCAACAGTCAGACACCACCACCAACCGTCGTGACGGAATGGATCTCAGGGCCTGGGTCAACTCCCCACCCAACAGGGCCGTACTCGCCACAATATTGTTCGCCGCCGCATCATAGCCCACATCCACCGGCAGCAAATATTCCCCGGCGCCTGCCCCGGCCTCAATCCGCTCCCCATGACAAGGAACATACCTCTCTTTTGTCACTTTAGGTAGATGAAATTTGAAACGATGGCCTAACGTTTAGAGCTTGAACGCTAGAGCTACCAACAGCAGTAGGTCACAGGTGCCTTGTCATCCCTAAAGGGCATGACGTTGAAGCAGATTAGCGTTCCCGAACGGGTTCGGGGATTTCTATGTCTCTAAGCAACGGAGAAAAATGGGGGGCGATTATCCATACGGCAAAGATGGCGCTGAGAACGGAGAGAATTGTCTGCAGAATAAAGAGCATCCGTTGACGAGCCAGCCGCGATTAGGGGCGTCGTCTCAAGATTATCCGTAGCAGATCATTGCGGGCGCGCTCTACTGCTATCCAGAAGCCGATCCAGAAGGCCACAATAATAAAGGGAGGCAAACCCCAAAACGCCAGGGCCAAGTGACTGCTCATACTCCCTGAAGACCACATCAATAGGGTGAGGCTATACCAAAGGAACATCCAGCATCCCACAAAGATCAAGACCGCAGGGTGTAATTTTAGGGTAATGTGAACAACCGTGCCCCCAGGGGGTGTTTCAAAACGACCTTCAATTCTGGGTTCAACAGCGTTTGGACGACCGATGGGAATGCGGTTCATCTTGAAGCCAGAGGCTGAAATAGTCCCTTCAAATGGGGCGTGATTGAGGTCAAAAGTCGATCTGATACATTTAGAAGGTTCCATGTGAACCTCTAATCTTTCTATGACAGTTTGCAAGGCTTCAGGTGTCTGAATGATGAAGCGATCGCGCGGTAATAGCTGAACCATAGGTGATCACTCACTGGCGATTTAGAGCAACAACAATATGTTGCAATGCCAGTTGCTTCAGTTCCGTGATCGGTATCATGGTGTGGGTGTAATTCGGTTCAGTCGTGATTTTCTATCTGTGAGGCGATCAACCATCGCGATCGCAACCCTCCAACTCAGTTCCTAACCATGCTCAATTGGCGCTTAGCAGTTCTCGGTTTTTGCCTTAGTTTTTTGCTGGCGCTCCCGGCAACCTCTCAGAGCCTCGTGGGGAACCGTTCCGATCAGGCTGCAATTATGCTAGATGGGCGGGAACTCTTTCAGGTCAGTCGGCTTGATGATTATAGTGCCGCCGATCGAGTCGCGCAGCCCAATAAGCAACTGGCCGGAGCCGTCGAGGCACCTGAACTTCCGCAGGTGGAGGTGCAATTGAAACCCAACTTCGTCACGCTTCGCTTAGCCGATCAGCATTTGCTGACCGTGACTGAACGGGATCGTCGCTTTGGGATGGCGGCGACAGAACAGGCTAAAGTCTGGCAGCGCCAGCTCAATCGAGCCTTAAAAACCGCGCAGCTTGAGCGAACATCGGCCTATCGTTATCAGGCTCTTTTTGAATCAGTTGGTATCTTGCTCGCGGTTGTAGTGCTGCATTTTGGGGTGCAGTGGCAGCGGCGACGGCTACGAGTGGGAAAGAAGAAAAATTTCATTTTGCTGGGACTTACGGCACTGCAGTTGAGTCTGTGGCTAGGAGGAGCCTACTACATTTGTGAACGCTTCCCTCGGTTGCGTTTAGCTCGATATGCCGTTGCCAAAACCTTTAGCCAGCCTCTCTTTGAGCTGAGAAGCGGCGCAGCCTACGGTCTGATTGATCTAATGCTTTTCTTGGCTTCAGCTGTGGGTCTGTGGGTCGTTGTGCGTGGGTTTACGCTGCTGCTCAAAACCCGAATCTTGAAAATGACTGGGGTTGAGCGGGGCGTGCAAGATGCGATCGCAATTCTCACCCAATATGCCCTCACTCTTTTGGGCCTCCTCGTCATCCTGCAGCTTGCGGGGGTCGATGTTAGCTCGCTACTCATTCTAGGGAGCGCCCTTGGTGTTGGTATTGGCTTCGGCCTTCAGAACATCGTCAACAACTTTTTCAGCGGCATCATTATTCTGCTAGAGCGCCCCATCGAAGTGGGCGATTTTATCCATGTGGGCGATCTCGTGGGCACCGTG
This sequence comes from Acaryochloris thomasi RCC1774, assembly GCF_003231495.1. Taxonomy (NCBI): domain Bacteria; kingdom Bacillati; phylum Cyanobacteriota; class Cyanophyceae; order Acaryochloridales; family Acaryochloridaceae; genus Acaryochloris; species Acaryochloris thomasi. Next base: position 7,657 of record NZ_PQWO01000004.1, read on the forward strand.
GAGCGCATCAGCCCCCGCAGCACTGAAATTCGCACCTTAGATCAGGTCACTATCATTGTCCCTAACGCTCACTTCACTGAGAAAGAAGTCGTTAACTGGAGTCACGGCAATCCGGTGGCTCGGATTCATTTGCCGGTGGGAGTGGCCTACGGCTCCAATATTGCGACGGTTCAGATTGCTTTATTAGAAGCTGTTAAGGATCACCCTGATGTGCTGGCCTATCCGCAGCCTCAGATCAACTTTCAAGGGTTTGGGGAGAGTTCGCTCGATTTCGATATTTTGGTGTGGCTCTGCGAACCGCGTCAGCAATACCGAATCAAAAGCGACCTGTATTACCGTATTGAAGCCAGTCTGCAGCAGTATAATCTTGAGATTCCGTTTCCCCAGCGGGATTTGCATGTGCGATCGCAACCGCTCGATCAGCTTCTAGCGCTCATGATTCAGAAGCAGCAGCCAGAGCAGCCCCACCTTTACTACCCCGGTCACCCACAGGACTCAGAGATCAGCCGTCAGCCCACAATAGAGGCGCATAACCTGCAGCCCCTCCAGAGTATACCCAAGTTTAATCTGGACCTAGAGACTTTAGCCACGCAAATGCGAGCGGGGTTAACGATTGCCGATCGCCGCTATCGTCTCAACCTATATCCGCAGTGCTTTGTCGGCTCAGAAGCCGTTGACTGGCTCATGGAAACCCAAAAAGCGACCAAAGAAGAAGCCATTCGCCTCGGCCAAGCCCTCATGAGCAAAGGCGTCATTCACCACGTTTTAGATAAACACCCCTTCGCTGATGCCTATCTGTTCTATCGATTCTCTAGCGATGAAGCGTCAGATACGGGCAAGCCATAAGTTTGCTGTTGTAGAGGTTTTAGAGCTTCCGCTGGCTCTGCTGGCTCCGACTGGTGACGGATGCCTTCATAGATTTCGACATACTCTGTGGCCGGGTTGCGCCAAGAATAGTCATACTCCATGCCCTGCATCGCTAGCTTGCGAAATTCTTTGGGGTAGTCGTACCACAGACCCACGCCCCTTGCGATCGCACTTTCCATCGCTGGGAGGTCACTTTGGTAGAACACATAGCCATTGCGCTCTTCGGGCTTTTTGTCGGCGTCATAATCGCGATCAAATACGGTGTTCACTAACCCACCCACGCCCCGGACAACCGGCACCGTACCGTACTTCAATCCGATGATTTGGGTGAGTCCACAGGGTTCATAGTTGCTGGGCACCAGCACCATATCGGCAGCCGCATAGATGAGATGAGCCAGCTCCTCGTTGAAGCTGATTTCTAAATGGCAATCGGGGTTGCCGCTGAGAAAGTTCTTTTCATGCCAAAACTGGGCGTTAATGGCCGCTTCCGTCGCAGACCCCAGCAGGACAAACTGCGCCCTATGGTGGAGCGAATAATAAATGGCGTGGTGCACCAGATGCACCCCTTTTTGCTGATCGAGACGACCAATAAAGGCAATGATCGGCTTATCCTCTTCGTCCTGGAGGCCCAGTTGCTTGCGAAGTGCTTTCTTGTTGCGAGCCTTACTCTTGAAGTCGTCATGGGAATAAGGGAAAGGAATGTAGCAATCGCCTTCAGGGTCCCAAAAGCCATAGTCAATTCCGTTCAGCACACCGGAGAACTTGTGCTGGTGCATATGGAGCGTATGACCGAGGCCGCAGCCGATCTCTGTGTGTCTGGCTTCCCAAGCGTGGTGAGGTGAAACCGTCGTCACGTAGTTAGAGTAGACAATCCCGCCCTTCATGAGATTAAGCGCAAAGGGATTGAACGGATCCTGCAATCGGTCTGGGTGGAAGTAGTAGTCGGGGCGATTGAGGCCGATGGCTTCTAAAACGTTATAGCCGGTTTGTCCCTGGTGCTTGAAGTTGTGAATGGTGTAGCAAACTCTCTGAAATTCAAGCCCATGATACTGATACATTTCGTAGAGCATGACGGGAATTAACCCGGTTTGCCAATCATGACAGTGAAGTACGTCAGGGCATTTGTTGCTCTGCTGCAAAAATTCCAGCGCCGCCTTGCTAAAGAAGGCAAACCGCATAGGGTCATCAGGTGCTCCGTAGTACACCCCCCGATGGAAGTAGTTTTCGCTGGAGTGTGGCTCAATAAAAAAGCACAGCCGCCCGTGAACCCAGCCGCAGTGAACCGTACAGTAAATGACGCTGCCGTACCAGGGCACTTTGAGGTCGGCGTAGGCTTCATGAAGTCCCCAAATATGGTCATAGCGCATGCAGTCGTACTTGGGCAAAATCAGTTCGACACAGTGGCCCTGAATTTCGAGTTCTCGGCTCAGCCCATATACAACGTCGCCCAAACCACCGGCCTTAATGACGGGGGCACATTCAGACGCGATTTGAACGATGTACATAGAAATTCCTCTAGCAACCTGCTTATAGAAGCCCAGAAGTATCAGACTCCCTCTGGAAAAGTATAGATTCCCAGCGGCCCCTTTTTAGACCTGTTTCTAGTCTCCGATCTCTCAGAGATTTTTCCCATTCCTCTCTATTTTCTGAAACACCCTACCCATAGGAAGCAATAGAGGTGAGTCTGATTAGCCCCCTACAGATCCTTCAGAACTGATTGTTCCGACACAGTGGGTTGAAGGTGATCACCGATGGATGTCTAGGGAGACTTTGTGCCATCACGACGCTTTCGATTCAGTTGCTAGACTCAACATGGCCACAACCACATTAGGAGACAGCTGTGATGGAGATTGGCGGCGCAGAATGTTTAGGGGCTAAGGTTATTGCCGTGAGTCGGAATCAAGCCCATACGTTCCATAAGTCTAATCAGAAGAGTGTTCAACTGCTCGCGGGCCTTGGAGTTCAAGGAGATGCCCATATGGGGCAAACTGTAAAACATCGATCACGAGTGGCGTCTGACCCTAGTCAACCCAATCTGCGTCAAGTTCATCTCATTCATACTGAACTACACGCTGAACTGCGGGCTTCTGGTTTCAATATTGCCCCAGGCCAAATGGGAGAAAATATTACGACGCAAGGTATCAAGCTTCTTGATTTACCGAGGGGGACACGGCTCCATATTGGAGAGACAGCCGTCATTGAAGTAACGGGTTTACGCAACCCCTGTTCGCAACTGGATCAGTTCCAGCCGGGTTTAATGGCTGCTGTTTTAGACCACGATGCTCAGGGCAAGCTGATTCGCAAGGCTGGCATTATGGCGATCGTGTTGGTGGATGGTACAGTCAGCCCCCAGGATCCGATTTGTACTGAGCTGCCTCCACAGCCTTATCAAGCGCTTGAGAGAGTTTGAGAGGGTAGCTAGCGTAATCTGTATTGAAGGCCAAGATTTGAGGAAGAGAGATGAAGCTGCATAACAGGCACAAACGCAAAAAAAGACGAAAACTTTGGCGAAAATTCGTTCCTGTCTTGAGCTTACTGCTGTTGTTTGCGATCGCACTCCCTATCTACGGCTTTAAGATCGAACCCTATTGGCTACAGGTCAAAACCGTACCGCTTACCCTGCCCCATCTTGCCTCAGAGTTTGATGGCTACCGAATAGTTCAGCTCAGCGACCTGCATATCGTTGATGAGATGCCCCAGCGCTATTTAGAACGTGTGATTCGAGTGACGAACCGCCAACAGCCTGACCTAATTGCGATCACAGGAGATATCGTCACGGACGAGCCGCAGCGCTACGCCTCCAGAATAGAAGCAGCTTTGCAGAAGCTAGAAGCGCCCACCGTTTCCGTCATGGGCAATCACGATCACTGGTCAGACCCCACGGCCGTACGTCAGATTCTAAAAAACAGCCGGGTGATTGATATCAGCAATGGTGTATACGATGTATATCGAAAATCAGCCCAGCTCCATATTGCGGGTGTTGATGATGTGTGGGCAGGGGCTGCCGATCTCGATCTCGTAATGGCGCAGTTGCCTGACGAAGGTGCAGCTATTCTGTTAGCCCACGAGCCAGATTTTGCCGATACGGCGGTTAAAACCCATCGGTTTGATCTAGAGCTGTCAGGCCATGCCCACGGAGGACAGGTGACGATTCCCTTTGTCGGTCCCCCAGTTCTGCCTCCCTACGGTAAGCGCTACCCAGTGGGACAGTATCAGATTGAAGATTTAATTCAGTACACCAATCGAGGGATTGGAATGGTTTCCCCTCGTGCTCGTTTCGGCAGTCGGCCCGAAATTACGGTGTTTCAGCTCTCTTCTGCACAAGCTGCAGAGTAAAGATCTTCAATTGCCGTCGTCATCCCGCTTTGATATCGTAGCCTCAGCGCTGAATGAGAGTGCACCCTTTATTTCAACTGCTTTAGCCAAATCCTTAAATTCTCAATCTGCTCGAAATCAAGCAGCGCTTCACCTAACAGCTCAGTTTGCTCGAAAGAGAGAGAGGAGATCGCAGCTTCCTCAGCTGCAGACAGTGCTCCTACTTTGCGGATCAGTTGACGGATCACCAGCGATCGTTCACGCTCAAGTCCCTGCTCAAGTCCCTGCTCAAGTCCCTGTTGCTGTGTGGTTTGCTCCCACTCCAGGAATGCTTGTGAAAGCGCCATGACGGCCTCCTGCTCTTCAATCTCTATTCCACTTAATTCTATCGTAAGCTTCCAACTGCTCAGGATTCTCAGCATCAGAGATCGTTCGGGCTGATCTGCTGAGAGAGCAAATACGTCGGCTACAGCTTCCGCCTGAACTGTTCCGCTTCCTAATACTCTCAAGATCAGCGTCTCACGGGTTCGGGGCAGTTCATTAATTGAGACGAAAGCTGTCTTCAGCCCTGGGACCGTGAAGTATATGCCGTCGCCCCAGTCAGCATTACCTCTTGCACCAAATTCCTGTAGTACAGGCTTAGAAATAGAGGTTGCCAGAATCCAGAGGAACGGTAGTGTTTCTTCTACGATTGACTGTTCCTGTCTTCCAGCCTTGCGCCTCAATTCTTCTTGGACCCACAGTAGCTTCAGCAAGCAACTACGAACCTCAAAGCGGCTAGGTGGATTGCGGTAGGGTTCTAGTAAGCACGGTGTTTGAGCAATCTTGCTGAGGACATCAGGGGTTGAGGGCGCGATAGGTTTAGTCTTGAGATGAGGAACAAACCATAAATCAACCCACTTTGCTTCACCGGGGATTTCTAAACTCCGCTGAACGGTTCCGAAGGGGGCGAGTAATTCTTCTAGCAGTTGTTTGGACAGCTGGTCATGGGGGTGCTGAGTCATCGAGGAGCCAAGAAAACTCTACTCATTTTTAAGCTATGTGCGTCCCAGGTAAAGGTTATCAGTCGTCACCATCATCAACCATTTTGAGGGGGTTGGCGCGGTCTTCAACGGGCCACTCAGGATTCTCTCCTCCGATGATCAGCTCCTGAATCTGAACGAAGTCTTGGCTGAATCTTTTTAGGGTATTGATCAGAACATCAAGTGCGATCGCATCACTGGTTCCCAGATCAATCCAAATCCGACACCAGTAGCCCTCATACTCAAACTCCCCCATGTTGTGCATCAGTGCCATCAGGGGTGTATCAGAGGTGGTCTCGCTATAGGGCATATAGCTGAGATCAACCCCCGCGTCCTGCACCTGGAGATTCTCCGCGTCAAAGCCTCCTAGCTTCCCAAGAAAAAACCAGGAATTAAACACCTCTTCTAGATATTGCTTTTCCTGCTCTGACGGAGCCGTCTCAAACTCTACCCAAATCCATAGATCAAAGGCGTTGAATTCCCGGAAAGATACGTTCATAGAGCAGCTACAGTTTGCTACGTTCCTTAGTAATTTGCTTCACCAAACCCGCAGGCAACCGATCCTTTTGGGCCAGAGCGCCGTCAAAAAACTGGCGACTGGCTGCTAGCTTACCCTGCTTTCGCAGGATTTGCGCCTTAAGATAAAACAGCTCTGGGTTCGTGGGAGCCTGTTCAAGCGCCCGATTGACGGCCTCCAATGCCTGCTCTTGGGAACCGTGATCGCGATAGGCCAAGGCAACCCCCCGCAAAGACAGATAGCCGGGGGCCGCATAATTTTGGAGTTTGTTAATCGCCTGCTTCGGACTCACGAGCGCCACTTCATTAGCGAGCAACAGTTCAATATATCCCGTGATCAAATTGAGTTCTGGATCTTCCGGATTGATATCCGTGGCCTTCTCTAAATGACTAAATACTTTCTGGACATTATCCAGTGCTGCTGGCAGCCCCCCCGGCAAACCGTCACCTGCATCTGAAACCACGTAGGCCGCCTCTAGAAAGTAACCCACCGCCTGATAGAGGTTGCCCCGCAGCGGATCGGTGCCGCTGGTGTTGAGTTCAGTGGCTACCTGTCGCGTGCGCGTGCCATAGGTTTTGAACGTACTCCAATCTTCGTCGAGGTAGGCAAAGGTGGCCAACATCGCATAGGTGAGCGGATCGGGCTGAGTGGTGGTGTTGCGGGCCTGCTGTAGCATCAGCCGCGCTTTCGGATAGTCTCCAGTTTTAAAGAGCATTTCAAAAGCTTCTGCGGTGCCTGTGTCTAAAGTCCTGGCCGCTTGCCCAGAGCGAAAGGGATCGGCGGCGAAGGCCGACTCCACAAGACCGATAGCTGGTGCAGCCAGCAGGAGAGTTGCGCTTAAACTATGCGCCAGCCATCGGGTGTATCGCCGGGTGTTCATATCTTTACTCCTAATCATCAAACACAGTAAAACAGGTCAGCCAGACTTGGACTACGCTAGAGGCATGCTCTACTTGAAAGACTTGGCCTATCATCCGACAGCCGCCGCGAGTCCGATCTTGCAACAGGTTCATTTAAAGCTTGCCCCCCAGGAGTTAGGACTGGTCATTGGTCCCAGTGGTTCCGGCAAAAGTACGCTGCTCGAAATTTTGGCGGGGTTGGCTTCCCCTACATCGGGGCAGGTCTATTGGCGCGATCAAGAGCTAAAAGCCAATCAGCTTCAACAGCTTGCAGGGCTTGTGTTTCAGTTTCCAGAGCGACACTTCTGTGGCGGCACGATTCTCGAAGAACTGCGCCTCGGCCACCCTGAACTCGGGTCAGAACAGGTCCACAATGCGCTTCAAGAGGTAGGGTTATCCGATCTGTCGCTGTACAATTCACCTCAGGCACTCAGCGGCGGTCAACAGCGACGGCTGGCGCTAGCGGTGCAGCTCATTCGGCAGCCTTCTATTTTGTTAATGGATGAGCCAACGGCGGGTTTAGACTGGTCGATGCGGCGTCAGTTGGTGAATTTGCTAGCTAAGCTCAAGCAACACTGGAGTTTGCTGATTGTCACCCACGACCCGGAAGAGCTGATCGCCCTCGCAGACCGCAGTTGGACCCTTGATCATGGAAATCTCGTCACGATGTCCCAAGCTGCCTCAGCAGGACTGGCTTAAAATACTGGACTGGCAACCGAGTCCGCAGCAGCTAGAGCAGTTTCAAAACCTTTACGCTCAGATTCTGCAGGGGAACCAGCAGCTCAATCTAACGCGGATCACAGAGGCTCCAGATTTTTGGGAAAAGCATCTGTGGGATTCTTTGGCGGGGGTGCGGCCCTGGCTTGTTGAAGAATCGAGTCTTCCTGTCGTTTTGCCTGATGATTGCCGGGTGATTGATATCGGTTCGGGGGGCGGGTTCCCTGGGTTGCCGGTTGCGATTGCTTGCTCGGCATGGCAGGTGTCTCTGCTGGATGCGACGCGCAAAAAGATGGCGTTTCTAGAGACGGTGGCGCAGGCGTTGGGGTTGGCGAACGTGAAGGTGATTTGCGATCGCGCTGAGTCTCTCGGTCAAGACCCGGCCCATCGTCAGCAGTACGATCTGGCTTTGATTCGAGCGGTGGGTCCAGCTTCGGTGTGTGCCGAGTATGCGCTGCCGTTGTTGAAGCTGCGGGGCATTGCGGTTCTCTATCGCGGTCAGTGGTCTGAGGATGAGGCGGGGGCGTTACGGGCGGCACTGGAGCAGTTGGGCGGTGAGATTGTTGAGACCAGACGCTTTAAGCTTCCGGTAAGCGGCGGCGAGAGGCACTATCTCTATCTACAGAAGCAGCAGGAGACATCACAGAAGTTCCCGAGGCGGGTAGGTCTGCCTGTGAAAAGACCCCTGTAGAGATCGTCTAGAACTCTGTATATTTGATGCCTACAGACGTTCTTGCAGCCATGTCTCTAGCGCACTCAAATCGGTGATGTCTAGCAGTGCGATGCTGAGGTCTTCGGTTTGCTGTAGTGAGAGTGACTTGATTCTCTGATGCACTACAGAGGGTAACTTACCAAAGCGATGTGCGAGCTGACGCAGAACAAGCGATTGTCCTTCTTCTTGACGGCCTTTTTCGCGGCCTACACCTTCAATATCTTGGTAGATTACCGACTGCTTCATGGTCTCTTGCCTCAGAACCCGATAAATAAAGTTGCTCTCTAATGATAGCCCTGCCAGTATTGCCGCAGAGGCCAAGACATTATTTTGCGTCTGTGGGTCGTTGATTGCGCCGGCTCGCAAGGCCACCTGCTTCAGGGCTTGAGTTTTGTCTGGGTTTTTGGTCAAAACCGCTAGCGGCAAAAGACCTGGTGATGCTAGAAAAATCTCAGTGGGTTGCTCCTAGAGGCGAATCACTTCAAATTCGTGACGGGTGCCTGGGATTTCGAAAATCGTTTGCTGAACAAGTTCAGATGTTGAGTGCATTAGGTAAATGACAACCTGCTTCATCTGTTTATCGGGGAAGCGACGAAAGGCTCGGGTTCGATAATCGAGCATTCTAAAGGGCATAGATGGATCTGGCTCTGTCTGAAACTCGATGTGAAGAACGATCTCATCGGATTCGAGCAAAATCAGGGCATCGGCGCGGATGGGTTCAACGGCTAGTTCGGTGGGGCTGAGGGTTGTGAGGGTAATGGGTTGGCCCAGTAGCCAAGCGGCGAAGTCGCTGGAAAATGACTCAGCGAGAAACTTGCAGGTATTGTCATACATGGAGACATCCTCGCAGACTGTCCTCGTGAGATATTTCCAGCTCTTGACCTACAACAAACCTTCCATTTCTAACTCTTCGATGACCTGTAGCCCTCGCGTGTCGCCTAGCTTCAGCAGGGAATTTTTGGCATCTTCCTGTACCCCTAATTCTCCATCTTGCAGAGCCTTGATCAGTGCATCAACGGCCTGTGTATAGAATTCTCTCTTCTCAATCGCCTGACAGAGCTGTCCCAGAGACCAAGCGCTGTTGCTGCGTACAGCAGGCATTGAATCATGGGCCAATGACTCAACCAAGGGCGCTATCGCTGCCCGTGCAGATTCCTCGTCAACCTCAGCCATCTGTCCTAAAGAGCTCGCGGCCCACAGACGCACAGCAGAGATCTCAGTTTTTAGAGCCTCGATTAAGGGGGAAAGAGACTTGCGATCGCGACAGTTCCCTAGTGCCCACACAACACCCTTACGCACATAGCCGTTCCAATCTAGCTCTAGCTGTTGAATCAAAGGCTCAACAGCAGTGACGCTGGGATTATGGCCGAGGGCATAGGCCGCACTTACCCGCACCAGCGGACAGCTATCGGTCAACAGCTCAATCAGATGCGGGACCGCTCGCGGCTCCTGAATCTCGCAAAATGCCCGGGTGGCCAGCATCCGCTGTGGCGCTTCTGGGGCACGCATTAGCTGCAGCATATCCTCGACATCTGGCTGGGCTGCGACAACACTGGGGTCATCAACAGCCGCCATCTGATCAAGGGGACTTTCTGGGGTGTCGTCTACATCTAGCAGACTGAGGTCGTCTTCATCGTACATATTTGTAACTTTACAGCAACCAGGTCCCTTGCTGACTGGGTTCCAACCCCGTAGCGAATGCGATCTTACCGGCAGGCTGTTCTTTCATGCATCGGTTAGGGAATCATAGGTCTATCCGCTTGAACCTTTTTGCAACGCCTCAGTCTTTTCACTCTCTGCTACTGCTATGCCTACCTCACGGCCTGAACCCACCGAACATCATATGCTGATCATCCAGGATGGCAATGGCCGTCGGGTGGTTCAACTCGAAGATGTTGCCTATTCAGTGGGACGCGATACGTCAAATGCCATTGTTTTAGATGGCGAATCCATTTCACGTCAGCATGCTTTACTGGTCAGATTGCCCGTGCCTCAGAAGGGCTATCGCTATCGCATCCTGGATGGGAACTCTGAGGGTAAGCCCAGTGCCAATGGTGTATATATCAATGGCGATCGACGGTCTATGCATGAACTCAGCAAGAGCGATATTATTCGCTTTGGAAATGAGATCAAAGCAACCTATATGACCGTAGCGATGGAGCAGGTGGAGTTTCTACACTATCTAGAGTCACTGTCCTATCAAAGCCTTAAGTCCGATGTGGTTGATTCTAAGGCTACGATGGTCAGCCCCGAATTTATGGGAGGTAGCCCACCCGTGACGACCCTGGAGGCTCAGCCCCGGTCTGCATACCCTAGTCAAAACCCTCAGGAACCTAAGTTTACGAAGGCCACAGTGCGCATGCCGCGCCCCAAAAGCCTGCAGCCTCGAGTCTTTTCGTTGCGCCTGTGGATGGTGGGAATAGGTGCGATCGCAACCCTCTCTGCGGGTTCAATTTGGTTCTTCACCCAAGGCCGCACTGGCACACCGACACCGGCGGGAGCCGTCACAGCCCCATCCTCACCCGAACTTTAGAGAGGCACCGCAAGAATTCGCCCAACAACCCAAGATTCAAAAGTCGAACGGCTCTAATCGTTTAGACTATTAAATCGGTAACTCAGTTGGACGAGCAACAATGCGGCTTTCTCAATCGCTCTTTGTCACGCTACGGGAAGACCCCGCAGAAGCAGAAATTCCCAGCCATAAGCTGCTCCTGCGAGCCGGGTATATTCGTCGGATTGGCAGCGGCATCTATGCCTATCTCCCTTTGATGTGGCGAGTGTTGCAAAAGGTCTCTCGCATCGTCCGCGAAGAAATGGACGCCACCGGAGCGCAGGAATGTCTGCTGCCTCAAATTCAGCCCGCCGAGCTGTGGCAAGAGTCGGGACGCTGGGACACCTACACCGAAGCTGAAGGGATCATGTTCTCGCTCCAGGACCGTCAGGGGCGAGAGGTGGGTCTAGGGCCAACCCACGAAGAAGTGATCACGGCGGTGGCCCGCGACATGATTCGTTCTTACCGGCAGCTACCCCTACACCTTTATCAGCTTCAGACCAAGTTCCGGGACGAGATTCGGCCTCGCTTTGGTCTCATGCGGGGGCGAGAATTCATCATGAAAGATGGCTATTCCTTCCATGTCGATGCCGACAGCCTGAAGGAAACCTATCAAGCAATGGATGGGGCCTACCGCAATATGCTGCAGCGCTGCGGTCTCCGGTTTCGAGCAGTGGAAGCTGACTCCGGCGCGATTGGCGGCTCTGGCTCTCAAGAGTTCATGGTGCTTGCTGAAGCCGGGGAAGACGAAATTTTATACACCGATGACGGCAGCTATGCAGCCAATGTCGAAAAAGCGGTCTCACAGCCTCCAGAGGCTCAGCCATCCGGCTTCAAGACCTACGAAAAACGAGAAACGCCGAAGACCGACACGATTGAAAAGCTTCGCCAGCATCTCGACTGTTCCGCCACTCAGATTGTTAAGAACGTCCTCTACCAAGTGACCTACGACAGCGGCACGACGGTCCTGGTCCTTGTGAGTCTGCGCGGTGACCAAGATGTTAATGAAGTGAAGCTGCAAAATGAGCTGACGCAGCAGGCTGAGAACTACGAAAGCAAGACCGTTCTCTCGCTTGAAGTTCCCGATGCAGCAGCGCAGGCTAAGTGGGCATCCAAGACGCTGCCGCTGGGATATCTGGGACCAGACCTAGCCGACGACTGCATTCAGTCAGCGAAGACGATTGCGCCGAAGTTCCTACGGCTGGTTGATCCAACAGCAGTGGATCTCAAAGACTTCGTGACTGGAGCTAATGAGAGTGGTTTCCACGTCGTTGGGGCTAACTGGGGTGAGCAGTTGACGCTTCCGAAGAATGTTGTGGATCTGCGTAAAGCGACTGCGGGGGACCAATCCCTTCACGACTCGAAGCAGATACTACAGACGGCCCGAGGGATTGAAATCGGACATATTTTTCAACTCGGTACCAAGTACTCACAGGCAATGGGAGCTACCTATACCAACGAACAAGGGGAAGAAATGCCGCTGGTGATGGGCTGCTACGGCGTCGGAGTCTCGCGCCTTGCCCAGTCAGCGGTAGAGCAGTCCTACGATAAAGATGGGATTATTTGGCCAGTTGCGATCGCACCCTATCACGCGATTGTCGTCATCCCTAACCTCAACGACGAAGCACAGGTTGAAGCCGCAGAAAAACTCTATCAGCAGCTAAATCAGGCCGGCATTGAAACGATCCTAGACGATCGCAAAGAGCGGGCTGGCGTCAAATTCAAAGACGCTGACCTGATCGGCATTCCCTATCGAATTGTGACGGGCCGCGCCCTCAAACAAGGCAAAGTAGAAGTCGTACAGCGGGCTACCCACGACTCTCAGGAACTCGATCTTGACCAGGTCGTACCCACCCTCCAGCAGTGGCTTGAAGCTAGCACCTGAAGCCAGTTCCCGTTTGCTAAGCTAGAGACGAATTCGGAACATCCTCCGTGGCGGCATCGTCACAGAATTGTGCTGAAATAGGACTGCTACGGTATCGCAAGGGAATTCGGGAAGCAATGGCAAAACGACAGCGTTCACATGATCTGCAAAAGCTCATGGCGGCGATGCTCACCGTGGGCCTGCTTGCCTGTACTCCACAGGTTTCAGATAACCCAGCCCCTGATGCGCCAGCCTCAAATCCCACATCTCCGGCTCCCGGTACTGATTTACCCGTAACTCCAACTCCTGCGCCACCTGTAACACCGGAAGAAGATCCTGCCGAGACCGCGCAGCTTTCGGTCTATTGGCTCCAATCCGCCGACGAGAGGCTGGCTCTCACCCCCTCAAAAATCACGCCGAAACAGCCGACAGATGCCCCAGAGGAACAGTTGCAAGCGGCTTTAGAGCGACTGCTTCAGGGACCTGCCAATGCTGATGTTGCCAGCGGCATCCCCGAAGGGACCAAGCTCAATACCCTAACCGTCAAAGATGATGGGGTTCACATCGATATCAGCAAAGAATTTACGGTGGGTGGCGGCAGTGCAGCCATGCAGGGACGTCTCGGTCAACTCATCTATACCGTCAGCAGCCTCAACCCCAAAGAATCCGTATGGATCTCAGTGGATGGTGAACCGCTCACTGTTTTGGGTGGGGAAGGTTTAGTCGTCTCACAGCCGATGACGCGCAAAGAGTTTCAAACAGAATTTTCACTCTAGACCCTCCCTAGATCGCAGCTGATACTCACCCGTCAAAAAATTGCGTGTCTTACTTCGAGGTCAAACAGGCATTGATTGGCGCGGCCACGCTGGGTGGAATTGGTGATTCTTCAGCGGGTAGATCTAAGTCTTCATAAACAGGCGTTAGAGACTGATTTGTCAGAAGTTCCTGCACCGCACAATCGCAGTACTTTTGAGAGGATTCCTTGAGGCAATTCTCCATCAAATCTCTGGCGAACTCAGTTTCTGCCTGCGCCTTTTCGGACGTTGGCAAAGTTTGTGAGGGCACTGCCCCAGAAGACTGTTGCTGAGCGGGATAGATCGGATTCGTCTGATGCCAATCTTTCCCATTCTGTGCCAGAGAACTAGTGGGAAAGAGGGAATTGCAAAGAGCTGCGCCAATGACAATGAGTCGCATCGGTTAGGTTGATCCTAGCCATATTGACTTAGAGTGCCCTTTCAACATGAGTAATTTTGTGGCATAGATAAACAGTTTTGACGCAGGGATCTCGATGCGCTCCCTGTCGTCATTGTTTAGCATCGAACTCACGTTATTTATTGGTCATGCCTTGTTCTGATTAAGGATTGGCGATGATTCTTGACTGGTCTCTTACCATCGCAAACCTGTCAACGGAAAGTAACCCGATAAGCACTGACGCGCCATATTTGAGCAAGGTGCGCATTACCCCAGACATAGCAAAAGGGCCCAGCGACGACGCTAGACCCTAATAATGACAAATAATTTTCGAAGTAATTTTACTCAGAACTGAAAGCAGATAGAGTTAGCAAAAACTAAAACTAGAGTGAACAAATATCGATCAAACTAACGATGGCTCGACACTTATTTACCTTTGTCGAACAGAGTTTTGGAATTGCAAGCCCCTCCTTGGACTCAATTCCACCTAAAGCAATCACAGAGACACTTTAGAAAGATCGAAATGACAGAGCTAGGAGGTACAAACCCTGTCTTTTTTTGGGTTGATTTCATGCGTTTTGTACCTGCTATTAACCTAGCATTAAGGTTCAAAACAGAAAATTGCTTTCACCAAAGTTTATGCTTGTTTAAGGTAGGTAACAATCAGCAAACCTCTGTAAACATCATTGCTGTACAAGGTCTCGCAACGTCTCCTGAATTGATCGAGGATTCCAATCTAGCTGTTTCCGAGCCTTATCTGCGCTGACCCGGACACAGCGATCGTAGAGATAGTGAACGCGCTCTCGACTTAAAGGTGGCTGCCAGCCCAGGAGCCGTCCAATGGGGTCTAGAATGCCCCCTGCTACGCGAACAATCGGCTCAGGAATTTCAGTCGGAACAGCAATACCCGTCTCGTTGCTGAAGACTTGAAACATTTCTTGGGTAGTTAATTCTCCGGTGGAGATGATGTAATGTTCCCCCGGTTGGCTGCGTTCGACGGCCAAAAGCATCGCGTCCACTAGGTCGTCTACATGCACAATGCCGGTGACGCGGTCGGCTCCCGCCCACACCTTGAGGCCGCCCTTCAAGAAAAGCTGAACAACTTTACCGAAATGAGGGTCGCCGGGGCCAAAAATACCGGAGGGCATGACGCTAACGACATGAAAGCCCGATTGGGCCGCAGCATCAACGGCTTGCTGTGCCAAATACTTGGTGCGATCGTAAGCAGAAGAGAATCCAGCTTGCTGACGGGCAAAGGTTTCGTCAATGAGTTTGCCTTGGGTATCGCCATAGACGCCAATGGTGCTGCAGTAGACCATTCTGGAGACGCCTGCTGCTTGGGCTGCGGACAGAACAGCTTTAGTCCCTCCAACATTGACGCGCTCCATCAGGGCGGCATCTACGAGACCTAACTCGACATAGGCAGCGGTGTGGAAGACGGTGTTGACACCCTGCATCGCACTTTCTAGGGATGCTTGATCCGTGATCTCGCCGTAGGCAAATTCGACATCCAGTTCTTTTAGACGAGATAAGTCGCTGGTTTGACGGACGTAGGCGATGACCTGATCGCCTCGCTGCAGCAGGTATTGACAGAGATGAGAACCCGTGAAGCCATTCGCTCCGGTGACGAGTGCTTTCATAGCGCTTTTTCGTAGATGCGATAGGTCTTGTAAATCTTACCGCCCGAGGCTTCAGTTATTTTGCGAGAGGGCATGTTGTCTTCATAGATCCAGGATAGCTCTGCGCGCTCATAGCGTTTCGATGGCCCCGTCCCATTTTGATGAACCAGATAGACTAGGGCCGGAGCGACCATTTTGCGCTGATGTTCTGGGAGGGCACAAAGCGCGATCATCCGAGCCTCGTTGATTGTGCGGCGGTACCAAAGAAACTTTAAGATCCCGAGCCAGTTGAGTTTGCCGTTGAGGTGCTTGAAGACTTGGTTGTAGTTGGGTAATCCCATGAAAAAACCCACCATTTCGCCTTCATACTCGGCAATGGGAAAGATGTCTGGATCTACAATCATCTTCAAGTCCTGTGCTTCTTCTAGAAACTCGTCTTCAGTGCGGGGGGTCGAACTCCAGTTGTTGCTGAAGGCTTGGGTGAACAGACGATAGAGATCACGACAGTCTTGTTCAAAGGCTTCGCCCTTGGTGGCAACGGGGCGAAAGGTGATGCCAGATTTGAGGGCAATTTGATAGGCTTTCTCAAATTTTTGCAATAGGGATGGAGACAGCTCGAAGCTGTAGGCATAGGCATCTTTGGCCTTGTGAAAGCCTGCTTTTTCAATGCATTGCGAATAGTACGGAGGGTTGTAGGGCATCATCATGTACGGCGGGGAGTCGAACCCGTCCACTAGCCATAGGCAGTTGTTATGGGTGGAGAGATCGATGGGACCACGAATAGTGCTCATACCTTGCTCTTTCAGCCATTGGCTAGCAGCTTCAAAGAGGTGGGGTGCAACAGCCGGATCTTCTGTTGCGAGATTCTCGACACATTCAAAGAATCCAAACAAACCAATATTTTTGCCTTCCCGCTCAATCAATCGATCATTGACGGCTGCGACGATCCGACCAACGGGCTGCTGATCTTGGTAAGCGACAAACTGCTGCAGTCTGCCGTACTCAAAAAAAGGATTGCTGGGCTGAAACTGCTTTGCAACATCGGCACGAATTGGGGGAACCCAGTTGGGATCATCGGCGTAGACGCGAGCAGGCACATCTAAAAACTGCTCGAATTCAGCTGCTGTTGAAATAGGTTTCACGGAAATGCGAGGGGCTGATATCACCACCGGGGTCACCTTATTGTTCTGTCTACGCTCAGGATACAAGAAAGCTTTGAGCCAGTATCAGTTCCGCTGCCGCGTTACAGTTCACAACTAAAGTCCTTAAAAGCGCCACGGGGACTTTATATTGGCGGATATAGTCCCTATGAAAACGTCATGCGTCCTTATTCTCTGCTGTCGGCATTCTTACTAGGGGGAGCCGTCTTGATCACCCAGCCTACTGAGTTAGTCGCACGAGAAGAACGGGGTCCGCTAGAAGGCTCGGAGGTCAATCAAATTGCTAAAGCCTCTACTATTTTGTTGGAGGGGCAAAATCCTGGTTCTGGTGTGGTCGTGGGGCAAGAAGGGAGTACCTACTATGTGCTAACGGCTCAGCATGTGGTAGCTACAGAGGATGAATATGCGATCGTGACACCAGATGGTCAAACCTATCCCCTTGACTATGGAGCCATTCAAAAAATACCGGATGTTGATCTGGCTATTGTCCCATTCACGAGCGGCAAAGCCTATTCGGTGGCGAAATTAGGGAATTCAGACGACGTAACGGAGGGCGATCGCATCTTTATTGCCGGATGGCCTGCAGCAGGGCGAGCGATTCCCCATATCTATCAGCTCACCAGCGGTGAAGTTTCAGGCATTTCTCGGCGGCCCATTGCGGGTGGCTATGGGCTGGTATACACCAACGTCACCCGTGCGGGCATGAGTGGCGGTCCCGTTTTTAACAGTAGCGGTCAAGTCATTGGCATTCATGGACTGGCTGAAGGACGTCAAGTGGTACTACCGGGCTACGATGGCGACTCCAGCGTTATTAAAGCAGGATTTAATTTAGGCATTCCCATCAACACTTTTGTCCGGTTGGCGCAGCAGACCCGGTTAGCCCCTGCAGCAGGTTCCTCTTCGACTGCCCCTGTCGCTAGCCCATCCCCCGTACCGACGAGACCCACGCCATTGCCCACAGCGTCGCTCACTGAAACGACACCGCTTACGCAGGTGATTCAGGCTCCGGTTTTGCCTGCCAAGAAGCCGTCTAGGGTTGCCTTTGTGCAGCCCCCAAGACTCCTTAAGGCCACTACTAGCGATCGCATTGCCAGGAACTTAGGAGCAACCTATTCCCTAGTTATTGATTTACCGGCCACAGCCGCAGCACCGCTGCAGCAGGTTGATCTGATCCTGAAGCAGGGCGTCCAGTACCCACGGTTCAAGGCAAAGGGTATTGCCGCCTATGAAGGCTCCAAGCGACGTGGGCCAAAGCTGCCCTTAGGTTTGATCGTGAACGATCCACCCAGCCGTACCGTGACGATTGCTTTTGATCCGCCCGTCCAGCCAGGACGACAGTTCACGTTGGCCGTGCGCCCTGTGCGTAACCCCAGTGTCGGCACCTACCTGTTTGAGGTCAGAGGATTCCCAGAAGGTGAAGTGAAGGACAGCACGTATTTGGGGCTGGCTCGCCTTGATTTTGTGCGCAGTTCACCTGGGAAATAGTGCTGGCCCCTGATCGGGAAAGCTCAAAAAAGACATTAGGACTACAGAATGTACCCAATGAGTCCGATAACCTCGAGGCAAGTAATTAATTGTCAGTAAAAAATATCCTCTGATATCAAGGATGAGGATGCAATGTAAAGAACTCTCAGCCAGGTATGACTGATGTGTTCATAAAGCCATGACGATGTATATCGCCCATGTTTTTGCTAACCGATAAAATTGCTGTGGTCACAGGCGGGGCTTCTGGCATCGGAGAAGCGGTGGTACAGCGATTCCTGGCAGCAGGCGCGACTGTTTACTCCATCGATCGGGTCGATGCCGCTGTTGATGGCGCTAAGGCGCTGGTGGGCGATGTTTCTCAAGAAGCAGACATTGTGCGACTGCTAGAGACTGTGGCAGCGGCCTCTGGTCGCATCGACATCTTGATCAATAATGCAGGCGTACAGCCTCTGGGGATTCCGTTCTCTGAACTCACTGAGCAAACACTTCGTCTCACCTTTGAGGTCAACGTCAATGGCGTCGCTTTTGGTGTCAAACACGCGCCTAACTTTATGCCCGAAACCGGTGGTCGGATTATCAATACCTCATCCTTTGTTGGCCTAATTGGTATACCACTGGGTTCTGCCTACGCCGTCTCGAAGGCTGCGGTGGTGCAGATTACGAAATGTGCCGCTATTGAATTGGCGGTGAAAGGTATTACGGTAAATGCGATCGCACCTGGCACCGTCCTCACCCCAGCCGTGACCAATATCCCCGATAACCCCGAGATTCCGTTCGTCTCCCGCCGAACCCCCTTAGGGCGGCTGGCAAAGTCTGAAGAAATCGCTGCTGCTTTCCATTTTCTCGCCTCAGATGAAGCCGCCTATATTACCGGCGCAATTCTGCCCGTCGATGGTGGCATCACCGCCGGTTGGGAGAGCTATGACTTACCGCCTCCCGATCCACGGTTCACAACGTGACCTGCACTGCTGCAATCGCCAACAAGGAACGAGACAATTATGGTCAGTCGTATTCAACCTAAGCTGCACAGCATCGAAGCCATCAACGCCGCCATTCTTGAATCTGCGTCAACCGGCTTAGAAAACGCCTTTACGCTGCCCGCTAGCGCCTACACCTCGGCAGAATACTTTGAGTACGAACTCGAAACGATCTTTAAACAGGAATGGCTCTGCATCGCCCATGTTTCCCAGATCCCAAAACTGGGAAATTATCTCAGCCTTGATGTGCTCGGTGAGCCAGTGATGGTCGTGCGGGCTAAAGATAACGTAGTTCGTGTCCTGTCTCGCGTCTGCCCCCATCGAGCTATGGACATTATGCCGCAGGGGTTTGGCTACGACGAGCGAGGTAAGGTCCGAGGCTTCATGTGCCCCTACCATAGCTGGACCTTTGACCTGAGCGGACAGCTCAAGGGCGCACCCGCGATGCAGAAGACCTGTGATTTCAGCCTCAAAGATCACAGCCTGATTGAGTTTCGCAGCGAAATCTGGGAAGGCTTTATCTTCATGACCTTCAACTCTGAGGCTGAACCCGTTGCCACTCAGCTTGCCGACTTGCACACCCAGATTTCCCCCTGGAACATGGCGAGCATGGACATTGTCGCCGAGCTGGAATGGGACCTCGACGTGAACTGGAAGAACATGATCGAGAACTGGATGGAGCCTTACCATCACATGGGAATTCATGTCAAAACGCTGCAGACTATGATGCCCGCTACTGGCTGCTGGACCGATGAGTATCATCCCCACTACACAAGGGCACATCTGCCCTATCGGCAAAGCCTCATCGACTCAATCAAGGAAGCTGAGGCCAAGGGAGAACACTACGGCACCTTCCCTCCGATTCCAAACCTGCCAGAGGCGTACAGGTACGAGTGGACTGTGCACGTGGGTTATCCAGACTACCTGATGCTCACAGGGCCGAACTGCGCACTCTGGTATCGTATGCTGCCGATCAGCGCCGAGAAAATTCATCTCGTCACCACAATTTTGGTCACGAAGGAGGCCCAGGCCCACCCCGATTTCGAGCAGCATCTGGCTGAAGAGACGCAGGCTCTGAAGGACTTTCATTGCGAAGATATTGAGGTTTGCACTGCGGTTCAGCGAGGGTTTAACTCCATCGCCTTCCAGCATGGGCGGATGAGCTACCTAGAAAAGCCGGTCTACCAAATTCAGTGCTATCTCGCCGACCGCATCCGGGCCACCGGAAACGTTCCCGCCGTATTTCTGGAGGCTTTAGCGTGAGCAAACGGACGGTTGTATACGTCATGCCACTACCACCCGGCTTGCATCCGGGCATGGATACGGTCGCCCACGGAATTGCTCATGGGTTGGAAGGGACTGACACCGTACTGCGTATTCTCCCGGCAGATCTACGCAATCCACACTATGCGGTTGAACAAAGTCAGGCAATCATTGCTGCGACGGAGGCTAAGGTTGATGGTATTTGCCTCTTCACTCTCGACGAACAGGAGCCAGCGCCCGCAGTTTGGCGAGCGATTGGGAAGAATATTCCGGTGATTGCACTGCACAAACCCGCCTTTCCGGTGACTGCAACTGTCGCTGTTCCAAATTTCTATCATGGATTGTTTCTCACCCAGTTTCTCGCCCGGAGCGTTCACGAAAATGCTCGTGTCGCTATTATTGGTGGTCCTCCGATCTTGGATGATCAGGAATTGGTTGAAGGACTCATCGAAGGGGCCCAGCGCTGCAAATTCGAGCTTTTGAACAATCCCCACGATCTCGCTTGTCGAAATGTATCTGACGTTGCGGGTGCTGGTGCGGGTACCGCTCGCCATGTTCTTGATACTTACGCCGATCTTGAGGCCTTAATTGTTTTCAATGACGAGACGCTACTGGATGTGTTGCCAGTCCTCAAAGAACGAGGGCTGTTGGGCAAACTCCCGGTCATTTCGCGCAATGGCAGTCCAGCGGCGGTCGAAGCGGTGCGGCGGGGGGATTCGCTCGCGACATATGACTATGGACTCACTGAAATGGGCATTGCAGCGGGCGAGATTTTTACGGATATTTTTCTGAAGGATGTTGATCCAGAAGATATCGTCGTGTGTCCCACCTATGGGCGAATCATTAACGAAGAGACTGCAGAAACTTATATCCCCTGGAGTGAGAGAGCTCCTGAGATCGCACTCGTGACTGGTCTAGGCTCATAGAGATAAGCCTTGCCCAGACCGTCAAGTCTTCGCTGGGTTTGGCAACGAGGGCTGCAGTCCGAGCGCTAGAACAGTCTTGCTTTCTCTTTGTCGAGTACCCACAGCGTATCCCAATCATGGAGATAGTAGAGGGCAAAACAGGCGGCAAGCATGGGCCAAGCGGCAAAGAAGAGTAGGTTGGTGTCTTCGTAGGGAGCTAAGTACTTCTTGTAGGCTGATAGCGTCGAAACCGCATGGAGGAATAAAACAATGGGATAGGTAATCCGTTTTCTAAAGCCAAGAACAAATCCAACAATGATGACAAGTTGCAGCACGCCGATAATATAAACCGGAATATTACCGAGACCACTAATAAAGTAAAAAGTCTCGAAAACGGCTGCTGCGTGAGTGGGGTTGATGAATTTGTCTAGGGTCCACATCAGCATGACGAGAAAGACGCTCAGGCGTAGAAGCAAGAGCGCGAGTGGAATTCTCCGGTGGGTGGATCTCAGCATGTTGTCCTTTGCTCGGGGCGGATACCATTATCGATGCTCAGGGGGCCAGCTCCCAATCAATCGTCACTAATAGGCCACCCGTTCATCCTAAATTATTCCTATCTAATAACTAGGGGCAAAGCTGAGTTCCCCATTTTAGCTCTCCAGGATTGGATACACAGATGAATCTAGAGATGGACCCCTCTTGCTTTTTGCCGAAGCTTGCAGACTGATCGGTCTGACTCATCTTAAAGGCAACAGAGCCAATGGACGGACAGCGCGTTAATATCTCCGTCGCGATGTTGTTCATCAACACTGGAGAGGCCAGCAAATTTTTCCCTCCATTGCCTTTCAGCACGAATTCGTAGGCGTGGGTATATTGCTTGGGTCTTTCTGTTGCTGCAGAAGTATATTTACTGGCACCCAACTCAAAAATTCGTAGAGATTTGATCCCTAAAAGTCGCCGCTTTGAGGTGTCAAGCTGTGTATAACAGGCCTTTGATTCCCCAATAATCGGATCTCTCGTCGTTGCTGAGCTTTTTAGCGGCACTAGGGTCATGATCATAAGCGTGGTCAACAAATATTTCACGCAGTTACACTCCTCGGGTTCAGATTGTGGTGGCGGCTTCTGTCGCCCAAGCCAAGGCTCACCATAGCAATGCTAAAAGTTACGGCAGACTATATATTCAATCTTGTCTGAATTTGGTGAGATCTGCAGCGCGCTCGCTCAGATCGCTCTAAGTATTTTGGGGTCTCCCGAAAACTTCAGTGGATGGGCAGATGCTCATTCGAAGCGCTCCTGACAAAGAAACCAGCGAATGAGGTCCAGAGGTTCCAAACAATCACTAGGATGAGTTCATACCTTTATCGCGAGCATTATGAAGTTTCCCTTCAAGCGCCGGTCTCAACCGCAAGAAGCGACGGTCCCTGCTCAAGCGTCAGGCTTAGGAACGTTTGGTGGCGTCTATACGCCATCAACCTTAACCATCCTGGGCGTGATTATGTATTTGCGGTTTGGCTGGGTGGTGGGCAATGTGGGCCTGCTGGGTACGCTGATTATTGTCACGCTGGCGACGGCTATTACGCTACTGACGGCGCTTTCTGCCTGTGCGATCGCAACTGATCGAGAGGTGCGCGTGGGCGGAGCCTACTACATGATTAGCCGCTCTTTGGGGATTGAAACCGGCGGAGCTGTCGGGATTCCGCTCTATTTTGCCCAAGCTTTTTCAGTGGCTCTATACACCATTGGCTTTGCCGAAAGCGTGGTCCGCAACTTTAGTCAGTTCAATCAGCTTTACGTGGCTCTGATTACCACGATTGCCGTTGCCGTACTCGCTATTACCTCGGCCCAGTTTGCGATCAAGGCCCAGTACGTGATTATGGTTGCGATCGCACTGTCCCTGGTCTCCTTAATTTTTGGTAAACCCCTAGAGCCGACCGATATTGAGATGTGGGGGGCTGCTGACGGAGAAGCCTTTTGGCAAGTCTTTGCCGTTTTCTTTCCTGCCGTTACCGGCATCATGGCTGGGGTTAATATGTCTGGCGATCTACGTGACCCCATCAAATCAATCCCCACCGGTACCCTGGCCGCCGTGGGGACCGGCTACGTCATCTATATGGGCCTGCCGTTTATCCTCGCCACCCGAGCCGATGCCAGTACGCTGATTGAAAACCCGCTGGTGATGCAGCAGATGGCCCTCTGGGGACCGGCTATTTTGATGGGCATTTGGGGGGCCACACTCTCCAGCGCCATCGGCAGTATTCTAGGCGCACCTCGGGTACTGCAGGCCCTGGCAAGGGATGGAGTCCTGCCCCGCTGGATGTCTTTTTTGGGTAAGGGGAGCGGTCCTGACGACGAACCCCGGATCGGCACCGCCGTCACGCTAGGCGTCGTTGTGGCTGCCGTCAGCATTGGTGACCTCAACTTGATTGCGCCAATCTTGACCATGTTTTTCTTGACCACCTATTTGGTCCTCAACGTCTCGGCGGGGGTGGAGAGCTTTTTGCAGAGTCCCTCCTTTCGGCCGTTGTTTAGGGTCCACTGGTCGCTCTCGCTGCTGGGTGCTGCTGGGTGCATTGGGGTGATGTTTTTAATTAATCCCCAGGCGACCATTGCCGCAGCCGTGATCGTCGCTGTTATTTACCTATGGCTACAGCGCCGGGGCCTTAAAACCACCTGGGGCGATGTTCGCAGCGGAGTTTGGATGATGCTGGTCCGCATTGGACTCTTTCAGGTGGGGCACCAGCAAGATGCTAAAAACTGGCGGCCCCATATCCTGGTTCTGTCCGGATCGCCCACACGACGATGGCCTCTGATTGAACTTGCGAATAACTTCACCCAAAATCGAGGATTAATTACCGTGTCGAGTGTGCTCCCGAGTGGTTCACGGGACGTGGCCCAGCAGGAAGAACTAGAGGAGACCCTCACCGACTACTTGGCAGAGCGTGGCGTGCAGGCGTTGGTGCGCACCTTGACGGCCCCTGATCCCTTTGAAGGCGCGCAGCGACTGGTGGAAATCTATGGATTAGGTCCGCTGGTGCCCAACACAATTCTGATGGGAGACAGTGAAGAGCCTAAAAATCGCGATCGCTACTGCAATCTAATCGCCCATCTTCACCAGGCTAAACGCAACATTCTAATTTTGCGCAATAGTCAAGAGGAAAGCTTTGGCGTCTATCGCCGCATTGATGTGTGGTGGGGCGGAATGAATGCGAATGTTGGCCTGCTGCTGCTACTGGCCTATCTGCTGAGCTCCAGCATTGACTGGAATAACGTCCGCATTACGCTCAAGCTTGCTGTGCCGGATGAAGCGGCGGCGCAGGATGCTCGCAATAATCTTAAAGGACTGATGCGATCGCTGCGGCTAGACGCAACCTCACAGGTTCTAACCCTAGACGGACGACCCTTCAAACAGGTTTTGCACCAGTCTTCCAAGGGCGCTGACCTCGTTTTTCTCGGGATGGCAACCCCCCACGATGATTTCTCTAGCTACTACGCAGGTCTGCAAGCGCTCACTTCTGGACTCCCTGCGACTTTGCTGGCGCTGGCCTCTCCCGATTTTCAGGTGGATGATGTCTTAACCAGCACGTGATGTCTTGGCGAAGGGGGCGTTAGTGAAAATCTGCGTCCCACACTCCAATATAAATCCACCCCCCTTTCTCGGGTTGCCAGTGAATATTGCCTTCGAGGCCCCTTACTGTAAAAGTGTGCTGGTCAGCCTTCCGCTCATAAATTTGCTGTAGGCGCTCTTGAACGGATGCGGGAACAGGGCCTTGCAAAAGCTGGCCTAGCGTTCTTTGTATCGTCTCTATGGGGACAGAATGAGAAAAGGTCGTTTCAGTCTGGCGGAGCTTGCCCGTGTTCTTGCTGACCAAATAACCGAGATCTAGTTGGTTGGGCACAACGCCTTCGTAGAGCAACGCTCGGCTGTTACTGTAATACCCTCGACGATTCCAGGTGGGCGGACCCAGAGTATCAACAACCTGATCTAAAGTGCTCCCGAGCGTCAAAATCGGAACCTTGATGGTGGGGTTGGAGGCACTCACGACGGTCGGGCTGCTGGAGGATGGGTCAGTCTCGGACGGATCTGTGGCTGAAGAACGGCTGTCTGTGGCTGCTGAAGATGGGCGGTCTTCCTGGGAGAAAGGGCGACTGTCCTGACTTTGGGCTAAACCGACCTGGCGCTGCGGTAAGGCAGACAAGTTGCTTGAGTCTTGCTGCAGTGAGGGAGATGTTATTGCATCGCGCTGAGTCTGCTGTTTCCAGATCTGACCGCCAAGCACAGATAAGAGCCCAGCTGCTGCAAGGGCCAACCCAGTAAGGGTTCGTCGTGGCTTTGCAGACGTTGATGGAGAGGAGAGTCTGGTTTCAAAAACTGCCGTTTTCCCATTTTTGTGGCTGTCTTGAGAATAGGCGTTTACCGTTCGAAACGGTCGAGCTTGCTGGTCTGCTGCCGATAGGCTCGCAACCACTTTTGTGGCTGATAATTCCTGATCTGAGATGGGAGCGATGGGAGGAGAAAACACTCTTTCCAGCGCTGCTTTCGGCTGCCGCGAATCGACTTTGTTCGCAGGCAGATCGTGATCGGTGGCTTGAGGGGTTGCCGTCAGCGTCTGGGTGACCCATTCAGGGCTGAAGACCTGCTGATAAATTCGGTTGGCAACCCTAAGAATGCCGTTGCTCTCTATAATCAAGCCCAGCGTCAGTAGTTCCTGCTCTTCTGGACTCGCTTCGGCTAAGATGCCCCGCTGTTCTAAGATCCGCTGATATAGCTTGAGTCGCGGGGGGGAAGAGATGCGATCGCAAAGTCCCTGCAGGTGTTCAGCCGCTATGCCTGATTCCCAGTGGTGAATCACATGAGTCTGCACTAACGCTGCAACCTGCGCTTCTTCTTCGCCAGCGGCAATAAACACATTCGTTTCTCGAATCAGCCAGCCCAGCTTGTGGGTCAAGTCAATCTGATCCCCAGTCCAGGCAAGCATGGCCGCGAGCGTTCGATAGGGATAATCAGAATGTTCCGCTAGCTTGAAGAGCTGCAGTCGGATTCGGTGATAGGGCCGTAGCTGCTGGAGCTGATCCGTGACCCACTGCTGATCGAGCAAGGCAGGATCAGGTCCAGCGGACAGTTTGAGATGGTTCTGCTCTACAGTAGCCAAGCCCATCTCCAGCAACTCTGCCTGTTCAGGCCGATCGTTTGCCCTGACGGATTCCTGCCGCAAAATCCGCTGATACAGCAGCAATAACGAGAACGGATTGACGGATTCATTCTCCAGTAGTTGCTCTTTCAGCATCTCTGACTCTGGTATCATCGCTTGCGAGTTCAGACCTGCTGAGCCTAGGTGCTTTAAAAAGAAATTGACGGTGCGCCGCCGTACCCATCCATTTGCAATAGCCAGGGTGCCAAACTTGCGTTGAGTCTGCTGCTGCGAGTCTAGAATCGCCTTGATTTGAGAGGTGTCGAGGAGGGCGGCTTGCTCTAAATACTGTCCAAGGTGCTGTACCGTCTGATGCTGTAGCTGGGGCCACTCTGCTGCGAAAAAATCAGCCGACTTCTGTTGAATCCATCCGTGAGCCGCTAGGATTTCGCCAATTCGGAGATCAGAGCGACGTTGTTCTGCTAAAGCAACCTTGAGCTGCCGTGCTGAAATCAGTCCGGCCCACTGCAGCACAGTCCCTAAGGGTTGGTTAAAGGCAGTAGAGGTGGGCATTTGTAGACTCACTGAACAGCATGAGAAATAGTTGGTGACTCACTCAGACATCTAATATTCTTTCGAGAAAAATTAAAGTGGTTAAATAAACCCTACCTCGGATCTATCTGTCAAGCATAGGGTTTTGCTGATAGAAAAGCTGCAGCAACCCTATCTCGCAATTACGAGGTCCGTTGGGCTTTTTTGAGCTTGCGGCGCACCGATCGTCGAATTTTCTTGACTTTCCGGGTCCATTTGGGACTGGTGGCGTAACCGGCTTGACGGATTTTCTCAAGATCTGTGAAGTCACCACCGGAGAGGTCCGTAATCGTCTTGGCGAACATATCAAAGCAGGGAGCAGGGTCCGCACAGTTCTCCCATTGGCTAGAGCGTGCCGAAACACAGTCGTTACTTCTGCATTTGAGACCGAAATGGTTGTCTTGTCCGAGGACAAAATCCCCGTGCCCGGTTTCGTGAATTGCGATCGCAAGTGTCAGCTCTAGGGGAACGTCGTACTCTTTACGGAGCCGTTTCGCATTTGGCAGCAGACGATTGATATAGGGATCGGACGTCTGCATGATTTCCTGATCTTCCTCCGCACTGGCTGCGGTAGACGATCCCTGATCCTGGCAGCTACAAAGAAGCATTATTAGAACAGCCGCGTTGCCCCAGCCTAGGAAGCCTCGCCATGCAGTGCGTCGCTTCGAGGTCTGTGAACGCTTAGTGAAAATCTGCATCCCAAATTCCGATATAGATCCAGCCATTTTTATCCCGATGAATTTCGCCTTCTTGGGTTCCCAATAGGAAAAAGTATTGGTCAGCCTGTCGCCGATAAACCTCCTTCAGTTGGTTCTGCACTGAGTCCGGGAGTTCCCCTCCTAGAAGTCGACGCAGCGTTCTTTGAATCGTCTCTAACTCAATAGACTGGGCAAAGGCGATCTCCGTTTGACGGAGTTCTCCCGTTTTTTTGCTGACTAAATAACCCAGATCAACGCGGTCAGGGACAATTCCCTTATAAATCAGCGCTTTGCTGTTGGGATAGTATCCTCTCCAGTTCTTGGTAGGTGGGCCGAGGGTTTCTAGCAGCTCCCTCTGAGTGCTACCGGTGACAAAGATAGGAACTTCAACGCTTGGATCAGACGTGCTGACGACGGAGACTGGAGATGCTTTAGGAGCCTCTGTTGCGGTAGCTTGGACCTCTTGATCGAATCGTTCGGCCCGATCCGCTGTACCCTCGTTCGCGGAAGGCTCAGGAGTCGTTGGGGTTGGAGGCTCCTCGATAGCTGGCGCTGGATCAACCCTCTCTCTCTGGGATTGAGGTGCATTAGGAGAAGCTAACGTTTCCGGTGATTCAGAAGATGAAGACGCGACCGGGCTGGGTTGAAGGGTCGGACGCCAGAGTTGCGTCCCAATTGCGACTGCGGTACCGCCGATCGCGCACAGCACCAGCCAAGGTGCAACTGAACGCGTCTTTGCCACTGTGGGTGATGACGCGACCGCTTCTGCCGCAACAGGCTGAGGGGCCCGCTCAGGCATTACTTCTGCGGGAACGTCAATGGTCAGGGGCAGCGGGTCTAACTCTACGTCCAGAAGATAGGAGACAACTTCCTCCGCCGAGGGCACCTGACTCGCTTGAGTCGTCTGACTTCTTTGGGTTCGTGGCTCTGGATTAGCCGGTAAGACCTGATCGTCCATCGTTGTTCGGCGTGAGATTTCTTCGGTTACCCAGTGGTGACTAAAGATCAGCCGGTAGATTCGATTAGCAACGGTGAGCGTCTCTTCTTTTTTCGCAATCAGGCCCAGAAATAGCAGCTCTTGTTCTTCTGCACTGCCTGTTGCCGGAATTTCATGCCGCTTTACGATCCGCTCGTATAGCTGTAGGTGCTTGAGAGAATAGGTTCGGATGCGATCGCAAATCCCTTTCAGATGCTGAGCGGCAATGCTGGACTCCCAGTCATTAACAACGTGAGTCTGCACCAGCGCCGCCACTTGGGCCGCCTCCTCTCCAGACTGAATGAACAGATCCGACGCTTGAATCTTCTGGCATAGCTTTTGCGTTAGCTCGGGCTGATTCCCGGTCCAGTCTAAAACGGCAGCCAGTAGCTGGTAGGGATGCTCGGCATGTTCTCTCAAATTAAAGAGCTTAAGTCGAATGGCATCGTAGGGGTGGAGTTGTTCTAGAGATTGAGCGATCCACTCCTGATCTGCAAGCGACGGAGCAAGTCCTTCTGTTACCTTCAGTCTGTTTTGCTCTGCGACCACCAAACCAAGGCGAAGAAGTTCGGCCTGCTCGGGGCTACGATCTACCTTGACAGAGCCCTGTTGCATAATCCGCTGATACAGCAGCAGCAGTGAGAAGGGATTGTCGGCTTCATTCTCTAAGATCTGTGCCTTGAGTGCTTCTGAGACTTGCGTTGTCCCGCGCATCGTTTCTGGCGTAGGGCTGGAGCGATTTTGCTTTAAGTACTTCAAGAAGAACTGGAGCGTTCGGTGTTGAACCCATCCATTGGCAACGATCAAGGTGCCAAACTTTAGCTGCGTTTGCCTTTGTGCGTCTAGGGCTGATCTAATTTGAGCTTCGTCCAACAGGCCCGCTTGCTTCAGATACTGTCCGATGGGCTGCTGCGGAGGCTGCTGCTGGATGCGAGGCCATTCCTCTGCGAAAAAGTCGGCGGATTCCTGCCTAAGCCAGCCACGGAGAGCCAATAGTTCCCCGATTCGGAGCTTGAAGTGCTGCTGTTCTTTCAGCGCAATCTCAACCTGCCTTGCCGAAACGAGACCCGCCTGCTGTAGTACCGCACCCAAGCGCTGGTCAGAAACAGTTGCAGTTTTAGACATTCACGGCTACCCCGATATCGATCTGCAGCACCCAAGGCCGTAATAAATGACCCTGCATACTGCACTCAGATATTACGAAATATCCCATCAGTCTCGATACTAGATAGCGATAGAAAACCCGATCTATCGTTCGATAGATTTTGCTCTGAGGCGGCAACTATCGAAATCGACAGAGGAATTTGCAATGCAGCTTGGCTAAAGAGCCTAGGGTGGGTCGTGGCTGTCTTAAACGCCAGACCTGACCTTTTTGTCTGATCGAATACAAAGCAGCAAATTTTTGGATTCTATGGTTCTGAATAGAAGGCGTTGTTTAGCAAAGGTGGCGACAGATGCGATCGCATTATCCGGTCATTATTATTGGCGGGGGTCAAGCCGGACTCTCCATGAGCTACTGTCTCCGAGAACGGGGCATCGATCACATCATCTTTGAAAAACACCGCATTGCCCATTCCTGGCGCTCGAAGCGGTGGGATTCCTTTTGTTTGGTGACACCCAACTGGCAGTGTACGCTTCCTGGCTTTCCCTATCCGGGCGACGATACGCACGGCTTCATGCAAAAAGATGAAATCGTGCAGTACGTCGAAGAGTACGCCCGTTCGTTTAATGCGCCGGTCCAGGAAGGGGTAGCAGTCTCGAAGGTCAGCCAGCATGACGATCGGTATGCCGTAATTACCTCAATGGGAGACTTCACCGCTGATCAGGTGGTGATCGCCACGGGCGGCTACCATCAGCCTAAAATCCCGCGCATCAGTGAGCGCCTGCCTGAAGAGGTGCTACAGATCCATTCTTCTGAATACAAGAACCCGCAATCGTTACCGGATCGGGCGGTGTTGGTGGTGGGGACCGGACAGTCCGGCTGTCAAATTGCAGAAGATTTGCACCTCGCGGGCAAGCAGGTTCATTTGTGCGTGGGCGGTGCGCCGCGCTCTCCGCGAACCTATCGTGGCAGAGATGTGGTGGATTGGCTTGATCAAATGGGGTATTACGATCTGCCCATTGATGAACATCCGCAAGGGGAAACGGTGCGCTCTAAAACCAATCACTACGTGACGGGGCGTGGCGGTGGTCGAGAGATTGATCTGCGGCAGTTTGCCCTAGAAGGGATGCAGCTCCACGGCAAGCTAAAGCAGATTCAGGAGGGACTGCTGACGTTTCAAGATGACCTCAAGCACAATCTTGATCAGGCTGATGGCGTTGCGGAAAGTATTAAGTGCACCATTGACGATTTTATTGCCAAAGAAAAGATTTCAGCGCCTCTAGAGCCTGACTATGAACCCGCTTGGCAACCGGAAGAGGCGTGTCTAGATCTCGACTATGTGCAGGCGAATATTGGTACCGTGATTTGGTGTACGGGCTATCACAGTGATTTTCGCTGGGTAGACATCCCGGTTTTCGACGGCAAGGGCTATCCGGGGCATGAGCGGGGGGTGACGCCTATCAATGGACTGTACTTTTTAGGCTTGCCGTGGCTCTATACCTGGGGGTCAGGTCGTTTTTCGGGTATCGCCCGAGATGCTGTACACATTGCTGACTATGTTGCATCTAAGCAGCCGTTACTGGCGTTGCGATCGCAACGCAAAATCAACGAAGTTGCGATCGGCTCTTAGGACCGTAGCGTACTTGTCCCCTACGTTGCTATTGATTTACTGTCTTGCATCCATGCCCTGGGGGCAGGTGAAGAATTGGCCGTTGAACGTGGGGTTCGGGGGAGTGCGATCGCTAGCGTCCTTTGGGATGCAGACAATCTTGGCATAGGTCTGCTGCTCTTCATTGAAGGTCACCGCTGACACAGCATCGCAGAATCCGCTCATAAATCGCCGTCCCTACTGCGCTGCTGGCTGGATCGCCACAGGCACAGCTCGGTTTTTGAGTGCTGAGAACCGCAACAATCGAGATGCTAGCGACTACGATGCCTCCTCCGACAAGGGAGCAGGCGATGGCGACGGGCTTTTTAAGTTTTGACTTATACCCATTCATTTATTAGATGACCTGGATAACGAGTGTATCCAAGAGGTTTTGTTGCAAGAAATCATGGAGAGAGAGGGGCCGATTTGGGCTGCGAATATCATCCTCAAAATGCCCAGAACTGAACCTTGCCCAAAATTGCATCTTTAACTTAGCCACAAGTTAGCCCTTCTCAGCCCTGAAGGTAGCCATCTGCAGAGTCTAATCAAATTAGTCGAGGGCAGTTGATATTGACGAGCCTGGATTTTTCATCCGGTGCCAAGTCTTGGACCCGAACGGCAAATTAACCCCAGAAGCAATGCCGATGGGGTTTGAATTATCCACAAATTGATTCTAGAGAAGGAATTTATCATGGTGACATTTCAAGATGTAGCTAACTTCGATGTGGGAAATGCCCCAGAGAACATCGCCATCGGGGATGTTAATGGAGATGGCAACTTCGATCTGGTGACTAACTTACGAAACGATGAACAACCCTTGCAAGGTGCAATGCTGCTGGCCCGTGCGATCGAAGAGGCGCGTGACATCATGTTTAGTGCACCATGGCTCCTCTATAGCCCGACCCCGCTATACGAAAAGGCGGCCGCCGAGCGACAGCTTAAGCATCAAATTTCAGCCGCCCTCGACCAGGGGTTCATCGTCCACGACCCTCTCCACCCTGAGTTTCGTAGTCTGAACCAACACAACCAGTACGGTCTGTTCAATCCCGACAACCGATATCATATCGCGACCATCTCAACGCCAGGCACCTACGTCATCCGCGGTAAGCGAGGAACCAGTGCTGACTTTCAAATCCAGGTAGGCACCGGACGCCCTGGCTTCAATGAAAACCTGACGAGCCCAATAACGTTGAGTCAGCTTTCCCTCGAAGATCTGATCGTCGATGACGATGGGAACTTCGAGATCGTGATCAGTGACACGAAAACAGGTGACAACTGGCTTAGCAACACCAAAGATGGGCTTCAAGCAACAAACATCTTGATTCGAGAGAGCTTTATGGACTGGGAGAAGGAGATGAGCGGCACCTGGTACATCGAACGCAGCGACACACGAGGCAAACCCAAGCCGTTGCCCAACCCCGAACTCGTGAACGACCAATACACGCGAGCATCCGAGTACCTTGTCGGCTCAGTCAGAGGCTGGGTCAAATTCGTCGACGGCCTTAGAGCCAACCTTGCCGTCAACAGACTGAGTCCACCAAGAGGGACTGACGCTGGTTTACCGGGACAACGGAACTCGGCGGGCCACTTTCCCATCCAGCGAGGCAAAGCAATCATCATCACCGTGCCCGACTCGAAGGCAAGGTACCAGTCAATCCAAATTGGTGACCTATGGTTCAATGGCCTGGACTATTGTCACCGCCAGACGAGTCTTACGAGGTCGCAAGCACGACAGAGCTGCGATGGTAACTACAGATTTGTAATCAGTACCGAAGACCCTGGCATTGCCAACTGGTTAGACCCAGCAGGCGCGTCGACCGCGTTTGCGTTTCTTCGATGGCAAGGGCTCCCAGAGGATTATAAGTTTCCTAAGAACCCCTCTGTAGAAGTGGTCGATTTTGACCAACTTCGCGACTGTCTCCCAAACGAGTCTTACTTCAGCCCGGAGGCTCGAGTAGAGCAGCTAGCCGCTAGGCAAGCGTCTTCGTTGACGAGCCCGCGCGGCTTCTAGCAGACGATTCGCACTATGCCTGTTCCGGTAGTTTTATCGGTCAACTGGTTGCGGGTTTCCAATACTGATACCAATTACCTAGGGAAATGACCTATATTTAATCCCAGAATTTTTGTGAAATGGTCATTCTCAAAAATGATCTAGTTCATTTTCTGTGGTAGTTGGTATTAAGCACGGCTGTTTTAGAGTCGGATGGACCTTTGTCGGGTTCCCCGTACCTCTTGAAATTCTGCTAGTCCTTTGGCAAGCGTCAGTATTAACGATTGATCCTGTTGCTGGCCAATACATGAGTACAGATGGTCAGTTCTTCCAACACTCTGGATAGAAAGTGATCAAGGCTATGGGGTACCCCTGTTCGCTGTTAGTTATAGGGGTTGACTAACTTGAGGTCATTCACACTCATTTTATTGTTTGAGATTGCTTCTGAGAGCTGTTCAGAACTACAGCCTCCAACGATTCCACCGCCAAAAAGAATGTCATCGCCATCTGTACCGTAGATCCCTTTGCTATCGGTCGGCAGCTTAATCAAGTAGTGTTTGCTTGAGAATAAAAGTAAGGCACCGGCATTGGGATATTCATATTTTCCTGGTGCTAACTGCATGATTGCTGTTGCTGCCCTTTTGCCATCAAACTGAAAGCCGGGCTTCGGCTTATTCGTGCTTTTGGCACAAAAATCATCAACATCAAGCTTTCCAACGCTTCTCTGCTTGCTACTATCAGCCTCATTTGAACGAGGTCTAGGTTCTGCCTGAACCCTCAATGTCATCCCAAAAAGGGGACTCAATACTGATACTCCGAACAAAGTCATGTATAAGATATTACAAATTTTCATGGGTCACCCTTTATCTAAGATTGCGGTTGAATTGCGTAAATCTTAAGACCGGATCAAGACCAAACGTTGGCCATTCCCAAAAGTGAAACCACATCTTGTCCAGCGCTCTAAGGCAGTAGAGGCGCTGCCTTAGAGCGCTGGGCGATCAATAGGGACTTAAATCAAGACTCTTGTGAACACTTCAGAGAGGCTCAACTGCGAGCGATAGGGCTTGGCTTGGCCGTCATAGGGGCGTTGAACGGTGGCATCAGGAACACTCTCGAAGGCGCGTTAGTGATGGTAGACCAATGCACCTGAGACTTGTTTCAGGCGTTTCCATGGCTCTCCCTGATCGAGAAAACGCAGCGTGTAGCTGCGTGAAAACGCGATCTCAGACTGGATCAGCATGCTCAGCTTGTGATCGGTTCGGTACTCTTTACCCATGCCCTGATAAGAACGTCTTGCGATCGCAAAAACGTAGTATGGATGCTCAGGAAAGCGTTCAACTACTTTGCGAACGATATACACTGACTTCACTTCTCGAAAGTCCGACAGACTCTCGACTAGCTGTCGGACTTCTGATATGGGTAGGTCGTGGGGCACAAACTGCGTTTTAGCATCAAATTCAGCCCGCTCTGTCCGCGCGGGTCGCCAGACGTTCTCATGCGCTTGCCACCGCTGCTTACAATCTTCAGCCTCAGGCCCCCGATCTTGTTTCAGATAGAAGGGATACAGTTGCTGACAGGCAGAAATCAACAGAGATGGGTCGCGATCAGCCACAAACTCTAAGTGGGGTATGCCTGCTTCATTGCCCTGTTCAGATAATAGAAATCCAACCCAGTAGCGCACAACCGTATCTTCTGGTTCCTGTTCCAAAATCGCTTGAAACAGCGGCAGTGCAGCCTGTGGATCCTGTAAAGTCCAGATCAATGAAGCCTGCTTTATCTTTTCTTCAATCGTGAGCAGGTGTTCAGATTTGTTGCTTAAGCGATTGAGACAGTCAAGCTGGCGTTGATGACAGTCGTACTTGTCCTGCCAGTTCTTAGTTTCTTCTGTCTGCCAGAGCTGATCAAGTTGCTTTGCAAAGTCGTTTGTCCGATCTCCCAGTAGAGCTGTCGCTCTTTCTGTGGGGGGATAGAGCGGCGTTTCAACGGTGTAACCCAGCGCTTCAATCCGCTCCGTAAGACAGGGGTGAGTGGATGCATTGGTGGTTTGACGCGCCAGACTCAGAGCCAGCCAGTCATGACTTTGCTCTAATGTCATTCCCCTCCGTAATTTTGCAAGGAGCTGGGAAACAAAATTGTCGGGTGGGTCGATCAGTGTCAACGTTCGTCTTTGAAAGTCAGGCCAAAATTCTTTAGTCACAAACAGACCATTAACATAGAGCCAGATCAGAGCCTCCGCTTTGTGTTGAACGCCCGTAAGGTTAGCAGCCAGTCGATCGGCTTCATATTCTTGCGATCGCGCATGAACAAAGGAATAGGCTTTGAAGTAAGGGCCGTACCAGCTAAAAAATTGATGAAATAAGAAGCCACCACTGCTATTTTTTCCAAAGCGTTCTGCCAACTCATACCAAGTGTGGCGAATCCGATAGATCCAGGCAGAGACCCGACCATCTCCCCCCCGCAAATGAGCCAGCTCGTGGGCAATCACAGCTTTGCACTGCTCTGGCGACAATGCCTGCATCAGCGGTAAGCCAATCAACAGATAGTTGGTATGCCACCCGATCAGGCCAAGCCAAGGGCGCTGCATAACGGCAGCATTGAGATCATCATCAAGAATGATTTTGTTGATACGCGGGGCTTTGAGCGCTGATGTTAGCTCATCAATCACTGCAAACAAGGCAGGTGCCAGCTTTCGGGTTAGGGTAATTCCCGGAGGAGGCTTCGCCTTGACCACAAACAGATTCACCAAACCCGCAAAAATCAGGAGGGCGACCCACTTAATCTGACCGACAAATTCATAGCTCTGGCTCTCGATTAAGAGTTGTCTCAGTCCCCATAAAGCAGCGAAGAGTAGGGAAAAAACGGTCAGGATATAACCGTAACCAAGGCAAGCGAGAAGCTTTAAGCGGCTGCGATAATAAACTGGATTGCGGCGAGCAACAACCTCTATCTTCTGCACGAGTGCATCAAAATCTTCGGGGGTTGAAATCTTTTGTTTGTGGAGCCGAGTCAACCAGCGATTCATTGTATTTTGTAAGGAGTCTTCCTAATCATGAGGGTGCCCCAACCCGTTGGACGTGGTGCAATAAGGACAAGCGATTTCATTAGTCCTAACCCTACACCATCGCAACTAGAAGGACTATTTTGGAGTATATTGCCTGCAGATCCGCAGGATAGTGAGGTGACCCATGCAACACCTAAAGCTATTTAGTCGAAGCGACCGTAAACCGACACGCGCTCGGCAGCTTCGTCTAACGGATCAGTACTGGCAGCGTCTGGGAGAACTGGCTGAGGCAAGGCAGCTCGATCGAGCGGCTTATCTGGAACATTATGTCGATGACTTGGAACAGGCAAAAGAGGAGCTAAGATACCTCGTTGCTGGGATGCAGGATATGGCAGTCCAGGATCAGGAATATATCAAAGAGCTGACAGGCGAACTCGAACAGCTCGAGTATGACAACACGAGGCTCCAGCAGCAGACTCAGCAGTTTGATACCGAGAAACCTGCCCTGCAGCAGCAGATTCAGCAGCTCAATGCAGAGAAAGCTGTATTACAGCAGCAGATTCAGCAGCTCAATGCAGAGACAACTACACTGCAGCAAAAGATTCAGCAGCTAGATGCAGAGAAAGCAGCGCAGCTCGTTCAGCAGCTTGATGTCGAGGAGGCTACGCTGCAACTGCCTGATCCTGTGGAGACGGAGCCACAAGCGGGAGCTTCACGCACAGCTTTGCTCAAGAAGTCCCTCGGCTTGTTATTGAGCCTAGCCATCCTGTTCCTCATTGGTGGGTTTACTCTGCCCAGCACTGTACATGTCGAGCGCAGTATTTACATTGATTCAACTCCGGTAGATGTTTTTCCCCTTGTGGGTGATTTAGCGGAGTGGCCGAAGTGGTCCCCTTGGGCTGAGATGGATCCTGATATGGAGATGACGGTTACCGGCTCAGGGAAGGGGCAACGATTGAAGTGGCACAGCGATGATCCGAGAGTGGGTAATGGCACTCAGGAGCTAACGATCTTTGCACCCCCTACCTATGTGAAATCCCACCTAGACTTTGGTGATCAGGGGGGCGCCGATGCGACGTTTCTGTTAGAAGCTGAGGAAGAAGGCTCTCGGGTCTCTTGGGCGCTTGATACTGATATGAGAGAGGGTGTCCCGCTCCTTAAACAACCCATCAGTACCTATTTTCAGTTTTTTATGGATGACATGATCGGGAAGGACTACGAAATCGGTCTGAGCCACCTCAAAGTCCTTGCAGAACAAGAGATCCCCCAATATAAAAACTTTTTCGAATGGGCGCCTTTACCATTGCGCCGTAATGCAGATCAAGAGCAGTCTACACCCTCTTTAGAGTCTTACATTCAAAGAGTATTGGATTGGAGCGGTGTCGCGGCGGA
Source organism: Acaryochloris thomasi RCC1774 (assembly GCF_003231495.1). NCBI lineage: Bacteria > Bacillati > Cyanobacteriota > Cyanophyceae > Acaryochloridales > Acaryochloridaceae > Acaryochloris > Acaryochloris thomasi. The sequence goes on from NZ_PQWO01000004.1 coordinate 45,248, forward strand.
TTAGGTCTATGACAACGATTCGCGGGCTTGCTCTGCAGGGCAGCCCGGTTTCCGTTTAGCGTCTAAATATTCTCCAATAATCTGATCATATTTGGCTTTGCCGAAGGTGCGATAGTGTCCTGGATAGACGGTCTCAACTGACAGCTTTTGCAATCGCTCATAGCTGGCAATGTAGGTCGAAATATCGCTGCAGTGCAGTCCATCTAGCAGTTCGCCGTCATAAATGACATCCCCTGAAAAGATCTCTCTGGACCGTGGATCGTACAGAGCAATACAGCCGTGGGAGTGACCAGGTAGGTGCATCACCTCAAAGGCACGGTTGCCCAAATCTAGAACATCGCCTTCATTCAAAATCTGGGTTGGCTCTGCTGCCCGCAGGGTGTACTGCGAGACGGTAAATCCTGGATAGGGGGCTTGTTCAAAGTGTTCGGGTAAAACCCAGCCCTGCCTCGGAGTGCAGAGCGCTTCATAATTATCACCATGGCATAGGGCGCTGGCTTCTGCTTGATGAATTGCCCGCCGGTTAAATTCCACCATGCCGCCTGCGTGGTCAAAATGGATGTGAGACGCTATTGCCAGCAGTGGTTTATCTATAAGAGTGGTTAGATAATGACGCAGACTGGCGACGCCTAGCCCTGTATCAATCAATAGATCTTGAGTTTGCCCTTTAATGAGCCAGAGATTGGCGCGATTCCACCAGAAGTAGTGTGGTTCTGTAATCAGATAGAGATCATCACTGATGCGCTCTGTTGTAAACCAACGGTCATTAATAGCGATGGGCGTTGACATAGGCCGCTGTGCTTAGATCCCGTACTTCTCTCTCTGATCTTCAATATAGGCGGTTGCATTGCTGGGGTCTAAGGTATCAAACTTCAGCTTCTCGATGCGGGTTGCTTCAGTCGGTGCTTCTGCCCCTAGCTCTTCTGCCAGTTCACGGGCTAAATCAGTGAGAAAAACTTCTTCGCCAATTTCGTCATATTTGGCTTGCTCTGGGGGCATGTAGTTCCAGCGGACTAGCTGGGTTGAGATCCAAGTGGCGAAGCTTTTCCAAGGATAAGGGTCAAAGTTGATTCGATCGGGGATATCTAAGGTGTTGCCCTGGCCGTCTTCAAACTTGCCGGTCATCACAGCCTCTAAAACATCGACGGGCTGATTCAGGTATTCGCGGGGTGCGATCGCATTTGCAACCTCTTTCCGGTTTTCGGCTTTATTGGCGTAGGTGGCTCCATCAATAATGGCTTTATTCAAAGCTCTAAACGAGTTGGGATGCTCATCAATCCAGGCTTGGGAGGCCGTGAAGGCGCAGCAGGGATGACCTGCCCACAGGTCTTTGGTCAATATGTGTATAAAACCGATGTCATCCTTGACGACCCGCTGGGTAAAGTTATCCGGCAGGATGAAGGCGTCGATTTGATCTGATTTCATTTTTGCGATCGCATCTGGCGGCGGCAGCACGATCAGCTTGACATCCTTATCTGGATTGACGCCTCCGGTGGCGAGGTAGTAGCGCAAAATCAGATTGTGATTGGAGTAGTCGTAGGGAATGCCAATGGTCATCCCCTTGAAGTCAGAAGGACCGTTGATTTTGCCCAGATACTTTTTGGCAACGGCTATCCCCTGACCGTTGTTGTTTTCGATGCTGGCGAGCTTAGTGGCAAAGGCAGTGGAACCCAGCCCCAGAGACATGGCGATCGGCATGGGGGCCAACATGTGGGATGCATCCAGTTCCCCCGCGATCACGGCATCGCGGACCACGGACCATCCGGCATATTTTCTCAAGGTCACGTTGAGGCCATATTTTTCATAGAAGCCCAAGGGCTTGGACATAATGATCGGGCTGGCACAGGTGATCGGCAAGAAGGCAATGCTCAGGTCTGTTTTTTCGAGTGCGCCCGTGATGGGTTTGTCTGCTTCTGTCTCGGCGGAATCGGGCTGATTGCTGCAGTTGGCGAGGGAGACGAGGGCGGCACCGACGGCGATATTGCGTAAGAACTTGCGCCGCGTGAACCCGCCAGAGCGTTGGGCATCGGTGAAAAACTCTCCAGATTTGGGACCAAAGGCGGCTGCAAAAGCTTCATCGAGTCCACCTGCGAGTTGAATGAGTTCGTTGACAAGCCGCTCTCGTTTGGGGCTGCCTTGGGAGGCCATTTTCACGAACAGTGCCGTTCGCATTTCGGCTTGGGTAATGGTGTTTGCGACTTCAAGGGCCTCGGGCCTGTAGTAGCGCATCTTGATCAGGTCATCGATCAATTCAGACGGCTGCTGGGGCATATCGGCCATGTACTTCCAATGATCTTGCGAGGGATGGAAGCCACCACAGAATTGGCACTGAATGTCTAGCTCTGCCAACTCTCCTCGCTGCACTGAGAGCTGCTCCCAAGAGGACTTGGATGAGATCGATGAGACTTGGAGCATGACGGTTTGGCCCTGCTAAGAGATAGATTTTCTTCTCTCAATTAGAACGCTCATTCTAATCAGATTTTGTACTCACGGATACGATTCACCCGATGTACCTCATAGGGCAATTCTTGAGAGAGCAAGCTTTTTATTGTGATTTAACATTCCCTAAGCACGGTGGCGGCTCTAGGCCAAGAGCTTGTTCCAGAGTCCAACCTAAGAACTTACGCTTTGAGAAAGTGCCTTTTTTTACCCCAAAGTGTGTGGCTGCTGCTGCATGGCTAGGAAAGTCGATACCATTAATCCGACAAGGTTTTAGAGAACTTTTCTTATCTAGAGGTACTTTTCTTGTCAAGCGATCTTTGGCTTGATGATAGGTCAGATTATATTTTGGGGCTAAGGCGACTGCCGCAGCATGTCTGCTTTTGTATCTAATTCCTTGATACTCAAAAGATTTTCCGCTACTTGGTCCTTTCGGCTTGGTTACGGCCTCTTCTGGTGTCATACCTTGATTATTAATACGGTATTTGAGAGTGCTTGTACCTAGCCCAAAGGCTTCTGCAAGTGCCTTTATAGACGGATATTCTTTACCAAATGCGGTTTGAACTTTTCCGTGAACACGCTCAACCTTTGATTGGACGCTTACCCATTCAACGTTATCTACTTGCCATGGCAACCTGTCATCAATTCGAATGATATGGTGTGCTGACTTTTCGTATTGGCCGATATCTTCAAACCATTGATCATAATCTTTCCACTCATCACAGATTTCTCCAGGACTTGTGTACCTATTTCACATTGATTTCCAACGTCGCCAAATACCTGTTCCTGCCATCTGGTGATCGGAATGAGTTCTTGCGGGTTCAGTCAACTCCTTATAACTGCGGATCCCTTTTCCATAGCGTTTGATAATTACATGTTGAGCGACTCCAGACTCTTCATAGAGTTCTTCGGCTAATCCTGCAATACCAATAAATTTTCGTTCCCCTATATAAATGATTTTTCCCCTGCGTCGAGCTGTCTCAGCACCTGCCACCGAGTTATATCCCTTCGGTGTCAAAGTATCCGAATTCTTAATCCAGTATGATTCTCTAGAACCCAATAGTGTTTCATGAATATTGTTCTCTAAGACCTCTAGACGAAATGATTCACTACCATATTTCCGAATTGCCTTGTGAAAAATTGTATTACTTCCCTCCTTAGCACTTTGTTGATGACCATTCCATCTCTTTTGGGCAGAGAAATATGTCCGACCAACATAAGACAATCCTGTTTTTGTACAGTTTATTTTATAAATTAGACCTTTTGAGGAGGGAGGGGCAAAATATTCCGGCCATATGTCAATCTTTTGGCTTATATAGCTATCACCTTTACTCCGGTTCTTGAAAGTTCCATATTCTTCTTCCAGACCAACTAATTTTAAAAATAGCTTCAAAGACGGGAATGTCGAGCCTGTATGTTCAGAGAACTGCTGCCCTGTGTAAGTAAATGGCTTCGAGTTCCCTGCCGGGTATTTTTCTCTGTATTCTTGAATATCAAGATTCAATGCATCGATTATCTGAATATCCTTTAAAGGAATACTAAATCTTTTTTCAAGCTTCCTCAGCCGTTGTTGGAAACGCTTATAGCTGCCACTATTTTCGTCTCTACAGGCATTGTACAGTTCTTGACGCTGCCACTTCCTGCCTTTGAATTGTATGTATGAACGTCTAGTTCCGTACTTTAATCGGTAATCACTCACACTCATGAAGAGAGCATCATGTAAGCGTTCATGTGGTATCTCAGTCGCAACTTTATGATATTTTCTGCAATATCCAAAAATCCTGCTTCCGACCTGTGAATTTGATGCTGTAGCACTGACTTCCCGACACAAATCCTTAATGGTTTGATATGTTTTTCCTAAGTAGATAACAGTTGTTCCTTGTCTTTGCGCTGTCTTTTTTAGCTCTTCCATCTAGTTATAATAAATAAGGAATAACTCACATAAATATCTAATAAGTATTCCCACTCTTAGACTGGAATTAGCTTTTCTATTACTTGAACGTCTGTAAATATTGAAGATCTGAAATGATTAGAGATACAAGTCCAGCCGATTCTTACAATTTCTATCTCGAGTATCAAAACCGTTGGAGTCTAAAGGACAAGTGCCTAATTGGGTGTAAATGGGTGTATAAATGGGTATGTTCCCCACCGCCTCATTGCAAATCACCCAGGAAATACTCCTCCTGATCGCCGAGATCGATGAATTCAAAGGAGCTTGGCGTGCCCTAGGTTCCCTTGCACCAGAACGACTATCAGCCCTCCGGCGAGTTGCCACCATCGAAAGCATTGGCTCCTCAACTCGTATCGAAGGCAGCAAGCTCTCAGACAGAGACGTTGAGCAGCTTCTATTCAGCCTAGAAGTCAACCCGCGATCAGCAGGAAGTCGCAGGCTATGCCGAGGTCATGGAAACAGTCTTCACGTCAGGGTCAGCCATTGCGATCACAGAGAATCACATCAAACAGCTTCATCGTGACCTCCTGCGCCACAGCAATAAAGACGATTGGCATCGAGGCAATTACAAGACCTCATCGAATAGCGTCGCCGCCTTTGACGCAGACGGAAACCCAGTCGGCATTGTATTCGAGACCGCCACCCCATTTGACACGCCCCGTCTCATGGCTGAACTCGTGGCCTGGTTCAACGAAACGACCCAAGAAAAGACACTTCATCCTCTGCTTACCATCGGCATTTTTGCAGTCGTATTTTTAGAAATTCATCCCTTTCAAGATGGTAACGGTCGCCTGAGCCGGGTCTTAACCACTCTGCTACTGCTTCAGGCAGGCTATACCTATGTCCCATACAGCTCTCTTGAAAGCGTCATTGAACAAAACAAAGAAGGTTATTCTCTTGCGCTACGCCAAACGCAAGGGACAATCCGCACCAATATCCCTGACTGGACACCTTGGCTGTTATTTTTCCTAAAGGCTCTGCAGCACCAAATGCTGCGGCTCCGCACAAAAGTCGAACGGGAGAAATTACTGCTGGCAAAGCTCCCCAAGCTATCAGTACAAATTCTGGACCATGCCCGCAATCATGGCCGCATCACAATTGGCGATGCTGTGACCTTAACGGGAGCAAACCGAAATACTCTAAAGCAACACTTTCAGAACCTACAGAAGCGCGGCCTACTTGTACTGCATGGTAGTGGACGCGGTGCATGGTACAGCCTTGCATAGCTCAGGGATCAGTACTCAACCGCTACGCAAACTCCTGATGAGCTTGCTTAACTTTGCTCATAGTGACTGGGAGAGGAAGGTTCTCCTCCATCGCCGCCAGCAGAAACTCACGAGCGAATTCAGGATCCTTCAAATCCTCAGCTAAACCGATATTCCAATCTCGACTACGTTCTTGTTGAAACATCATTTCCGTTGCCAACAAAAATCATTCTGATGCATTATCTGGCTCTTCACTCGGTGGCAACAAAATCTCTAATTTTTCCAAGATCTCGGGCAGATCCGCAGCCAACACCGACCAAATCCGCTCAGCCCGAATTTGGTCATAGCGATGAGCAATTACATTGCGTAACCCAATTATTCCAGCCCAATCCACCCCAGGATGAGCTTGCTGAGATTCAGATGATAGACGGCGAGCGGCCTCACCTAATATTTCTAGCTGTCGCTCTACAGCACTCTGAATCAGTTCACTATCGAGATACGCTTCAGAGGAGACTCCAGTTGTAAATGCTTGAATGCGCTGTATTGCTTGCACCATATCCCAAATAGAGGCGGCATCACGGTCATCGAGAGGCATAAATCACCTTATGAGTCCGCATGATTTCAGCTCGACGGTAGGGATTTGTAAGCTGTTCCTTCTCGGCTACATCTACCTGACGCCCAAAGAGTCTCTCTAGCTCATCCTTCATACGGACCCAATCTAAAAGGCTCCAGGAGTCTCCAGAGGCGAAGCACACTAAAATATCCACGTCACTATCGGCCCGGAAATCGTTCCGCAGCACTGAACCGAACAGAGATAGTTCTGAAATCATCCAGCGATCGCAAAATCCTGCCAGCACCGACTCAGAAATCTGCAAGCGCTCCCAAATCAACTGATTTAGATCCGCAGAACTTGCCTGAATTGCCATCTCACATCCTCAAGGCTCCACTCAGATCATGACACGGTAAATGCGAGACAGCCAGAAAACGTTTTCTCACACTCTGCTCAAACTCCAAAGCCTAATTCTCTTGGGTGACAGTCGCGATAGAGCTGCGAAAATCGTGGAAGCTGAAGGTAGGGGGATGCGATCGCACAAACATACAACGTATGGGGAGAACTGCCTGCCAGTGACGATATGAGACCTAACGCCCAAGCAACGATACTACTGATGGGCAACTGTTACAGTCACACCACCATCATTCGGGAGTAGCAACGCGACCCGTGCTGCAGGAACCAGAGGGACCAGTGAAATTGGTTGGCCCTTTCCAAAATCTAGCTCTCCTAACGGAATCCGCGACAGATTGGTCACCAGCAGTCCTGCGGTTGGATCAGAGACGTGTAGATGCGACATTTTCTCCATTCCATAGGTTTCGCGATAGGCTTCCAGGGAGGCTAGTGCTTGCTCAATATCAGTTGTCCTTTGTCCTAAAATCATTGCGTTCAATCGCTGAGCAATTTCTGCTAGGGATAGACTATACATCTCTGCCAGCGTCAACTGACAGGTCGCACCTCTAATAGCATTGCCGAAATAGTTCAGCGGAATAACCTTGCGATAGATTCTGCGGAAATCAACGGCACAGTTGAGCGTCAGTACTGTCGCAGGATCAGCCTCAGGGTGCCACCGCTGACTATATTGTTTCCATAGATAGGCACACAGAACTGCGTTATCGGAGAATTTTCCAGGCAGACAGCTCTCTTTCAAAGCAGTGAGTGACGAGTGAGAAATAGGAAAAGATTCCCACGCAATTGCATCTATGTCAGGAAACTGGCGTTCTCCTTTGATGAATAACCCTGTGTTCTGACTAAACGCGGTATCGAAATCACGATCATCAAGCCCTGCGTCCTTGTTGTTGGATACTGAAAGCAGCCTATCGCGCTCATGATTAGGAATTCGATAGGTTTCTCCTCGACATGCTTTTGCCCAGGATGATAAAAAGTAAAAGAAGCTATAGCCGTCTACCAGGCAGTGAGCCATATTGACTACCAGTGCGGATCCGTTGTGATACTGGTGCAGGCAAAATCGAGCCAGAGGTTTATCGGCTTCGGCCTTAACTTCTAAAGAGTATGCCGCCAATTCAGAGGGCAAAGTTGCGATCGCAATTCTCTCATCGCTAGAATGCTCCACAACTTCTAGCTTGGTAGGCTCTGAACAGGGTTGAATATAGGCTCTATTGTGCTTAAAGACCAATTGACCGCTTACAGGATAGAAATGAGTGAGAGTCTTCTGCAGTGACTCGCTCAATGACTTCGCAGACAAGATATGGTCATAAAAAATGACGAACTGAATGGAATAGGGATTGCGACCCGTGAACGGATAGTCAGGGGGAGCCAATGGGATGGAAAATGTCGGTTGTTGACTCATGAAGCTCCGTGTGGACAAAGGACATGCACTCTACTATTCACCATGATTGTGTAGGAGGGTTTGTGTCAATCAGCTTCAGCAGACGCTCCCGATGAGATCAAACAGGTTTTGTTGCCCTTCACGAGACTCAATCGACATGAATCAGCACAGCCCCAAAAATACGGAATCTTCCGCTGCTGAGAAAGGCCCGTGCTCAAACTTACATCCTCGGTATTTATCGCACCAGTCAAGATGTGCACACCTAGCATCTGATGGACCGGCAGGGTCTCTCCGTCATCATTCCTTCGGTCTTTTACGTGATCCCGAAGCCGTTAAGTCAGAGATCCTGATGGCGGCTGATTCTATTCGAGACGCAGGACATTTCCATATTCTGAAGGCAACCCCTCAAAGTTGCTTCTGGGGGTTCTTCGACCGCGACTTGCCCTCTGTTCTAACCATCGATTCAGGAGATATTGTCTATGTAGAAGCCCTGACCCATCGGGCTGGAGATGCGCCCGATGTGATGATGGATGAGGGAATCGCAGCAGTTTACAGTCAAATTACCGATCGGGGGCCGGGTGGTCACCTGATGACAGGTCCGATCAAAGTCAACGGAGCGCAGTCAGGCGATACCTTAATGGTCCGGGTTTTGAAGACAGAGCCTCGCCTTCCCTATGGCAGTAATCTTGCGGCTCGTTGGGGCTATCTCTACGATGCCTTTAAAAAAGAGCGAATTACCATTTATAAGCTTGATCTCAATGCAGGATTAGCGTATCCAGAATTTGGTTTTGATCTGCAGGGCGATGCGCTGTGCAACAAGCCCGGGCTGATTTACCCCCCTGATTCCGCTCGTCAACCGTTCCAGGCCAAGGTTGCTGTCCCCATGCGCCCTCACTTTGGCGTCATGGGTGTTGCACCGGCTGCAAGGGGTCGAGTGAGTAGTGTTCCACCCGGGGCTTTCGGAGGAAATATTGATAACTGGCGTTTAGGTGCAGGTGCCACTATGTACTATCCCATTTGCAATGAAGGAGCCAACTTTTTCGTTGGCGATCCTCACATGGCCCAAGGCGATGCAGAGCTTTCTGGAACCGCTATTGAGGCTTCTATGAATGCTTATTTGCAGATTTTTGTGATTCATGACTTCCCCATTTCCAATCCAATTCTAGAAACAGATGCTTATTGGATTACCCACGGTTTCGATGAGGATTTGAATCACGCCATGCGGCAGTCAGCAGAAGAAATGCTGGATTTTTTGGTCAATAAGCGCGGGATTAGTGCTGATGAAGCTTATTCACTCATGTCAGTGGCGGTAGATTTTGGGATTACGCAGGTTGTCGATACCAAGCGAGGCTGTCATGCAGCGTTGCCAAAAGACCTATTTACAATGGACCTGTAAAGTTAGTTTTCAGTCATGCTCCCAAGTATTCTAAAGATGGTGGCCTGCTGTGTCTGCCCATCTTGCACCGAAGGTTCTGGGGCTGAAAATATCAAAAAAGTTTTCTGGCAGATAGTTTTTTCTTTAAAAAGCTTTTACACTCTTGGTAGTTTGGGATTTCTCGCTTGGGTCAGGACCTATGGAAGAGACCGGCTTGCCCTTATTGGGACAACTGATTTACACCAGCTTTGAGCAAGAGGGATTTAAACTTCTTGCGAGTGAACAAGTTCCCACACAAATTCAACAATTTTTTCACTGTCATATCGTTGACCGGCATTGGGACTCATTAGAGCCTCCTCCTCCCGAACATCGGGCCGTTTACTTATATCAGACAACATTGGCTGATTGTTTGTTTGGCTGGTTCTATAACGATGCGATGGACGAATTCGGGCGTAACGTTCCGTATTTCATCTGCTATTACTACTCAGGGCAGCAGCACTCTGTCCCGTTGGACAAAATCTTTTCATGTTTGCACAAAGGACCAGTGGCTTGGTTGGATAGAAAGTATGTTCCAGCTTCTTTGGACCCGATCATCGTTCCCAGTCCACTGAGTTATCAACCGGTTCGAAAGGGAGTTGAAATTCCTGTTAACGTACGTCTACAGTGTGACCTTTCACTGCAGCAAAAGCATTTGCTCAACATCAGTACTTCGGCCTTCGCTCATCAGGGTTCTACGCCGCTTCAGGTGAATACAAACTCTACTCGTTCTCACACTCCTATTCTGAGGGAGACTAAACCTACCACTTACAATTCGCATATCGTGATTGTTGAAGTCCAAGGCTGGATTGAGGCGATTCAAGCAATACAAGCGTTGAAGCAATGCAAAACTGTAATACTCAAGCTGCATCGGCTGGAGCCTATGTTTGTGCAACGGATAACAGATTTTGTTCGGGGTGGAATCTTTAGCATTGATGGTCGCGCTGAGTGGCTCAATGACCAAACGTTATTATTGCTGCCAAAGGCAGTAGCAAACAATCTCAGTACACATAATAACTCAGGGTATATGCATCGCTCGGCAAGTTAACAGGCTATGCTAAATTGCACGGCAAAGCTCTGCAAAGGTGCACTATTTCTACCGCCTGATTATTCTTGAGAGGTAAGCGGATGCTCATGCTGCAGACAGGCGAGAATGCCGCGAACGGGGGCACGGCTCGAAGGTAGCGTTCTCGTCAGGAAACGATTTCTCCTACTCTTTAAAAAAGATAGCGCTCAACCTTCTTTAGTTAAGGCATAAAGCATTTTCTTCAACTGTTTAATTGCAGGCGTCACGATCGCAACAAAGTAAGCTTCTCGCAACCGACGCTCTTCAGGACTGCCATGTACATAGGCTCGCGCACCCGCATGGAGCATTGCTGCATTGGCTGCCTTCACCGACATCTCACCCGCCGTCAGTCTGGCTTGCACTACGTCCCGCATTAATGATTTTGAGATTGGACCATCTAGCTGATCTAGCTCTTCGCCTAACCCATAGGCGTGCTGCCGCGCTGCCGTTAATTCCGCCTCTAGATCGCTGGGCTGATCATCTAGAAAGCAGTTGACATGACCTAGCCGCCGTTGATATCGCTGCATGAGCTGGATGCAGCCCGCTACTAGGCCCAGGCCCATCCCTACCTGAGTCAAAATAAAGCCTGGACGGATCTGCTCAATGTAATTTTCGCAAGGGTCTGCTAACAGATAGTTTTCAGGCACAAAGGCATCACGAAAGACGCAGGCAAACGTTCCTGTCCCTTCCAAGGCGATGAACTGCCCACATCTCCGCAGCGAAACGCCTTCCATCTCATCGGAGACAATTGCCATTAGAGAACTGTCATCCGTGGCGTGTTGAGCGACGACTCCGAAATAATGCCCTGGCCCTAAATTAGAGACCCAGGGAAGCTGGCCGTTGAGGATGTATCCGCCCTCGACTTTGGTTGCCTTGATCGCGATCTTTTCGATGCCCGCGAAAAACTTCATTGGATTGGAGAGGCCCGTCCCAGATAGAACTTCGCCGCTGGCGACCTTGGGCAGTAGCTCTGCTTTTAGGGCTTGGTTGTGCGTGTTTTGCAGGTACCAAGTGCAGGCGACCTGACACCAAGCGATGAATCCTGTAGATAGGCAAGCCTTTGAGACTTCTTCAATAGATTGAATTGCACCCTTGAGGCTAATGCCTTCGCCACCGAATTCAGGTGCAACCGCTTGTTGAAAAGCACCAGAAGCACCGAGCTTATGCATAATCTGGTCGGGATATTCGCCCTCTAGGTCAATAGCCTGGACCTTTGGGTTTAGGTCACGCTCTACTACGCTTTGGATAGTTGCGATGGTCTCCGACCGGCCTGCCTCCGAAAGAGGAGCTTCGCTAACGGCCATTGCATCTACTGGCGCTAAGAGATCTGCGGGATATGTAGAAGTGCTAGACTCAACCGGCTTGGAATCCACCGATGAGTCAGGATTAACAGCGATATCTTGCAGCACCAGAGCACTCCTGTCTTAAACAAACAATCAATGACAATCAAAGTTGAAGCAATAACCCCAGCGGGACATATTCAAAGATCAGAGAGGAAGCTGAGGACTTAGATTCTCCCTTTCTCAAGGAAAACTTTATTCTCGTTTCCCCACTGATCAAGAGGAGCTAGGAAGATCTCTGTTTAGGCCATAGCAACAGAGATGGGCATCGGGCGGCTCAGCGTATTAGACACTGGAGACCATTCGTTCGCATGCTGAACTAGCGCATCTAATTCTTCGCGGCTAGCGTCGCCATCGATATCTACTTTGACTTCCACTGAACTGAAGCCAACCTGGGGTTTTTCTAATTCTCCCGTACCCCAAGTGCTGCTGATGTTGATTTTGCCGACCAACTCGACTTCCAGCTTTGTGAGCGAAATTCCTTTGGCGGCGGCGTTGGCTTGAATACCGACGACAAGACAGGAGCCAAACGCGCCTAAAACAATTTCAGAAGGGTTGTGGGCAGTGTTGTCACCCAGCAATCCGGGGGGTTCGTCAATCACAAACGGTTCGAGGTCTCGGGCATGGTTGAGGCTGCGCATCTTGCGATCGCAAACCGTCCTCACCGTCAGCGTCTTCTGCTCCTCTAGGTCCTCGCTATTCTTGGCAATCAGATTATCTAAATCTTGTTTATCAATCGATGCAATGGCCGTGGCTTCAGACATGAGTCATATCAAATAGAACACTCATTCTATTTGAACACAATAGCAACCTGGTGTAGGTATAAACCGGTACAAAGTCAGTTATAGAGCGCCTGCTTCAACAGTTGCCGAACGCCAGCGAAGTTACGGTGAATGCGGTCTGCATCTTGATGGAGTCGTCCCATTAACATTGCACCTTCTGTGGCAGAGAGGATTTGTTCGGCTAGATGTTGAGGGTTTATATCAAGCTGTAGCTGATCTTGAGCCTGGGTGAGCGCTTGGGCGATCGTCTGTTCCCACTGCTCAAAAATTCGGGTCAGATGCTCTCGGAAAGCGGGATCTTGCTCTACAAGATCTACGACTAAGTTCCCGAGTAGGCATCCGCCGCAGTTGGGCTGCTGGATTTGCTTCATTTCCAGCCGATGGAGCATGTCTAATAATTGCTCGATGGGGTTTGGAGAACTTGCTAAGGCAGGCTCTAAAACTTCAGATGAGAGCAGTTCCCATTCAAAATCAATCAGCGCATGGCCGAGATGATTCTTAGACCGAAAGTAGTTGTAAAAGCTGCCTGCTGAAGCTCCACTCACTTCGAATAGTTCGCTTAAGCTTGTTGCCACCAATCCCTGACGGTGAACGGTACTAATGACAGATTGAAGGATGTCTTCGCGGGTCCGCTTGAGATGTGCCATTGCTTTACCAGCATGAAAGCTCAGTATCTATGCTCCATCCTACTCGCTGTCCAACTTTCCACACCCTACATTGGGGATAAAAGCATCCTGTTGATCTGAGCTAGAATAGTGTACGAAATTCCGTACGCATTCAAGGTGCTGAAGAAAGCCAGTATGTCAGACTCTCCGATTGTATCGATTACGGAAGCTCGCCAAACCCTTTTTGGCTTGGTGGATCAAGTGAATGAATCCCATGAACCCATTACGATTACTGGTAAGCGAGGGAATGCCATTTTGGTCAGTGAAGAAGATTGGAGAGCCTTGCAAGAAACCCTCTACCTAAAGTCAATCCCAGGCGTTTGGGATTCTATTGAAGCGGGACTGCAGGAACCCGTTGAAGAATGTTCCGATGATTTGCCTTGGTAGTACTTCATGAGTTGGAAGCTTAAATATGCAAGGCAGGCCCAGAAGGACTCTTCAAAGCTTGCATCAGCGAACTTGAAAGGGAAAGCTGAAAAACTGCTCAACATTCTGACTGAGAATCCTTATCAATCTCCTCCTCCATTTGAAAAACTTAAGGGAACATCAGAGCCAGTCTATTCTCGACGGATTAATATTCAGCATCGACTGGTCTACCAAGTTTTAGAGAATGAGCAGGTCGTCAAAGTTTTACGGATGTGGACCCACTATGGCGAATAGTGTTGGCTTACTTACAACGCGACCTACTTGACTATTCAGGAGAGTCAATTAGCCCTGGATGATCCTCTGGTCGTGGACCGAGCGGCCAGTGAAACCGTCGCTCTTCTGTCTTAATGGGGCGGTCGTTAATACTCGCTTCCCGCCGCCGCATTAGACCGGCTTCATCAAACTCCCAGTTTTCGTTGCCGTAGGCGCGATACCACTGTCCCGCATCATCGTGCCATTCATACTGAAAACGCACCGCAATCCGGCTATCGCCAAAGGCCCATAGTTCCTTTACGAGGCGATAGTCTAATTCCTTTTCCCACTTGCGCTGCAAGAAGGCCCGAATCGCCTCTCGTCCCTGGAAAATCTCGGCTCGATTGCGCCAGAAACTATCTTTGCTGTAAGCCATCGAGACTTTTTCAGGATCACGATTATTCCAGGCATTTTCGGCAGCGCGAACCTTCACTTTTGCCGTTTCTAGAGTGAAGGGTGGTAAAGGAGGCTTGGTTTCCATTTTTAAGCAATCAGGTACAACGTGGGTCAAGAGAAAAAAGGACTACTGCATCATGGGGCTGGGGAGCTATCTTTGCAGTTCAAAAGCTGGGCCATCTGTGCTTCGAGTTCACCAGCTTCGAGCACGCCAGACTTGACGGCGACCTTTTCTAGGGCTGTGACCCAGCATTGATAGTAGTCCCATTCGGGGTCGTCGAGATCGTGGGTAGCTTCCCATTCGCCGATGGTTTCAATGAGGGTCTGGCGGAATTCTTCCCATTCGTAATGGCCTTGCTTAGACAGTGCGATCGCAACTCCAAACGCCATCTTCTCCCAATCGCGATCAAAATGTAGATGCCCGTCCTGTCTGGGTGGAGCCTCTTCGGGAGACCCCATCAAACTGGTGGCCGCAAAATGCTCAAACTTAGTAAACATCCTAAGCCGCCTTCACTGTGGCAACACCCATCATCGCCTCTGGCGTTAGCAAGCCTGTCAACTGCTCTTCACTCATGCCTTCGGTCCCGGCTGGACGCATGGGGAGAACCCACCAACGAATCTGAGCGCTGCTGTCCCAGACCTTGACCTGAACTGAATCATCAAGCTGGACGCCAAATTCAGATAAGACCACGCGGGGTTCTCGCACCACCCGCGCTCGAAACGTCGGATCTTTAAACCAGTAGGGCGGCAGTCCCAGCGTTGGCCAGGGATAGCAGGAGCAGAGGGTGCAGACAATCACGTTGTGGACTTCGGGGGTATTTTCGACAATCCGCATGTGTTCGCCTTCCGCACCTGACATCCCCTCGGGGAAGTCCATTCTTTCACAGGCGGCATTGCAGTCCTGGAGCAAGAGTTCTTTGAACTCTGGATCGACCCAGGCTTTAGCGACGATTTTGGCTCCGTTGAATGGTCCCATCTCGGTTTCAAAGTAGCCGAGAATATTATTGACGGTTTCGCCGGTAATGATGCCTTTTTCAATCAGCAGAGATTCGAGGGCTTTCACTTTGGCGGCGCTAACAGTTTCACGGTCAGCCCCATGCTTGAATTCTGGATAGTTGCTGGGCATGTGATTCTCCTTTAAGCGGCTTCGACGTAGGCTTCAAAGATGTCGTTGTAGTAAACGACATTGGGTTCAGTCACGGACTCGTCCCACAAGTCTTCGGCATGGAAGACCAGACTATAGACCGGCATGGGAGTACCAATCCCGTCTGCGGTTGGGAAAAAGTAGGTAAAGGCACCTTCGTAAACTTTGACCACTTCGGCAGTGTGACCTTTGAGATTCCCTGGCAGGCGACTGTGTTCACCGGGAGCAACGTTTTTGATCCGCACTTTGTCGCCGACGCTGAATTTTGGGGGAGCGGGTTGCGATCGCATCGGTGAATCGCCTTCGCGCAGGTACTTCTCAACTTGGGTATCAATCGCGGCATCGCCGCCGCTGGGTAAAGGGGCTTCTGCTTTAGCACTGTCTGCTAGAATTTCAGCCGTGCGGGCATCGAGTTCTTCTTGAGTGATGTAGCCCTCTTCCACAAAAAAGCCAGAAATGCCGCCCAGCCACTTTTCGTAGTAGCGCAGCCGAAAATATTCAAAGGGATGTATTCCCTCAGCTCCCATACGCAGATGGCCCCAGGTCCAAAAACTCTTGAACTGGGTCGGGACTTGATCAATTTTGTAGTCGGGGCGTGAGGAGTTTAGATGGTTACTGAGGGCCATCATGGCGGTGTGAATGCCAAAGATGCGCTTCTCCCAGGGTTCAACGAAGACCTCTAGTTCGGGGGTGATCGGGTCTAGCCCTTCTAGTCCGCCGAGATTGTGCTGTAGTTTCATGGTTCTGCCTTGTTCTCAGTCAAAGAGTGTATGGATTCATGTGGAAATGGCGAGATGTTTTGCACTGGCCCCCCTAGCCCCCCAACCCTGGGGGGAATGAATATTGAATTTGGATCTGCGTTTTACAGGGCTAGCCTTTGTGGACTTCGGGGGTGTTTGTATCTGTCGTGATCTCTCAGCCTTCATTGCGTTTGAGGAGATGAAGTTTCTACTGATTGTGAGCAAAGAGCTTAGAGACAGGATTTTATGGATGACCCTAAACGTGCGCTGCTCTCCCCCCAGAATTGGGGGGCCGGGGGGGCCAATGCAGGGTTGCACAAATTCCATCAATAGCTGCATGTACACGGTAGGAAAAAGAATCAGTTGTGTGTCTCTTCAATGCTCAGACGTGGGCATAAGTCTGAGCAAAGCAGTCTTGAAAACTTGCCCGGAGTTCTGCTTCATCTAAATTCCTGCCAATAAAAACCAGCTCGTTTTTACGAGTTTCTCCCGATCTCCAGGGCTGACCGGGCCTGCCATCTAAGGTCATGTGGACGCCCTGAAAGACAAATCGCCGCTCGGCATTATCGATGTCGAGAATGCCTTTCATTCGGAAAATGTCTTGCCCCTTGGCCTGGATAAGCTGATTAAGCCAGCGGTTGAGTTTGTCGCTGTCTACGGTCCCGATCTCTGTGATCGCAACGGAATAGACCGATTCATCGTGTTCGTGGGCCTCTTCGTCTAGAAACTCTGGGTCAATACTAAGGGCGTTCTTGAGATCAAAGGCTTGCACGCCCAGAATGCTATCTAAAGGAATATCGCAGTTTTGGGTGCGCTGAAGGGTTGCGATCGCATTCATCCCCCTAACCTTCGACTCTAATTCTCCCAGTGCCTCAGCGGAAACCAGATCCGTCTTATTGAGCAAAATCACATCGGCAAACGCGATCTGCTCCTGGGCTTCACTGCTATCCCAATGTTTGCCAATATGCTTAGCGTCGACGACCGTGACCACGGCATCTAGCTGTGTTTTCCGCAGCATCACTTCATCCACAAAGAAGGACTGAATCACGGGAGCGGGATCGGCCAGTCCCGTTGTTTCAATCACGAAGTGATCAAAGCGATCGCATCTCGTCATCAGGTCACTAATCAGGCGAATTAGATCGCCGCGAACGGTGCAGCAAATGCAGCCGTTGTTCATCTCTAAAATTTCTTCGTCAGCATTGAGGACCAGTTGATGATCAATCCCCACCTCGCCAAACTCATTGACAATCACGGCAATCTTCTTATCGTGCTCTTCGGTCAGAATCCGATTGAGCAGCGTGGTTTTGCCTGCGCCTAGATAGCCGGTGAGAATGGTGACCGGAATCTTTTGAATCATGACCATCGGTTAAATCTCTCACTTTCTCTAAGGTGTCGGTCCATCGGCTGTTGGGATGTCTTTAGGGCTACGTGGGTTGGCGAGAGGTGGTCATCGCTTTGCCCCACGCCTCTGATAGGTAGCCAAAAATAGCGCCAAGAATCATCGCTGCGATCGCAATTATCACGGGGTTATTCGGGGGGGCTGCCGTCACAGCCAACCCGGTCACGGCGACAGTCCCCACCGTCTGGGAAAAGCCCCACACAATTGCAGGTGTAATGCCGTGGGTAAAAGGTAGCTTGGAAGCCTGCACCATCGCTGCGCTACCGATGCCCACACAAATGGCGGCAATCAGGGGACTTTCTCCGATCAGGTCAATCGCCAAGAGAGACAGGGCCGCAATGATAATGCCGGTGATATTGCAGGCAATCGATTTAATAAACCCCTGGACACCGCCGCCCACAATGAAGAATGAGGCCCAGGCCGTAAACGTGACCCACACGGGCACAGGGATCACGGTGGCTGTAAGAAAGACATCAACGCCGCCAAGGACACCAATGCTGATCGTTAAGGCTTCTGACTGTTGCATAGGGGGTTCCTCTCTTGATGGGTGTTCTCCGATATCGGTACCGCTATCCCAAAAGGGCAGACGAGAGGAACGTCGCCCCGACACCACAAATGGCAAAACCGGCAAACCGCAGCGGCAGTTCGGGCATTTGATGACGTTTAAGAATTGCCCGACCGACGGCACTCATGCCCAGTGAGATCACCAGTTGAATCACGGTAAATCCCGTCAGATAAGCCACCATTGGCATCATGTCAGCGCCCACAATCGCTTCCCCGTAGGCATAGCCGTGGAAGATACCTGCGATCGCACCTAACCCAGCCACTAGCTTCCAGTTTGGGCTCTTTCTCAGGGCCAACAGCACGCCAAACAGCAGGACTGATGCTGAAATAAAGAACTCAGGAGCGGGTAAGTCCAGACTTTGCAAATGAATCCCTGTCCCCGCTAGACCTGCAATCACAAAAGCAACGGGAATCATAATCCCTTGGCGACTCAGGGCCGCTAATAGACCGGCTGCGATCACAAACACAAAGTGGTCCAAACCAATCACTGGGTGAGCAACACCCGACATAAAGCCCTCGAAGAAATTAGACGGCAGCTGTCCACCGAGGGGATGGTGGGCTAAGGCCGCAGGAGCCAGCGTCAACAGTCCTAGTCCAGCAAGTGCGATCGCACCTAGGGGACGAACCCATGGGGAAAATCTAGACCTCGTCTGATTGAAAACGATGAATGGCAAATTCAGCATCAGCATTTCCTAGCGTAATCGGGATATTGACTTGGGAGTATTGAATAGATTGTCGTTTTGAAATCTTGGCCCCCCGCCCCCTCAATTCTGGGGGGAGAGAATATATACATTTTGCGGCTCAAGTAGAATGCTGCATTTGGGACCTTTGCTTAGAACGTTTGCAGACTCACCGCCCGCTCTCCTGAAGGCACCGAACGACTTTCCCAGCTTGCAGCGTAGAGCGTTAATTCAGAGAACCAATGCAGAACTGAATCCTACACAAGCGGTTTAGATGAACGAGAGAATCCACGAATAATTTGCTCTAAGATGTTGCGACCCTCCCCCCAGAATTGGGGGGCCGGGGGGGAATGCAGAGCCGCCATGTATTTTATACAGCGAACCTATACATAGATTCTCAAACAGCGATCTACCACTTTTTATAGGGCAAAAACTTGCCGCACATGGTGACTTGGACGCGATCTCCCTTTGGATCAGACACCTTATCAACCTCAATCGAAAAATCAATCGCGCTCATAATTCCGTCGCCAAACTTCTCGTGGATCACGGCTTTTACAGGAACGCCATAGACCTGCATAATTTCGTAGAACCGATACACTAACGGATCGGTGGGAATTAAAGGATCAAGCCCACCCTTCATCGGGGGAACCGTCAGCGGTTCTGCCATCTCAGGTGGTAAACCCAACGTTTCCACAATCTTGCCCGCTTCTTCTTCAGAGGCACTGGCCTGACGATAGATCACTGAAGCAATCCAGGTTTCATCGCAGCCGACGACCTTCTCTAGGTCTTCAAAAGAAATACCCTTTGCTTTCTTCGCCGCTAAGAGCTTTTCAGTAATTTCGGCAGTCGTCATAGTAAATCGTCCTTTGACGTATCAGTATTTGAGGAACGGTCTTTAGCCTGAATGCGAGACTGCTCGACATAGCGAGTCTCTCGATAGAGGTGGGCCTCCATTTCGGTTCTCAGGCCATCGTAGGCAGGATGATGTTCGACCGAGTTGCGATCGCGCGGTCTCGGGAACGGCACATCCAAAATCTGGGCAATCTTAGCGGCAGGGCCACGGGTCATCATCACGATCTTGTCCGAGAGCAACAGTGCCTCATCAATACTGTGGGTAATCATGATCACCGTCTTGCGGTGCTGCTCCCAAATGCGCTCAATCTCTTCCTGCAGGTAGCCCCGCGTCAGGGCATCCAGTGCTCCAAAGGGTTCATCCATCAGCAACACCTTAGGGTTGATCGCTAGCGCCCGCGCAATCCCGACCCGCTGCCGCATTCCACCCGACAGCTCATGGGGATATTTACGTTCGGCTCCTATCAGATCGACGAGTTCAATATTCTCGCTCACAATTTGCTTAATGCGGGCCTTTGACAGCTTCGGATAGACTGTTTCAACCGCAAACCCAATATTGCCAGCCACCGTCATCCAGGGCATCAGAGCATAGTTCTGGAAGACCATTCCCCGATCTGGCCCTGGCCCTGTAACGGGCTGGTTATCCATTGTCACCGTGCCGGTCGTCGCCTCACTCAGCCCGCCGATGATGTTGAGCAGCGTCGATTTTCCGCAGCCTGAGGGGCCAATGATCGTGACAAAGGTATTGTGCTCAATATCGAGACTCACCTCATCAATCGCCACAAAGTCGGGCGAACTCTGCCGATTGAACATCCCCCGTTTGCCGGGAAAGACCTTGGAGACCTGACTGAGGCTCAACTGAATGCCTGTAGGGGCTTCCATCGCAGGCGCTTGGGGATCAGAAATAGTGTGCATGATCATGACCGGCCAAAGGAGACTAGTTTTTCAAGATAGGCAAAGATTTGGTCCAGAATCAGCCCCACCATGCCGATGATGAAAATAGCGACCAAAATGTTAGGGATGTACAGGTTATTCCACTCATTCCAGATGAAGTAGCCCAGGCCGGTGCCCAGCAGCATTTCTGCCGCCACAATCACCAGCCAAGCAATCCCCATACTGATGCGTAGCCCAGAGATAATATTGGGCAGTGCGGCTGGAATAATCACCTTGAAAATTGTGCGGAGTCGGGATGCCCCTAAGGTTTTAGAAACGTTGAGATAGTCATCGCTGACGTTAGCAACCCCAAAAGCGGTATTAACAAGTGTGGGCCAGATGCTGCTAATCATAATGATGAACACCCCCGTCTTCTCTGAATCACGGAAGATATAGAGACCGAGGGGCAGCCAAGCCAGAGGAGAGATGGGCTTCAAGAGCTGAACGTAGGGATTGAAGGCTTTGAAGGCAACTTTAGACATGCCAATCAGAATGCCTAGAGGAACCGCAACCAACGAGGCGGCGATATAACCGATCGCAACTCGCCTTAAGCTAATCAGCAAATTCCAGCCAATTCCCAAGTCGTTGGGACCGTTATCGAAGAAGGGATTGGTCGTCCACCACCACAGTTCCTCAATCGTTTTAGAGGCAGTGGGCATCCCCTTTGCAAACCATTTGGCATTTGCTCCCACCTCCCAGAACAGCAGGAACAGTCCCAGCGATAACAGAAAGACGAGCGCCGCCTTTATATTCTCATTGAGCTGAAAAGAAGATTTAGAAGAAGATGAGCTAGAAAGACTTGAGCTTGCGGCCATAGAGAACCTCGGCAACTATGTACAATGTGGTGCTTGCTTATACGCCGTATTTTCTATACACCATACTTATCGATCTGATCCTGGATGTACTGGCTTGGGTCGGCTGGATCAAAATCATCAAAGGCCAGTTTTTCTGTCTTATAGATTTCCTCCGGCGGCGATTGACCTAGCTCGGTCGCGAGTTCGCGGGCAAGGTCCGTCAGGAAAATATCTTGACCCACCTCGTCATATTTACCTTCTATCGCTGTCTTCGCCTTGCCGTCTCCCTGCAGATCCCAGCGGACAAGCTGCGATGAGATCCAGTTGGCGAAACTCTGCCAGGGATAGGGATCAAACCCAATCCGGTCCGGAACTTCCAGCCTATTGCCGTTGCCGTCATCAAAATTGCCCGTCAGCACCGCCTCGACCACTTCAGTTGGCTGGTTGAGGAAAGCCCGCTCCGAGATCGCTTTGGCAATCTCGGGGCGGTTTGCGGGATCGCTCGCATATCCGGCAGCTTCGATGATCGACTTATTTAAGGCTCGGAAGGTGTTGGGGTTCGCATCAATCCACTGATCACTGGCAGCAAAGGCGCAGCAAGGGTGATTGGGCCACAAATCCTTCGTTAGCTTGTGAATGAAACCCACTTCCTCGAAGACTGCCCGTTGATTAAATGGATCAGGCATCAGATAGGCATCAATATCTCCCGACACTATCTGGGCAATGCTATCCGGCGGCGGTACTGGACGAATTTTGACGTCTACGTCGGGATCAAGACCACCCGTCGCTAGGTAGTATCTCAGCAGCAGATTGTGCATCGAATAGGGGAACGGAACCCCCATCACAAACCCCTTGAAGTCAGCAGGGCCGTTGACTTTACCCTTGTGGCGGTTGGCGACAGTGATTGCCTGACCGTTGATGTTCTCAATACTGGCAAGCTTTACCCCAAAGGAGGCCGATCCTAAGCCCAAGGTCATGGCAATCGGCATGGGGGCGAGCATGTGGTAAGCGTCAAGTTCACCTGCGATCGCAGAGTCTCTGACCGCACCCCAACTGGGCATCTTCACCACTTCGGCATTGAGGCCATACTTCTTATAGAATCCCAGCGGCTCCGACATAATAATCGGTGTCGCGCAGGTAATCGGGATAAACCCAATCTTCAAATCTGTCTTCTCTAGATTCTCTGGAACGTCTGCCGAATCACCTGGGGCCGTGGGCGCATCGGAACCGCCAGGAGTACAGCTAGCCAGTGAGACCAAAGCTGCCCCCACAGCAACATTCCTGAGAAACTCTCGCCGAGTCACGCTACTAATGCGTTGAGCATCGCTGAAGAACCGACCCGCTTGCGGTCCAAACGCAGCCGCAAAAGCCTGATCTAAGCCACCGGCAAGCTTAATCAGATCATTAACAAGGCGCTCTCGCTTTGGGTCGCCCTTAGAAACCGTTTTTAGAAAAAGCTGCTTTCTCAACTCCGTTTGACTGAGCGTGTCAGCAAGGTCAAAACTATCGGGTTTGTATAGCCCCATCTTGATCAGGTCGTCCACCATATCGACCGGATCACTGGGCAGCGTCTCCATGTACTGCCAATGATCTCGACTCATGTGAGAACCGCCGCAGATTGCACAGAGCAATTCCAGTTCACTGAGATTACCGCGCTGGGAAGTTAGGTTATCCCACTGCTGCGAGGGACCGTTAAATGAAGCTACCGCCATAACTGTTACGGATATTCCTATATTTGAATTAATTAGACCTTAAGATTCAGGATCGTTTTGTATTATTTGATACGGGCCTGACGCATATCAAAAATCAGAAGAGAGCAGAAAGATATACGGGCAAAAACTAGAAAGCCCCAAATATTTTCCTTTGGAAGAATTTCTTTTTGTAACTCAGCGTGCATAGATTGCTAAGGGTCTTGCATAAAAGTGCTAAGCCTGCGTTATGCTTCGTGACAGACAGTTACAGCCCCTCGCTTCAGGTAACTTAAAGCTAACCATACAAGGAAATATTGAACTGCAGTCATGTTGATGTACTTCAGCCCAAATATCTATTCAAATAGTATTTAAAAGACAGCTTTCTTTCAGAAGGTCTAATTCTCTTGAAAGCTAAAACATTCTTTCAGGTAAAGCTAAAATTCTGAAGAAAACTACTCACTGCTTTTGCTACTTGCTAACGATTTTGTAGAGAGAAGCAATTTTTCTACTCTGCTTCTGAATAAAGGCTACCAGCTACTCTACTCCCAGGACATTGGACGATCTATGGCAGGCATAGGATTTTCTTTTGATCTGTCTGGGAATACTCATAAAGGTATTGCCGTCTAAATCTGGATCAACACTCATTCAGGGTTCGGTTCAGGCAGCAGGCTCTACTCACTTTGGTCATTCATGCTGACAGCTATCGATCTCTTGCCGCCAAGCCTGAGGAGAGACGCCATGGATCTGACGAAATTGACGATTGAAGTAGCCTGCATCGGTATAGCCTGTATCTGCCGCCACCTTTTTGATCGGTTCTTTTGTCTTGGACAGCAGTTCGCGGGCTTGGGTCATGCGGCGTTCAATAATCCATTGCTTAACGGAGCGGCCCGTCTGACTATTGACGAGGCTCGTGAGATAGGCCGGAGAGTAGCCCACCACATCCGCGATATCTCGGAGCTGAATGGGCTGTTGGTAATGTGCTTCTATGAATTGGAACACAGAGCTGAGTTGCGGACAGTCTGGGAAAATGCTGGTTGGTGGTTCAGTCTCGTCTGATGGCGGATGTAGATCGGAGTGGCGCTGAAGGCGGGTTGCGATCGCATCAATAAACACCCCCACCGTACAGGGCTTCGTCAAATAATCATCGGCTCCCAAATTCATTCCCACCCGCAGATCGGGCATTGTCGCCTTCGCCGTCAAAAAAATAAAAGGAATGCTCGCCGTATCAGACCCCTGACGCAGCGTTGAAAGCACCTGATAGCCATCCATATCTGGCATCATAATGTCGCACACCACTAAATCGGGATGGTGTGTTTGCGCCAACTCAACCCCTTCGGACCCACAGCTTGCCCCCACAGCACCAAAGCCCTCAAAGGATAAACTGCTCAGAAACACGCTGCGGGTTTGGGCTTCATCCTCAATAATGAGAACTGTTTGGGACATTGCTCAAGCTTTGATAGAACTGATGGCCGGACTGTGCGAGCTTTGCGATTTTTCCGAAGGCTATAACCGTCAGTTAACCGTTTTATGAGGGGCGCTTTGGTGTAATGGATAACAGTTTGACGACGGGTCAACCCACGGCAAAAGTGCTAGAAACGCTGCGGCGACAGAATGAGCTGATTCTCAATTCTGTGGGTGAGGGTATCTATGGCCTAGATCTCGACGGAAATGCTACCTTCGTCAATCCCGCTGCTGCTGAGATGATTGGTACAGCCGTGAGCGATTTGATTGGCAAGTCCATGCACCAGGTGTTGCATCACTCCCATGCTGACGGACGCCACTATCCTCGTGAGACTTGCCCGATCTATGCCGCATTCAAGGATGGCGCAGTTCACCGCGTCACTGATGAAGTGTTTTGGCGTCAGGATGGAACGGCTTTCCCAGTGGAATATCTGAGTACGCCCATGCGTGATGAACAAGGGCAGCTTGTGGGAGCTGTTGTCACGTTTCGGGATATCTCGAAACGCAAGTGGGCTGAGGCAATTCTGCAGCAAACCAATGAGGCGCTAGAGCTGAAGGTGCAGGAGCGGACAGCGGAGTTGATACAGGCTAATCAGCAGCTTCAGGAGTTGAGTGAGTTGCGATCGCGTTTTGTCTCGATGGTCTGTCACGAGTTCCGCAACCCGCTTAATAACATTGCCCTCTCTGTTTCATCAATGGAGCGCTATGAGCAGCAGCTCTCTGAAGATCAGAAGCGAGAGTATCTGCAGGCGATTGTCGCCAATACAGATCGGATGACGGCGATGATTGACGACATCTTGGTGATTGGGAAAATTGAAGCGGACCAGTTAGCGATTAGACCCGCCACCCTTGATATTGTTCAGTTTTGTCAGGCGTTGCTCAAAGAGCTGCAGTTGACTGCACCTAAGCATGAGTTGGTATGGGTTTGCGATCGCACCCATTTAGAGATGGGGGTCGATGAACAACTGTTGCGATCGGTCTTAGTCAATATTTTGCACAATGCGATTCGCTACTCGCCGCAGGGGGGACAGATTGAACTGAAGCTGGTTCAAGAGCCACAGGCAATCACGTTTCACATCACCGATCACGGACTCGGCATTCCCGACGCGGATCAGTCTCTTCTCTTTGAACCCTTCCATCGCGGTAAAAACGTCAGCAACATTCCTGGCACAGGACTAGGGTTGAGTATCGTAAAGCAATTTGTTGTGCTATTGAACGGCACTGTTGCCTTTGAAAGCACCTTAGGAGTGGGAACAAGCTTTATCATTCGCTTGCCAGCCATTGCTGTACGTTGAAAATCTGTATTGCACAGACGACTTACTCCAGCCACCAACATTGATCTAGACTATGCTGTGCGTATAGCAGTCGAGCGGCTGGTTAAGACAGTGGGCCTCTAACCCATACGGGTTTCAGCCGAGAAGATGTCCTAACAAATACCTCTCTTGCTATAGAGACAGATTGCGTGCACCGTAATGACCTTTGTCGCTCCTCAACACCTGACGCTAGATGACTTTCTTGGGCTTCCAGACCTGGAACAGTCTCCGACATGGGAATATGTTGCAGGGGAGGCAATTCAGAAACCGATGCCCAAGGTTCGACATTCGCTGCTGCAAAAGCGACTGCTGACTAAGTTAGATAGCGCAGGAGAGAACTATCTGGCTCTGCCTGAGCTACGTTGCACATTTGGAGATCGCTCCGTTGTCCCGGATATTGTCGTAGTATCTTTAGACCAATTTGACCTCAATGATTTGGGTGAACCGGAAGATAACTTTACTCAGGCTCCAGATTGGGCCATAGAGGTGCTTTCACCGGATCAAAATGCGAATCGGGTGATCGATAATCTGCTGTATTGCCTCCGTCATGGTGGTCAGCTTGGTTGGTTGATTGATCCCGATGATTATTCTGTGTTGGTATTAACACCTGGTCAGGAGTTAGAAATTTATCGGGGTACTCAGCAGATTCCGGTGCTCGGTGGCGTGACGTTGCAGCTTACAGCAGAGGAAATATTTGGCTGGCTGAAACTCAAACACATCAGCTCAGGTTAACGCTAGCCCTTAAGGATACCGACCATGATCTGGAATCGGCGAAATTTCCTCATTGCTGCAGGGTTAGGATCCGCCGCCTCTACCATTACAGCTAATCAGACACTCGCTCAGCCTTCACAGGCAGAGAAAGAGGTAGCGCTAGAAAATTTGAAGGATTGGGACCAGGTCCGCGATTTCTTTAACCTTGATCCAGACTACATTCATTTGGCTGGATTACTGATCGCCTCTAACCCGGCCAATGTTCAAGCTGCGATTGAATCCCATCGCACGGGTCTGGACAATAATCCAACCCACTACCTTTCCGACCACAGGCGAAATCTAGAGGCTGAGGTGCGGCAGAGTGCGGCCAACTATCTTGGTGTTCAACCGGATGAAATTGCGTTAACTGACAGCACGACGATGGGGACTGGACTGGTCATTAACGGGCTGGCGATTCGTCCTGATCAGGAAATGCTGACGACTGAGTTTGATTACTACTCGACCCATGCCTCGCTGCGCTATAAAGCTGATCGCACTGGGGCCGCAGTACGAGAGATTCCGCTCTATCAAGATATCCAAAACGTCTCTGAGGATGAAATGGTGGAGACGTTGGTGGGGGCGATTCGGCCCAACACCCGACTGGTGACGGCAACCTGGGTGCATTCTAATACGGGCCTTAAGGTTCCGATTGCACAAATCAGTGAACGGTTGAAGGCGGTCAATGCCAATCGAGACGAGGAGGATCGCGTTTTGTTTTTTGTGGATGGTGTGCATGGTCTGGGGGTGGAGGAATGCGATTTGAGTGAGATCGATTGCGACTTTTTTGTGGCGGGAACCCACAAGTGGATGTTTGCGCCCCGAGGGTCGGGCTTCATTTGGGGCAATCCGAGATCTCAGAAGGCGGTGACGCCGACGATTCCGACGTTTAGTAGAGGTGCGGGTTGGGGTGGATGGATGACGCCGGGTGGGTTCAAGCCGTTTGAGCACCAGTGGGCGATGGTTCAGGCGTTTGCGTTTCATGAGCAGATTGGACAGAAGCGCGTTAGGAAGCGGCTGCATCGGTTCAGCGAACAGATGAAAAAGGGGTTGGCGAAAATGGAGCATGTGACGCTCTATACGCCAGTTGATCAGGATGTTTCAGCGGCTATTGTTTGTTTTGATGTAGATGGGTCGTCTCCACAACAGGTTGTCGATGGTTTGAGAGAGCAGAATATTATTGCTAGTACAACTCCCTATGCGACATCCTATGCTCGGGTGTCGCTTGGGATTTATAACACTTCGGAAGAAATTGAAAGGACTTTGAGGGCAATTCGTGAGCTCGCTTGATGTTCCCTTGGACGTCTTAATTTGCCTGATAACACTCTAGGGAAAGGCAAAAGAAAAGCGTCTTTAATGCTTTTCAAGCATAGCTTTCAGGAGATATAGGTTGAGTTTCCGTGTCGGCAAATTTCCGTACTGCCGATCCGTAGGGAGAGGTGCTAGTGTAGAGCTGGCTGGCTTGTGGAGAGAAGCAGGCTCCTTGGCAAATTTGTGTTAGGAGGAAGTTTGCCTCCTAAGCATAGTTAGACTTCGAGTTCCGGCATGCTCGTTTTGTCTTTGTTGAGGGAATCCTACTAAAAATGATAGATCTTGATCCTAGTCATGCTTGATTTAACTAAAGAGCAATCGGTAAGTGCCATTGAGCAGAATATTTCTGCCACTGAATCTCAGATATCTCACTTAACGTTAAGGCTTGAAAAAGCTAAGGAGGAAGTACAAGAGTGGGTTGAAGCAAATGCTGCTCTTTCGCAATCGGCAACAGAAGCAAGAGCTGAAACTCAATCGATGGGTCGAGGTCTTGGAGGTGCGATACTAGGTTCTAAATATAGAGCTGCAAGCAGGAGAACTGCTGCATCAATCAACGCTGGAATTGCCCGAGATGTCGCAAGCAAGAGAGCACAGATTAAAGAAGGCAAACGGATTGCACAAGCGATAGCAAAAGATATTAAGTCTCAAATTAGTCAACTCAAAGCTGATTTAAAGTGTTTAAAATCGCAGAAAAAAGAACTTTCATCAAAGAAAAAAGAGACTAAGCAGTCTGTGCAATCTCTTAATCTATTACAGAAACTTCACGAGGTGTATGAGTTAGGTCTATTGACTGAGGGGGAATACGAAGAAAAACGCCAAAAGCTAGTAGAGAAAATATAGTTTAATTGTCTTCATTCAAAATAATTGCTGAGGGTGATGTAACCTTTTTTATGCAATTACTATGGTATAAATTTTTTCCGGTGTTCTCCTGCGGGTCCAACCAGCCAATGCAGCGGGACGCTCGAAACACCTTACTGTTCAACGTTTTAAATTAACTCTCGCGCTCCCGATGGGGTGGCCGTTAGGCAGCTTTCGATGGCAATACAGCTCCGCGACGCAACGACAGACGACCGCGATACCATTATCGCTTTCGATCAGATCGCTCAATCCGATTCACAACGGATTAACTTTGTTGATCGCATACTCGGTTCGGAACTCTGCCTGGTTGCGGAACGCAACGGACAAGTCATCGCATACGGCGTTCTGGAATACACATTTTTCGACAACGGGTTTATTTCCATGATCTACGTGGCTTCTCCTGAACGTCGTCTCGGTGTGGGCAGCGCTCTCGTCGAAGCCCTGGCCGATCGCTGCAAGACCCCAAAGGTGTTCACGTCCACCAACCAGTCAAATGTGCCGATGCAGCGGCTACTTGAGCGTTATGGTTTCGCGCCAAGCGGTATCATTCACAACCTTGACCCTAGAGATCCGGAACTGGTGTACGTTTTGGATCGGCAAATAGAAAGATTGGGACCAGGTCCTGAACGGTGACTGCCGGACTTGGCTTAACCCCGCAATCGAGCGGACAGGGGACAGCGTAGGTTTTCGAGTGAGTCATCAGTCTTCCGCCTGTCCCCTGCCGCTCATCGCCATCGTTAGCCCATTTTCAACCAACTAAAGATTGAGCTAGCCGTAAGAGTCAGTTCTAGACTCGGAAGAACGGGAATAACTCGATCACCACGACATAATGCTGGCTGTTGCTGAGGCTGTAAACCTACATTCCGCAGGTAGTACACTTTTCTAGAAGCAATATTAGAGAAGGGTTACAGGGCCTGTCAAAAATCGGCTCTGTTCTATCAATCCAGGTTGCATCACCTGAAAAAACAGATCACAGACTCTCTAGAAGCCAGATTCGGAAAAGCAATACAGGTTAATCGGCCACCTGTCTCTCAACGCTCTGAGGGAGGTATTCTTGAATTTCGGGCTAAGGCTCAAAGCCTTTACTGGGAAAGGCTTACAAGAATTCACTAACCTGCGGAATGTAGGTGTAAAAACAAAATATTGAGATCATCTGAATCGATAAACCAACCAACGCGACTACTATTCTCCAGGCAATAAAGAATATTGTCTAACACTTGATTGGGTCGCTGTTCAAGGGACAGAATTTCAATGATCCAATCTGGCGATCGATTAAAGTTATCGGGAACATTACCGTCTGAAGTGAATGATATATGCTCCCACTGAAAACTGACATATCCGGGAAAACCGATCTCGCTCCAAAACCGCATCTCAATTCTGGAAAAGCATAAGCAACTTTCGTATTTTACAGAGACTTGATTGATAATCGCGCAGAGTTTTCTCTTTACCCAACATACTGGACGCTTTAACTTTATGCTCATGCCCCTGATGGTTGATCCGTTAGACTTATCCAATTTTCGTGTATCTTGATTGAGCTGAGAGCAGCGCTAGAAGATGCAGTTTGAGTGGGATCCTCAAAAAGCGATAATTAATTTTCAGAAGCATGGTGTTTCATTTCGGGAAGCCTCAACTGTCTTCCAAGACACACTGTCGATGACTTACCCTGACCAAGACCACTCCACTGGAGAAAGTCGCTACGTTATGATCGGCTTATCCCGCTACGGTCAGTTACTGGTGATAGCTCACACAGAGCGGGCGAATCGTATACGTATCATTAGTGCCCGGAGGGCAACCCGTAATGAGCAAAGATTCTATGAAGAAGACGACTGAGAATGAGCTAGAGAATGATTTACGTCCCGAGTACAACTTTGCTCAGATGTCAGGAGGTGTAAGAGGCAAGTATGCTGACCGCTGCCAGTCTGAGACAAATATAGTTGTATTAGAGCCAGATGTGGCTCAGGCTTTCCCAACGGAGGCATCGGTCAATGAAGCGTTACGTCTTTTGATACAAGTTGCCCAGCGTCAACAAGCCTAACAACACAATACATACGGGTACTCGGCGAACACTTCTACTACTTCTTTTTATTTTTAGCCCTTGCTCGCACCAGCTATTGTCATCGTTATACCTTTCTCTGTTGGCTTTCGCTCTCGTTAGATTCCCTGATATCTTGCAGATAATGCGGGCTGTCGAATTCAGCCTTCAAACTCGCTGTAATCTCTGTATCCCAATCAGGATCATCGGGTGCAATACAGGGCTTGGAAGGGCGACCTGAGAATTCCTCATATAATATTTGAGCTTGAGGAGTCCCTTTCAACATCCAAAGTAAATCAGTAATTTGCTGGGTTGTCAGCTCAGATAGGTTCATTTGACGATTCACTAACACTCTCCCTTTTCGTCAAGAAGATCATCAACCCACGTTTTAATTTTTCAAGGTGGCATCACACCGATCAGTTTTGCCATTATCCAAAACCTTTTGATGGTGTGTCCATACACCAAATCATCAACTGTCCATCCATTCCGCCACCCACTAAATAATGCCCCAAAGGATGCCACGCAAGACAGGCCACTCCGGCACTCAACCCCTTAAGCGTTTGATTCACCTTCTTAGCCCCCTTCCAAAGTAAAACCCGCTGATCCTCTCCCCCAGACGCTAAAAGCTGAGTCTGTGGCTGAAATGCGATCGCATTCACAAAACCCTGATGCTCCGTTAGCACATGACTATTCCAGTTGCCGCCCTCACGCCGCCAAACGGTAATCCCATCCACACAGGCCGCAGCTAACAGAGCCGCACCGTCAGCCCAAGTAATGTGACTCACTTTGCCCGGAAACCCCTGCATCAACCAAGGTGGTGGCTTCTCCCACGCCAACACCGAAAGCGTGCGATCCAGATTGCCCGACGCTAAATACTGACCATCCGCTGACCATCGACAGGTTAGACTCGCCCCCGGTACCTCAAACAACAGCAGCGGCATCTCTGGTGTCTGTAGATCCCAAATCTTGACGCCACCGTGACCGCTCACAGCCAAATATTCCCCAGCCGGATGCCAAGCTAAATCCAATACCGACGAGGACTCAAACTCCAGCGTAGCCGTTTGCTTTTGGTGCTGCAGATCCCAGATTTGGACCTGGCGATGGGTTGCGATCGCAACCCTCTCCTCCACCGGATGCCAAGCTAAGTGATCAATCCAAACCGACGGATAAACCTGCTCAAGTACAAGCTTCGGAACATCCTGCAAAACATCCCACACCCATACCTTGCCCGCCTGTCCCCCCACTGCAAGAAACTGGCTGTTCGCCGAGAACCCAAGGCAGTCACAGGAAAAGTCACCTGCCGTCAGCAAATCCAGCCTAACTCTCTGCGGACTTTCGGCCTCTTTCCACAGCACGGCTTCCCCTGCCGCTGAGATGGCTGCTAGATATTTGCCGTTGCTCGACCAGATAACCCCTCGCACATAATCAGATAACTGGTCTTGGGCTTGCTTTCTAAACGTGATCAATGCACTCACACCAAACAAGCTTTAAACGAATCCTGGAGGTTCATTTCATCCAAGTCTCGGCCAATAAACACCATCTCATTCTTGCGTGTTTCTGTTGGTTTCCAATTGCGATCGGGAGCACCATCAAAGATCATGTGGACGCCTTGAAATACAAACCGCTGCTCCTCGTTCTCCACGTTGAGAATCCCCTTCATCCGAAAGATATTGGGACCGTGGGTTTCTAACAGATTCGTCATCCAAGTATTGAGCTTATCTAGATTTACCGCCCCCGCTTCTACAATGGAGCGAGAATACACAGAATCATCATGCTCATGAGCATCCTCGCCCAAAAACTCTGGGTCAATCTCTAGCGCCCGCTTCAGGTCAAAGGCCTTCACTCCTAAAACTGAATCCATGCCAATCTCGCAGTGCTGCGTATGGTGAATTTTGACCAGTGCATTCATGGCCCGCATTTTTTGTTCGAGTTCCTTCAGCTTATCTGGTTCAACCAGATCGGTCTTATTGAGTAAAATTACATCCGCGAAGGCGATTTGCTCCTGCACCTCTTCGCTATCCCAGTGCGCTTCAACATGCTGAGCATCTACCACCGTGACGACTGCATCTAAATCAAGCTGGGCTTGAATCTCTTCATCCACAAAGAACGTCTGGATGACGGGAGCTGGATCGGCGAGTCCAGTGGTCTCAATCACGAGGTGGTCAAACTGATCGCGGCGGCGCATGAGGTTGCCGATAATCCGAATTAGGTCTCCTCGTACCGTGCAGCAGATACAGCCATTATTCATTTCAAAGATTTCTTCATCAGCATCGATCACAAGCTGATTATCAATGCCCACTTCACCAAACTCATTGACGATCACAGCTACTTTCTTGCCATGCTCGTGGGTCAGAATTCGATTGAGAAGCGTCGTCTTTCCGGCACCTAGATAGCCCGTCAGTACGGTAACGGGAACGGCTGAACTAACCATAGAAAACTAAATCCTGAGAGGTTGAAAAGGAACGAACAAAAGGGCCGCTTACTGTGCAGACGATGGGAGAGCTGCAGCAACAGCGTCATAATCGACCTCTGCTGCTGACTGATGGATTTTATAAGTCTGGGTGGGTTGGGTCATCACGGAAATGACGGTTTCCGCTGGAGGGCAGTCCGGTTCATGACAGCGTAGTTGACTAATAGAGATCGGCACATCGTCACCGAGACTTAGCAGGTCGTTGACCCACCGTTTGATCTGTTGAATATGCTCTACAGGTGGTGCTGTAGAGCGCCTTTCAAATAGGTTCATCGGTTACCCCTCCATTCCTCTTCGGTAGAGCCAAATGAATTGAGTCGTAACGACTGCTGCTGAAGCTTAGTATTCATGGCTGGGGGATTGGTCTTTGTAGCAACTGATACGATTGAGGCCATCGCAGCCTATTCTGCCTAGCTTGGTGGAGAGAAGTTGCGATGCCTCAGGGCCTGCCTTCGGCAATCGCGCATCGTCACAACGGATCAGCTGGAGTGAACATCCAGGACAATGATTCATGCCAGAAGTCTGTTGAACCTCCTACGCTAGACTAAGAGGAGTTTTGCCGGAGAGTCCTGCAGTGGTTCGCCTTGATGCCAATCCATCTCAAGCTGTATGCGAGGACGTTACTGATTCCCTTCAGCAGCTCCCCAAAAACTTATATAGCGATGAGCCGCCTTTGGAAACTGACTTTCACCGTGACCAGATTGACCTGTTGCTCCGACTGTTGAAATATTGGTGGCGCGACCGTCCTGACTTCTATATTTCTGGTAATCTCACGGTCTACTACAACGAACAGCAGCTCAAGTCACGGGACTTTCGTGGTCCCGATGTTTTTGTCGTATTGGGCGCAGAGAAAAAAGACCGCCGCAGTTGGGCGATCTGGGAAGAAGGCGGCAAGTACCCCAACGTCGTGATTGAACTCCTGTCTGACTCCACTGCAACTGTTGATCGCGGTAAAAAGAAAGAGCTGTATCAAGATGTGTGGCGCGTCCCAGAATACTACTGGTTTCATCCCCAAACAATGGAGTTCGCAGGGTTTCGTCTGATGGGGGGCACCTATATTGAGATTGAACCCGCTGATGGCAAACTGCAGAGTGAGCAATTGGGGCTAGCACTGGGTATTTATGAACAACAGCTCCGTTGGTTTACCAAAGATGGAGCATTAGTTCCTCTGCCTGAGGATGCTGAGCAACAGCGGGCTGACCAAGAACGGCTGCGAGCAGATCAGGAACAGCAGCGGGCTGATCAAGAACGGCAACGGGCTGACCAAGAACGGCTGCGAGCAGACCAAGAACGAGAGAAGAGAAAGCAGTTAGAAGATTATTTGCGATCGCAAAATATAGACCCCGATCAGCTTCCTTAAATCCAGCCCTTCAACGTCGCCTGATAAACACCCTGATAGCGATTTTTAGCATCAAGCTTAACCAAGCTGTTGTTGACGTGAAACTTGACTGTGCTTTCGCTGATGTGGAGGTGTTGGGCAATGTTGCGATCGCGATAGCCCTGGGCCAACAACACCATAATTTCTTGTTCACGTTCCGACGGCATGGGGCTGTCCTGATCCCCTTCTCCTTTCTGACTACCGGCATAGGGCAACCTGAGGGAGAACTGCAGCATCCGTTCCTGCACACCTGTTTGAGCGTCTAGGACTCCGCCTAAGCGATCAGCGAGGAACTGGAGTTCACCAAAATCAACCCTTTCCATCTTCTTAATTGACGGCGCTGGGTCGGTGGGCAGTTCAATGATTGCCTCTAGCGAAATCGCTTGCTCTTCATAGGTCAACCGACAATATTCGCAGTGCAGTTGCGCTAGGCGTTCCGCCGTCTGAAGGTAAAGATGAACGATAGAAGCCGACAGGGATTGCTCTGTGCCGACAAGCACCAGTCGTGTAGAGGTCAAAATGGCAGCGAGTTGATCCGATAATGGAGGCCGAGGCGGTTGGCGCTGCACCTCTTGCTGGATCTGCTGGCTTTGCAACGCGGCATCAATAGCAATGGTCGTTGTCATACACAACACCTGCAGCACTTCTAGAAACTCGGGCGCTAGCGTCTCTTGACTAAAGGTTGCCAGAACGCCAATAGCGCCTCGCTCCGTCATGAGTGGATAACCCGCAAAGCCTTGAATTTTATTTGCGATCGCCCAGTCTCGATCTTTAACCCAAGCCTCGTCCGCCAAATGATTACTGAGAAAGGGCACACAGTTTTGGGCGATCTTCCCAACCTTGTATGCCCCCATCGGTACCTTCGCAAAGGAGCCATCAAGGTGCGTGTATAAGCCCGCAGAAGCAACAAGTCGTAAGCTGCTTCGGTCTGATTCCACGAGCCAGATGCGAGCAAAAATACAGTTAAAGTTCTCAACAAGCGCTTTGGTAATCTGAGCGGCAATGGGTTCCGGTTCCAGGCAGCCTGAGATCTGCTGCACAAGTCGATTAATGCGCTGCAGATCTCGCAGCAGCAGCGTCGGATTCAGGAGGGCCGAAACCGACCCCATTAATAGGTCTCTACATGCCAGCGCCCTGACTTTTTCAAGGCTTTTCGGTACTCGATCCAGTCCACGTTATGCTTTTGAGCTGCCACAGACATGCCATCGTCAATGCCACCTTCCATACCCTTAAGGCCACAAATATAGGTGTGGGTGTTCTCTCGTTGGATGAGGTCCCAGAGCGTATCGGCCTGTTCCGCAATTCGATGCTGAATATACATCTTGCCGCCGTCAGGGTTCTGCTGTTCTCGGCTGAGGGCGTAGGTCAGTTTAAACTGCTCCGGGAAGGTTTCTTGCAGCTCTTCAAGCTGTTCCTTGTATAAAATATTGGCGGTATACGGCACACCGAAGAACAGCCATGCCGTGCCCTTAAATTGATAGTCAGGATGTTGTTCCTTAAAGAGCCGCCATAGGTAAGCCCGGAAAGGCGCAATCCCAGTGCCAGTGGCAATCATAATGATATTGGCTTCGGGATCGTCAGGCAGCAGCATCTCTTTGCCGACCGGACCCGTGATCTTAACTTCATCGCCAGGTTGGAGCGATCGCAAGTAGCTCGAACAAGTGCCGTAAACCTGCTCATTAGTTTCAGGATGCTTGTATTCCAGTTGACGAACACAGAGCGAGACGGTTTGATCATTGCCCAGATCGCCATGTCGCGTCGAGGCAATGGAGTAGAGTCTTAGCTTATGGGGACGACCTTTTTCATCAGTACCTTCAGGGATAATGCCTAAGCTTTGGCCCTCTAGATAATGGAAATCACTGCCTGACAGATCAAACGTCAGGTGACGGACTGTACCTTCTCCACCCGCCTGCACTAGCTCCTCGTTTGCAATACACTTGCTGCTCAGAGGCTCTTTGGGGCGATAAATATTGACCGGTATTTTTTCTTGAAGTTGCATAGAATTCTAATATCAGGGCTGCAAATCAGTACCTATCACATGCGACGAAATCAACATGCAGCGTACGTTTCAATTGACTTAAGCCTACTCTCGACTCCCATGGACCACTGTTGCGATTACGACAGTTTCCAACAATATTTAGATTCAACATGGGGCAGAGAGGATTGATCTCTGCTCAAAGCAGTCCCCTGCGGCAGCTCTAAAAAAATATACTGGGAGAGAGGCGAGATCATTCACGGATGAGGAACGCAAGCGATCTGCATTATGGATAAAGTCTCTCAAACGGCTGTCTCAATGTTTGTTGCATCCGGTTTGTTGCTGTGCCCAGATGTTACTTTCGTTCTTCCGGCCGCGCAGGCTCAGGAGATCCAATCTGTTGATTTGTTGTTAGAAGAGGGCGATCTCCACTTGCAGAAGGGCCAGCTTTTCAAAGCATTAACCGCCTACGAACAGGCTTCTCTTCAACTGCGCAATCAAGCCGAGAAAGCCCAAACGCTGATTAAGACTGCAAAAATTCACAGTGGCCTTTTACAAGAATCGCAGGCGTTAGAGACAGCACTGCAGGCATTGGCGATCTACGAAACCCTCTCAGATCCGTTGGGTAAAGCAGAGGCGCTCACTGAGGTCGGGGATGCCTATCTCGACCTTGAACACAATCAAAAAGCTTTAGAGATCTTGCAGCAGGCGCTCACAATTCTGCAGCGAGAAAAACGGCCCACTCAACGAATCCGTCAGGGATTAGCCGAGACTCTCAACGATCTCGGTCGCGTTCATCGCAATCTAGAGCAGTATCCCCAGGCCAATCGGTTTTTTAAGCAATCCCTCGCCCTACATCGACGGATGGGCAATCAATTTGAAGTGGGTCGTCTGAAGGGTGCCATTGGCGGCACGTACGTGCTTCAAGGCCAGCGAACCCAGGCGGTCCCCTCTCTGAAAATGGCCCAGCAGACGCTTGCTCAAGTGTTAGCTGACAGCCAACGCAGCGGGAACCGTACGCTGGAGGCCCAGACAATTTATCACATGGGTCTCAACGCTCTTCTGGAAGGACAGCAGGGCTTAGAGCAGTTTGAGCAAGCGATCGCACTTTTTCGAGACCTCAACTATCGGGTTCGAGAAGCCGATGCCCTTTCGACTCTCGGCATTTATCACCAGATTCGAGGTCAGTTTGTTCAGCAGCTTCAATACGAGCAACAGGCCCAAGCGATTTTTCAAACCACAGGTGAACCGATCTACACCAACAACAGTTTGTCCACAGTCGGGCAGACCCTAAAACGACTGGGACGATACCCCGAAGCCATCAAGACTTACGAACAGGTCCTGGTCAACTATCGCAAATTGGGGCAGTCGTCTCCCCAACGAGATCGCTATCCGCTTCAGGTCAAGATGTCTCAGGTTCTTGCTAGGCTCGGTGCCGCACAAGCGAAACTGGGTCAGTACTCACAAGCAATTAAAACCCTTGAGGGCAGACTGAGTCCCTATACAGTGGTTCTCAAGTCGAATAGTCTCTCGTTTTCTGATCGAAAGCAGATGGTCAACCTTCTGCAGCAGCTAGGGGACGCCCATAATCAGATTGATCAGTACCCGCAAGCGCTCACTTATCTCAATCAGGCTTTAAAGCTCTCGCAGCCTCTGCAGGACCCTCTGGCCAGCACAGCCATTTACTCTAGCCTCGGGAACGTCTATGCTCGCCTAGGCCAGAATGACAAATCTCTAGATTTATACAGGCAAGCGCTTCAGCTATATCAACAGGCCCTAACGCAGACCGCAGAACAACTCGGGCACAATCCATCAGAGGTGGGGCAGCAATCCTCCGGTAGCAGCACCGGCCAAAATCTTCTGAGAATGGTTCAACCCACTGGCAACAACGATTTAAAGGCACTCGCGTTGTCAACGCTGGGAGCAGAATATGCGGAGCAAGGGCAGCCGAGTCAGGCTCTACAGACCTATCAGCAGGCTTTAGGGCTGTATCGGAGGGCAGGCGATCGCCCCCAAGAGAGTTTAACGCTAACTAGCATCGGCCTTCTGCATCTCGGCCAGAAACGATATCCGCAAGCAATAGAAAGCTTTCAGCAGAAGCTAGCGCTGTCTCGGTCACTGGACAATCGGTCTGATACCGCTCGAACGCTGAGTCTGATCGGAGACATTCATTACCAACAAAAGCGGTATGCTCAAGCAGAGCCAATGCTCCGGGAAGCTGCTGATCTGTGGGACAGCCTACAGCCCGGACTCAGCGATCAGGATCGGGTCACGCAGCGGGATTCGATCGTCAGTACGTTTGATGCTTTGCAGCAAACGCTAATTGCCCGAGATCAGCCGAAAGCTGCCTTAGAGATTTCAGAACGAGGCCGAGCCAGAGCGTTTGTCGAACTCCTGGCGTCGCGTTCAGCGAAGGTTGCCAAGCGTCAGCAACCCGTCGAGCCTCTAACGATCAAACAAATTCAGCAGGTTGCCCAAGATCAGCAGGCAACGCTCGTCGAATATTCGATTGTGGACGGACAGATTTTTATCTGGGTGGTTCAGCCCACGGGTGCTATCCATCTCGTACGGGTGGATCGCCTCAGTGGGTCTTTAGAGAAGTTGATCCGCAATAGTCGCACAGCAATTGGCGCTCGCGGACGCGGACAGATCGCGGTGGTACCAACCTCTAAAGGACAGTCTGATCAGTCACAAAAATCACTGCAAGAGCTGCACCGGCTTTTGATTGCGCCTGTTGCGCAGTATCTGCCGACAGATCCCGAGGAGCGTGTTATTTTCATCCCCGAGGGAGAACTATTTCTGGCTCCTTTCGCAGCGTTTCAAGATCGCCAAGGGCAGGCTCTATTACAACAGCATACTGTGGTTACGGCTCCCTCAATTCAGGTCCTGACGCTGACGCGTCAGCAACAGCAGCGGCTCACCGCTGGGGGAGAGGCACTAATTGTGGGCAATCCGACGATGCCTCGTTTAGCCGGTCAGTCAGCGCCGCTTTTGCCTTTACCTGGAGCAGAGAAAGAAGCGATCGCAATTGCAAAAATGCTCAACACTCAAGCGATCACAGGCTCCCAAGCCACAAAGACTAAGATCGCTCAGCAGATGCCGAAGGCCCGCCTGATTCACTTCGCCACCCACGGTTTGCTGGACAATATACAAGGTTCAAACGATGTACAAAATTTAGAGATACCGGGTGCGATCGCACTAGCTCCTGACAACACAGGGGAAGCTACGGATGGTTTCTTAACGGCCAGCGACATTGGTGAAATGGAGCTAACTGCAGACTTGGTGGTGCTGAGTGCCTGCGACACTGGAGGAGGCAGAATCACCGGGGACGGGGTGATTGGCCTATCTCGCTCTTTCCTCTCATCAGGCGTGCCCAGTGTAGTGGTGTCGCTATGGAAGGTGCCCGACGAATCTACTGCACTGCTAATGACGACGTTCTATCAAGAGCTGCAGCGGGGTGCTGATAAAGCCCAAGCTCTGCGACAGGCGATGTTAACCACAAAACAGAAGTATCCTAACCCCCTAGATTGGGCGGCCTTTACCCTCATCGGAGAAGCAGAGTGATAGGCTATTTCCTAACAGGCAAAAAGGTTCCATCGAAAAAAATGCATAAAAATCACCTCACATCATTGCTATTAGTTTCGATGTTGCTTCCTTTCAATATTTCTGCGAGAGCAGCAGAGATCCATCAAGCCGTGAGTCAGCAGTGTGTGCTGCAGATAGAAGCGACTGAGAAAAGGCTTCTAGAGGTCTCAACTCTCAATCTTGTAGAAGCGGGTACGGACAAATATTCAGATTCTGAACCCGGTCGGCCTGTATACGCAACTCACTCTGTCTACTTCACTCTCGAAAAGGAAGGAGGAGAAAATCTCATGAATTCTCCGGTCTTGATGAAAAGTCTTTCGACGGCTCTGTTCGCGCAATGCAATACAGCAGGATCCGTCGTTTTTGGATTTAATAAATCCGACTGGTCCGAAACTTTCGGGAAAATGACAGATGGCACCATACAGAAGTTCGATTGCGCTGAAGATCCAACCCAGATCACTTGGGGGACGCAACCCTGTCTTTAGGTGAACTGTAAACCAACTGACAGCTAGACGACAGTATCCTAATCAGCCTTTATTCTCACTTGGCCAGCAAGGTAATAGGCTGCTATTGCAATAGGCACCAAAAGCTTATCAAATTTGCTCTAAAACTTTAATCGATAGGTACTTATACGTTGACCGAACCTGACTGGCTAGCTCGCTGCATCGAATATTTCTCAAATGAGACTGACGAATTAGTGGGGGAGTTTAACCTACCTCAAGTTGAACTACGGGATTTGCAGAAGCTGTGGAACTTGCCGTTAGATGAACCAATAGTTGGTGGTTTCGAAATTACGGAAGCGCAAGCACAATTCTTTCGAGACTTAGCCAGTATTGATTTTGATTTCACGAAATACAGTTTCATTCTGGATGCCTACACAACTGACTGGGAGGCGACGAGACGCGCCGGAGGCTACATGGGCCTTTTCCCACCACCTCGAACGTTGCTTGCTTTTCCTGATGCCCAGCGAGTAATGCTAGAAGCTGAGGGATAAAACTAGCGAAGGCTGTATAGAACCCATTTGAGATCTTTTCTTAACGTTCAAGGGCTTCAGGCGTCCCGTTTTAGATAGCCCTGCAATCATAAAGGACTACGAAATAAAAAAATGCATGTATCCTACCATCTACATCATGCAAACAACGCAGCTATAGAGCTTGTAACTACAGCATTAGATGCCAAATAGGTTCTATAACCTTTGCACATAGTATACTTTTGCAAATGCAATGCTGTACAAATGCTGAAGAGTTTTACATGCACCACTTATTTTCTGCTAAGCCAGCTTAAACTAAGCGCGGCAGCAAATCAGTAATTAGCTGAGGAGTGCAAGGATCGAGGAGCATTCCAGGCACATTAACGAAACTAAGCTTAGTCTTTGTTTTTGCCTACATTCCGCAGGCAAGAGAATTCTGTGAAACCCTTGCCAATGAAAGCTTTAAGCCTGGTCTGAGCAAAATTATTTTCCCACCCTAAGAGACAAGCTCTTGTGCCATAGATCCGCCCACAATGACTTTCTATTCTTGCGTCTGGCCAATCATCGATCCGCTACGTCATCCAACTTAAATCGAGTTGACAGAAAAACAAATAGTACGAACTAAGCTTTGTAGCTTTATTCTAGAACTACTTACTTATCGTGTTACGAGGGCAGGTGCGTATAGCAACAACTAAAATCTATTTTTAGACAGCTTGACAATCATTTTTATCAGTATTTGTCAGCCACACTTCTACCTGAAAATATTCATGCCCTCCTTCCTCTCCACTTTCAACACTTATATTCTCATCAACTCTAAATTCTGTTGAGATATCATTTTCTATATTAGTCTTTTGCTCTACCTCCTCTATATAATTTCCCATTGAGTCTTCCAATTCATCAATGACTTTCTTTGCATATTCTTTATCTTTACTATTTGTATAAAGACGAATTAGATTCTCGCAAGAACTACCATTAGAGCCTTTGAAACCCACTTTCGGAATCAATAAATCATTCTTGAAGCTCAAATCCGCGCCTTCCCCTTTAGTAAAGTAGCGATGCAAATGCTTGTAAAATTTATCATTTAATTTTTCGCTTAAATATTTAAATGTACTTGAAGACGCAAGCTCATCATCATGATAAAAAATCAAAAACACTTTCTTCTTGAAAGTAGCGACAATTGTTTGCCTAGCTAGTTCATTCTTTAAGTCAGAATCTTGATCATCACCCTGGCTTTTACTATCCGGATTAAGTAAACTTATCAACAACAAGTACAAGAAGTTATTATGTATTAATTCGTAGCTTTCATCAGAAAATTTAAAATCTTCGGATTCACCTAAATATGCTAAAACTGAATCCAGTTCATCTTTATTGTTATTTCGAAGATGATTAAGTAGCTTGTCAAGGTATTTTGCAGTTCTTTCATGAACTTCAACCACCAAGTCAGCATCTTCAATAAATGAGTGAATTTCGATCAATCTTTGCTCAAAATTATAACGATATAGAACATTATCATTTTTATCAAAGTTATCACTATTTAGGAAGTTATTTATCTCATTTTTACTTGTCTTCCTGATCGCTCTTCCTGTTCTATTTATTATTCTTCCTGTAATATCATAGTTCAACAAAAGATTCTGAAAATGGCTATAATAATTATTGTCTGGGATCTCTCCACCAAGTCCAAACGCGGCCAAACTATTATCAAGCGCTAAAAGCGCAATATCTCTCTCTGTACTATCATTACGAAGAGATTCAATTAAATCTGTCACAACCTCTGTAGTTCTAAACCTACTTTCAATAATATCCATTCTCTCTGATATTTCATGCGATATAAATGCATTGTAAAGTCCTAAGATCGCAACTGCAGCTGTTGAGATAGCCGCAAAACCAGAAGCAAAATGGTTAAAATTCCGAAGAAATTTTTTAGTAAATAAAGTTCTTTTTTTCTTGGGGTTAGAGACTTTTTCTTTAAGTAAATTCATAACAAATACTCTAACTTAGACCATATGCAAAACGAAAACTTAATCCTATAAATGCATTCATTAGAATGCATTTATAAAACCTTAAAATCAATGGCAATGCTCAATTCCATATGAATCATAATGGCATCCATATTCGTTAGTATCACCACTGTGAGAGAAACTATGCTCAGCTTTAAATAAGAAGACAAAAGAGAAGAAAGCCAGTACTAAAACAATAGAATACAATCTAATAATTTTCATGTCTTAACCTCTCAGCACCAACAAAAATTCAGCAAGAAACAAGAGTCTATAAAAAGTCTGCCTCTTTATTCCTTTACAATACATTCTTCGGGAATTTTATTAACTATCTACAGCTCTGCTGTCTAACTGTCAGAGAGTAAAGATTCCTTTACGCAAATAAAACGTAAACTTATACAAACTTTACTCCAGGAGAAGCAAATACGGCATTAGCAGAAATGGATATATAGTAAGAGTTCAGCGGAATCTGCAGAATTCAATCATTATCTATTGCTTTGATGCAGGATAAAATAGGGGATATTTTGCATTTGACAGAGAAATAAAAAACATTGAATTCTCGTTAGAAAGACTTGAAGCATTGAGTATCCTAATATGCAAAGTTGTGGTCTTTTGTTTTTGTCAAGATTCTTTAACAGCCTTTCTTCAATACTGAAACTAAGCACCCAGTGATAGCAACCCTAGTTGCCAGAAATTGATGCTGAA
The DNA here is from genome assembly GCF_003231495.1 of Acaryochloris thomasi RCC1774. Lineage (NCBI taxonomy): Bacteria > Bacillati > Cyanobacteriota > Cyanophyceae > Acaryochloridales > Acaryochloridaceae > Acaryochloris > Acaryochloris thomasi. The sequence goes on from NZ_PQWO01000004.1 coordinate 89,116, forward strand.
AACTGCATCCTCCAGAGCAAGCGATAGCCAAGTCTTAAAGCAACACTTATAGAACCCATTTGATATCTTTTTGTATTTGGTTCAAGGTACTCAAAACTGTCCAACCAATACACCATGACGTATTCGAGCAGCCTCACCGACAAAGAATGGGAAATCGTTGAACCGCTGTTACTCCAGCTCTTACCTGCCAAGAAACAGACGCGCTCTTCCCACTGGACAAAGCGAGAGCTCTTTGATGGGATACTCTATCAACTCAAAAATGGTTGTAACTGGGCTGACCTCCCCAAAGACCTTCCCCCATACTCAGCGGTCTACTGGCACTACAAGCAGTGGCGAGCCGCAGGGGTGTTGGAGACGCTGATGAATGTTTTACATCGACACGTTCGCCAACAGGTTAAAAAAAGCCCAAATGGACGAGGTTAATCATCATTGATTCCCAAGCGGTGAAAAATACCTGTAATGCCAGTGTGACCTCGAAAGGCTTTTGTTTTTACAAAGCCACCAATGGCATTAAAAGACATCTAGCCGTTGATACCCTTTGCTTTCCTTTCTTTACGCACTGCACTGCGGCGAATATCTCGGATGATGCAGGATTGATTGAGATGCTGGCACTCAATATCGACTATTTCAAGTCAAAACCCGTTAACATCCCGAAGATCACTATTTTGCTAGATCATGGCTATCACATTGACCATTTGACAGCGGCGTTAGATAAAATTTATCCCCAGATCATGACGAAAATCAAGTTTGAGCTTTCAACAAAACCGTCTAAACAGGAGAAGGTCGCGCAAGGGAAATATGGCTTTGTTCTGGCTATCGCTCGGTGGGTGATTGAGCGCTCCAATGCTTGGATGGACAGATGCAAAAGTCTCACGAAGAACTTTGAGTGAACCTTGTCGAATGCGACAACCAAAATCAACCTTTGCTTCGTCAGGCTAATGATTAAGAGGCTTGCAGACTCTGCTTAAGATCTCAAATGGGTTCTATATTGAACTTTGTATATAATCTCTCATTTTTTGTGAGCTTTCCAGGTGCCGCCATAGACGTAGTGCGGGTTGTTCTGCCGCACAATTGACCAGCAGAGATCGCAAACAAACTGCCACTGCCCTGACTCATCGAACTGCACACGATAAAGGGTGTTCGCGGATTTGCAGCAGCGATCGCAATCTTTCTCACGCTTCCGACCCATCTATGTATACGCCCCTATATACATAGATGCTACATCTAACCTTGCGTGCCCCTTACCGTGCAAACTCTTCTTGGAGAAGCTCTTTACCCTGATAAATTGCGATTGATTTTGGCGTGACCCAATACTCATAGCCATTTTCTTTAATGTAGTAGCCGCTATCCGACAGTAAAGCGGGTAGCTCGGCCTCAGAGCCAGAAGGCAGATAGGTGCCGTGATACCGATAGCTACCGTTATCATCGCAAACGGTCACTTCATAGGACTCTGTATTGAGTGTCAAAAGGCTCTCCTGCTCGCCTGTACACTTACTTTTAGGTTCACTGGCTGCATCCGCCTGAGGTGGAGGTGAAGGGGCCGCATCAGAGCCGTCAGCCGCCGTTCCGATGGCTGTAGAGCCGGGTGCATTAGATTGAGGTGCAGACTGCTGTTTCGTAAGAGCAGGGCTGGGAGAGGCGGTGGTCACCGGTTGATTGCCGGAGTTGAGGGAGTCAAAATTGACCTTGCCGCTGGGGGTGTAGGGCACATCTTCATAGGGCGGTTTGGCCGTGCAGCCCGATAGAATCAGATACGCGACTGTACCGCAGCAGCCTGCTTGCAATACTTTATACAGCGTTAAAAACATCTTGTGATCAGGAATTTATTGTTAGTGTGCCCTGCAGCACCCTTTCACCTGACCTTCACCGCCCTCAAAATCACAGATCAAGAGAGACAAACCAGTCGATCATTCGCCGCGCAATACTGGCCTTAGACGGGATATCCGGTAGATTGCGCTTTGTGAACCAAGCCGCGTCCGCGATCTCGGCGGGTTCCGGCGTAATTTCACCGCTGACGTAGGTGGCCGTAAATCCAATCATGAGAGAGTTCGGGAACGGCCAAGGCTGCGACCCAAAGTAGCGAATATCCTTGATCTCAATGCCGACTTCTTCTCGTACTTCTCGAATCACCGTTTCCTCCAGCGACTCACCGGGTTCAACAAAGCCCGCCAGAATGCTGTAACGACCGGCAGGGAATCGATGGGCACGGGCTAACAGTAAGGCCGGACCCCGAGCAATCAGCATAATCACCGCCGGAGACAGCCGAGGATAGAAGACTAGACTGCACTTGGGGCAGCGTTTAGTGCGTTCGTGGGGTTGTTGAGTTGTTGGCGTTGCGCAGTGGCCGCAGTACTGATGGGTGCGGTCCCATTCTATGATTTGGTAGGCTCTGCCTGCGATCGCAAACGCTTCATCGCTCAACACCCCATAAAGTCGCCGTAGCCCCTCCACCTTCATCCCCTCAGGTAGCTTACCTTCAAGCGCTAGTTCAGCAGAGTAGCAGGGCCGTCCGTCCAGTTCTCCTAAAAACTGAGTGCGAACCGGCGTTAACTCTGGTAATGCTGAACCAGTGGGCAAAACAACGGACTCACCCTGCGTTTGCAGCAGTAGCTCGCGTCCCATAAAAGCAAACCACAGAGCTGATTCTGAACGGTCTTGAGGCGATTCAACGCCGGGAACAAACGTTGATGGCATCACCGCTGGATTAATCGGGCCTGCTGGATCCACTGTGTTACCTCTCCCACCGTCGGACATAGCTCTCTTTTCTGTAGAAGAGCCACCTGCAAGCGCAGCAAATTTTTATGGAGCCTAGAGGCTGGCATCTGTGCGAGCTGCGCACAGGAGCTAACGCCCGCATGCAGCAGCAAGCCACAATACTGCATCCCAACACCTGGAACCTGAGCGAGTTCAGCCAGAACAACCCACTTCGCTAACCGTTGGGGGTGAACCTGGAGCGTTGCCGCAAGCTGTTGTTTAGGTGTTGAGCGAGCTGCAGCCAGCAAATCACCCGTACTGGAAATACCGTGCTGCTTGAGAGCTGTCAGATCTGGTTTATCAAGACCCGGCAATTGCTCAATCGGCCAGCTCGCGCGCCGTCGCGTTGGGGGAGATGCCATCCGTTAACCGTCACAACTGATCTGCACTATACCCTTTATCCTCTAAGAGCTGGAGAACGTTGTTGTCTCCCACCAAATGTCCTGCCCCGACGACAACAAGATAATCCTCTTCTTTCTCGAGCAGCGGCACCAGTGTTTGCAGCCAGTTCTGATTGCGATCATCAAAAAGCTTTGTTCGCATCTCGGGGTATTGCTCAAAACTCTCGAAGAGCAGATCTTCGATTGTGGCTAAATCACCCACCTTCCAGGCCTGCACTATATCGGTAATGGAATTACCCAGCGTATCGAGTTCCAAAAGCGTCTGCTGCACATAGTCATCCTGGTTGGATGGGTTGAGAGCATCAAATACGCTAATCTGATCTGCAATTGTCTCCAGTGCTGAAATCTCTTTCCCATCCTTTACTGCCCGATCATAGTAGTGACGGTCAACGCCATATTGGGCCTGGAACCCAAGCTGATTCAGCTTTGTCGCGAGTAGAGAAAGCGAGAAAAACCAGGGTTCAAACTGCGCCATTGCCTGAATGGGCAAACCCGCCTCTGCAGCCTTTTGCTCAGCAAGTTGATAGGTTTCAGGACTCAGCACTGTCTGCAGCGTTTCACCATTGCTCAGAGTCGCTTTCTTAAGCATCAGCTGCTGGACTTCCGGTGACTGGGCCTCGTTGAGATCGACCTCAAAAACCAACCTTTCTGCGTCTTGATAGGCCGTTTCCAGGGCCGCAGGTAGCGGATAGTCTTTCTCCTGCAGCAGGTGAACGGACCCAAGTAAATACAGCGTATTTTGAGGAGACTCAATAGACCAGAGGAACACCTTACCGGTTTGTAATTCACCCGTACTTTGCCCTTGCGCTTCAGTTTGAGACTGCTCTGCATCGGTTTGGGCGAGCTTCTCCGTACAGGCGGCTGTGGTTAGCAGCACCGCAGCCATCACAGCCACCTTTGTGAACTGGCCCAGAGCAATAGGTATAAAGCGATCGTAAGTTTTCATCAGCTAGGTGTTAAGGAATGGGCTGTAGTGTTGTGGTGCTCTGCACCGACTATCTTTGTGACTGGAGTGATTGTTCAGCCGCTTCAGTCAACGTCGTCCAAGAAGACTCTGAGGTGGGCGTTGTTCCAGCAATCCCTGCGTTCAGCGTTAGGTTGCGATGGGATATTGCATCACTCTTCGCTAAATTTTCCAGCACCTTTTTCTGAATGGTGCCTGCAAGCTGGGCTGCTGCAGCCTGGGGTGTATTGGGAAGCAAGAGTGCAAAGGTGTTGTCTTGATAGCGAGCTACGAGGTCGGCAGAACGTCTCGCCTTGGACTTAATAATGGCCGCAATTTGGCGCAGGCAGGTATCCGTCTCTTCATCTCCTTCGCCAACTTCATTAAGCATCAGTCCATGAACCTGAAATAAGATCACTGAGAGGGAATTTTTGTCTCGCTGACCTCTGAGCCACTCTTGCTCTAATAAGGCGTCAAATCGCGCCCGATTCGCAATCTGAGTCACGGTATCCGCCGTCACGAAGCGCTCAAAGAGACTATAGAGTTCTGATTGTCTTAGGGGTGCCGATAGCCTTGACGTTAGCTGCTTTAGCAACTGCAGTTGGGGTGTTTCTGACAACGTATCGATAGAAACTGGCTTCAATAAAGCTAAACTGGCTCGCCAACGATCTGGGTCGTCAGCATAGCGTTCGACTTCATCTACTCGACAGCGCAGACACAAGACAACTTCATCGCCAGCATCTAAGGGACCATCGCCTGTGATCACCCCTTCAATATCATTTAAGGGCGCATCAAAAGAAAATTCTTCTTCCCAGTTGATCTTTGTGTAGTCAAGGACTCGTGGCATCTGTTCTATCTCAATCCGTTAAGGCTAGTTTAGTGCAGAATATTTTCCAGCGAATAACAACGTAATTAAAGGACAAGCGACGCGTCATCTTTTGAGCGGGGAGAGGTCGGACAGGGGCTATTTATGGGCGTTAATCTTTTCGGTTGGTGCAGACCGATTAATATCTGTTAATGATGGGTGGCTGTTCTTGTGCTTGCGATGAGCTGATATCGGTCTTCGACTATCGCATCTTCCAAATAGTCAAACAACACGATCCCCGCAACCATTCTGTATGATGGCATTAGGAAAGTTGCTATCAATTCCAGTGTTCGCTTAGCCCAAAGTATGCACCAGCAAATGACAGTTCGGTTTTGGGGGGTACGCGGGAGCATCCCATGCCCAGGGCCTCATACTGTCCGCTATGGCGGCAACACTCCCTGTGTCGAAATCCAGGTCGGTGGCTCTCGGTTTATTTTTGATGGCGGTACAGGGCTACGGGTTTTGGGAGAAAGCCTACTTGAGCAAATGCCTATTGAAGCCCATCTGTTTTTTACCCATACCCACTGGGATCATATTCAAGGCTTTCCGTTTTTTAGCCCGGCTTTTATTAAGGGCAACTGTTTTCATATTTATGGGACTTTAGGCCCCAACCATCAGACCATTGAGAAGCGCTTGACCGCCCAAATGCTGCACCCTAATTTTCCGGTGCCGCTGCAGGTGATGGCCGGGAACCTTAAGTTTCATAATCTAGCGGTGGGAGAGTCACGAGAGATTGATGAAGTCACCATTAGTAATGCATCGCTCAACCATCCGGGGGAATCTGTTGGGTATCGGATTGACTGGCAGGGGCTGACGGTCAGCTACTTGACTGATACAGAGCATCACTCAGGACAGATCGATCCCAATGTTCTAAAGTTGGCAGATCAAGCAGATATTCTGATCTACGACTGCACCTATACGGATGAGGAGTATCACGAACCTGGCAACGATAAAATCGGCTGGGGACATTCAACCTGGCAAGAGGCGGTCAAGATCGCAAAGGCTGTCAACGCTAAACAGCTCATCCTGTTTCATCATGATCCGACGCATGATGATAACTTTTTGGATGACATCAGTCAAAAGGTCCAGCAAGCTTTTCCCAATAGCGTTATGGCTCAGGAGTCGCTGGTCCTGACCCTGGAGCCAGTGCTTATTTGATGGGGGCGTTCTGTGTCTGCTATTGCCGCGCTCGGTCTTTGGAGCCGTCAGTAGTCAACTTTCCCTCTTAGCGCTTTTAGCCGCCCACGTTTAGTTTTGCTCTCCATTCGTCTTTTTTGAGATCCTTTTGTAGGCTTTGTCGGTCTGCGTTTTTTGCGGGGGATGGCGACGCTCTTGACCAAGGTCTGGAGACGATTTAGGGCTGCTTCTCGATTCTGCTCTTGACTACGATGCTGCTGCGATTTGATAACGATAATCCCATCTTTAGAAATCCGCTGATCGTTCAGCTTCAGCAAGCTCTCTTTATAAAAGTGGGGGAGTGACGAGGCTTGGATGTCAAAGCGTAGATGAATCGCTGTTGCTACCTTATTTACGTTTTGCCCACCTGCACCTTGAGACCGAATGGCCTGTAGCTCAATTTCAGAGCTAGGGATGGATACGTGTTTGGAGATGGGCAGCATGACTGGAAAATTGAAGTGAGTAGTATTGTGAGTGTAGCAATGAGGCTAAGCAACGCATTCACTTGGCTGCGGAATTATCTATTGTGTGTAGTAAATTCATTCGCCGGTGTTTAGATTGAAAAATGCAAGCGATAAGTGTATGACTTGAACATCAGGTGCACTTGCGAGTTAGATGATGCTTTGTACCTATCAACTTATATATCACTAGGCTCAAGTCCAGTTTTTTTAGAAATACGTGACAGCACACGAGGGCCAATTTCTTCTCTGTCATGGAAGGCAAAGACAAAATCCGGCCAGTCGTCACGGGCAAGAATACGGTGAGAACCAGATTGGCGTTTAACGGTCCAGCCAATTTTGAGCAGTGCTGCCAAAACTCGTTTGGATTTAGTGCTTCCCCACTGGCTCATGCAGCATTAAACGTAACGCTTACCAATTCAGGCTGAGTCTCACCACTCTCAATGCGTTCGGCAAGCACACGCAAGGCCAAGGCTTGGACTTTAGCTCTAGCTTCCTCTGGAGTTTGACCATAAAGCATTACCCCAGATAGTTCTGGGATCTCTGCAATCCAGCGCCCATCTTCTTCTTGCTCAATTTCAATATCAAAAATCATGGCTACGGCCACTGTATAACTATGACCATAGTAGCAAGTGCAGCTCTCGCAAGACCTGACAGTGGCTAGTCTGGGGTGCGAGTATTAATTTTTAACAGCATAGACAGTAGAATGTTTCGAGCCTTCTCTGCACTGGCTTGTTATACCAATTCTCTACAGATATGAACTGTTTCATTTTTAAGATCGACCAGCCCATAAGGATTCTGAGCTTTCATTTAGGTCATTTCCCTGGGTAATTGGTATTAGGGCCCAACGAGAGGACGACTTCAGTTTAGGTTCGTAAATAACGGCCAACCATCAGGGGCGTGAGCACTAATCTAAAGTGCTCAACTAGCAGGGGGATTCGAACGTCCCGCTGCATTGTTTGGTTAGATAATAAAATAAAATCTGAATTTAGGATAATAAGCAATTTTTATTGAGAAAAAGGGTTGTTTTTGGCCCAACGAGAAACAGCCAACTCAAGCACATCTAATTGCGGCTCAATCGATCTATACCAATGCTTTCTTGCATCCGAGGGCATACAGCTTGCAGCTGCGAGGACCGCTCTACGTTGCCAGTGGGGGTGTTCAAAAAGAGTCCGCCACTGCGATTGAAACCAATGTCTTTGCTGAGATCGACCGATTGCTAGGATCAGTTTGCGCTTACATGCCTGATCACGTTCTCGATTGTAGATATTGACAAACTGATCTTCATTATCCCACTCACGAGAACTCGTGAAAACCTGCATGATCCACATACGATGGTAAGCTAGCTCACTTACTATTGAATCTTCAAGTAAATCCAATATTCTTGAACCCAGCATTGATCTTTCATCAACATTTAGAAATCTCAAGTTAGTAAAGTATGAAATTATATCGACAAAAGCGGGGATTAAAGATTCTAAATTGTCAAAAATGTCTTCAATTATACCGTCATCTCCTAGCTGCCCTAAACGTCTAAGACAAAATTTGATTACAGGTAAATCGGGCACTTCAGAATCAGCCTCTTCTTGAAAAAGTTCTACAAGATTGAGGGCATCAACAATTTCTTTCTGTTCTAATGTTAGATCATCATATTCAATCTCTTCATAAGGATTTTCTAGTCCCAATTCTTCTATCAAGTTTTGAAAACGCTCATGAAGCGAATCCATCTCTCTATCTAACGGAGTAGCTAAGAATTGTTGGCGAAAATCCAGTGCAGGAAGTATAGCTGTTTTGTTGGGCTGGAGAGAAAGGCCATGATTTCGAAATAATGTTTCAGCTAAAAATGCTATTTGTTGATACGCCAACGTCTCACTAGAGGCAAATATTCGATAGTCATCGTTGAATCGAATAAAATCAACGCCATTGGCTAAGAGCGCTTCGTCAACGTCGGAAAGAGCTGTCTCTGCCAATATTCTTGATGGGGCACTACCAACTGGAATACCGAAAGTTTCCGTTCCATTCCAACCGGACATTAGGCTCATTAGCCCTTTAACATGATTTGATTTTGTGGTCGCAGCACGTAATCCATTTTCGAGTCGATGATGGTAAATACGAGAGTAGAAATCTGATATGTCAGTGGTCGCAACGACACCAGTATCTCCATTAGATAAGAGTTTTGAGCGACACTTTTCCAGAAATTGTCTATATCCAATATCTGGCTCAAAAAGCTGACCTTCTCTCGTTGTCGCCACCCGATAGGAAAACACTCTTTCGTCCTGGGATGATATGCGTCGATCTTCCAAGTCATCTGCAATTTCATAAATTAGTGCAGAATAAACCAAAAAATCTAATGGATCAAGCTGTGTAATTACACGAAATCCATATTTCGCTTTTGGAGATAATAGAGTACGTGCTGGACGTGTACACCATTCTAATACATTTATATCTTTGAGCTTGTCGAGTACATTATCCCAATCATAAGAAATTGCTTGATATTCAAAAGGTGCTGGAAATACGTCTGTATCTCCAAATTCTAAAGCATGAGCTATTGCCCAATTCCAGCTTCGTTCTTGTAATTTAAGCAATAGAATTCCTTAGTTTTATGGCTAACTATGTTTAGGAGGCAAATCGCCTCCTATCACGAACTTGACTGATAGCTTCTGTACCTCTAAAGCCAAGCCGTCACAAGCATAGCAGTTGTACACAAAGATCTGTTTTCCAGAAATTTGCCGAGATGCAAATGAAAAATCGATTGCTCGTGAGCAAGTCTAGACAGGTATCTCAGCAGAAAACTCATGAGTTATCCAAGGGCCCTATCAGGCAAACCTCCGGTCTATATTCTCCTGTCGGGCGTTATCAGGCGTTTCACCACCCAACCCATCAATGCTTGTTAACTCAGTATTCTGAAAGCAAGCAGTCTAAAAATTAGCTCTCTTGAGATGAAAATCAATAAGTCATGCATCGGTAAGAGCAGGATTGGAGCAATCACCGCCAAGATATTCTACGTCTCCATAATCCTCTAAATAACAGGTTAGTGATTCAGACTTTTTCTCTTACTTTCCAATACAGAAGCGGCTAAAAATACGCTCCAAAACTGATTCGGTGGCTTCCTCCCCTGTGATTTCGCCCAAAGCATGAATAGCTCCACGTAGATCAATCGTCCAGAAGTCGAGGGGGAGCTGATCTGCGATCGCAACCAACACAAACTCCAAAGATCCCTTCGCCTCAGTCAGCGCTGCCGCCTGCCGCTGATTGATGGCAACATCTAGATCCGCCGCCTGCAAACCGGCTTGAGTAATAGCGAGAATAGCCTGCTCTAAATCTTCAATCCCTTGTTGCTGGGCGGCCACTGTGGTTACAACTTGGGTAATAGCTGCCGGATAGTGAACCTGATCGGCATCGGCAAGATCGACTTTATTGATCACCAACACGAGCGGGCGATCTTGGACGGTTTCGTAGAGCTGCTGATCGGCCTCGGTCCAGCCGGATTCAGCATCCATCGTGAGTAAAATTAGGTCGGCGCTTTGGGCTGCAGTTTGCGATCGCAACACCCCAATCTGCTCCACTGGGTCCAAAGTCTCCCGAATTCCAGCAGTATCCAAAACCTGCACCGGAATGCCCCCGACCACCAATTGCGACTCCACCACATCTCGCGTGGTCCCCGGCAGCTCAGTGACAATAGCGCGATCGCTCCGACTCCAGGCATTGAGCAAACTCGATTTACCCACGTTGGGACGACCGACAATCGCCACTTTTAACCCTGACCGCAGTAGCTCTCCCTGGTCGGCAGTGCCTAAAATGCGCTTCAGTTCGGTGGCAATCTGCCTCAGTTCTGCCTGTACCTGTGCCTCATCAAGGGGTGGCAAATCATCTTCAAAATCAATGCGGGCCTCGATTTCAGCCAGCACATCTAAGCAGGACTGCCGCAACTGACGAATCGGCTGCGCTAATTTTCCCTGTAGTCCGGCTAAAGCGGTCTGGGCCGCTTGTGGTGACTGTGCGCCAACGAGATCAGCAATGCTTTCCGCTTGGGTCAGATCAAGACGGCCATTCAAGAAGGCTCGGAGAGTAAATTCTCCTGGTTGTGCTAACTTTGCTCCGGCTTGAATGCAGGCCTGCAAAACTTGCTGCACAGCAATGATGCCGCCGTGACAGTGGAACTCAACCACATCTTCGCGGGTGTAGGAGCGAGGTGCCAGCATCAATAGCAGAAGGGCTTCATCGATGATTTGCCCCTCAGAGTCTTGGATGTGCCCGTAGAGGATGTGGTGGCTCTCCCATTTTTGGTGACCAGGGGCGTGGAAGAGGTGGGTTGCGATCGCAACTGCCTCCGGCCCCGACAACCGCACGACCCCAATACTGCCCTGCTGGGGAACGATAGCGGTAGCAATGGCGACAATGGTGGTAGTGGAGGTTGCAGATGGCACAGCGGAAGATTGTGGTGGGGGTACTGATCCTATCGGGAGCAGCCGGATTGTATGGGGTATTGAGTCGCTTGGGCTACGTGACGCCCGTTTCGGCTCTCCCCAGTGTATTGTGTTTCGATGGCTGTCTGTCTGCAGAGGCAATGCATAAGCTACCGGCAGAGAAAGGACTTTTGAACGGCGATGCAGCTCTTACAAGTTTGCTCGGGACAGATACTCCCAATAAACAGAATATTTCGGTGCTGATTGAAAAGGCCAAATATCGACTGACTATCTACGACGATCGCCAGCCCATCAAGTCCTATCCGATTGTGTTGGGGTCAGCGCCGACGGGGGACAAGCTGAGAGAGGGCGATCGCAAAACCCCTGAGGGTATCTTTCGGATCCGCGATCTGTATCCCCACGAGAGTTGGTCGAAGTTTCTGTGGCTCGACTATCCCAACAAAACCTCATGGCGTAAGCATCTAGCGGCCAAGCGATCAGGCAAGTTAGATTTGTCCGCTACGATTGGCGGTGAGGTTGGTATTCACGGTGTACCAGAAGGCAACGATGCCTGGATTGATGCTCGGCAGAACTGGACCTGGGGCTGTCCTTCGCTGAAGAATAAGGATATTGATGAAATATACAACGTTGTACAAGTCGGCACTGTCGTTGAGATTGTGCCCTAGAGGCTTAGTTAGGGGAAAATTTAAATACCAAAGAAAATAGAGGACGCTTTATACGCTGTAGATATTAAACGTCAACTTATGCCCTTGAGCGTATATTTAACTTTTGAAGAACGGTAGTCCTCATCAAAAGTTGAGACCGTAATCAGGCTCTGAGAAGTCTTGCGTTGAACTGGGTACAACAAACCTCATGAAAGCAGTGAAATCTCAAAATTCACCCTGCTGGCTGAGATTGCCACCTCGCTTTAAGGTGAAACCCTGACGTCAAAAAATGACGACTGCAAGGCAATTATTACTCTGCGGTCATCTGGGTCTCCTGCCGGAGGTAGGCTTCGATAAAGGGGTCTAGAGCACCATCCATGACGTTCTCAACGGCGGTCGTTTCTTCATTCGTGCGCAAATCTTTGACCATTTGGTAAGGATGAAAGACATAGTTGCGAATTTGGCTGCCCCAAGCCGCTTCCACCATGTCTCCGCGAATGTCGGCGATCTCTTGGGCCTTTTGTTCTTGGGCAATGATCAATAGTTTGGCTTTGAGCAACGCGAGGGCTTTCTCTTTGTTCTGGAGTTGCGATCGCTCCTGCGTACACCGCACCGCCAAGCCTGTTGGTAGATGAACAATCCTCACCGCCGTCTCCACCTTGTTGACGTTTTGTCCTCCCTTGCCGCCAGAAAGCGAAGTGGTAATCTCTAGATCTTTATCGGGGAGATCTACCTGTACCTTTTCATCAATCTGGGGCATAATCTCGACCCCAGCAAAGCTTGTCTGGCGTTTGCCGTTGGCGTTAAAGGGCGAAATGCGGACTAATCGATGGGTTCCCTTCTCCGATTTTAGATAGCCGTAGGCGTAGCGACCGCTAATCTCTAGCGTGGCAGATTTGAGGCCGGCCTCGTCTCCCTCAGAGATCTCTGCGAGCTGCACCTTGTAGCCTTGGCGCTCAGCCCAGCGAGTATACATGCGTAGCAGCATCTCAGCCCAGTCTTGGGCATCCGTCCCACCTGCGCCAGCATTGAGGGTGAGAATAGCCCCATTCTGATCGTAAGGACCGGCTAACAGACGCTGTAGCTCCCACTGGTCGAGCTGTTGGCCGAGTGTTGTCAGATCAGACTCGGCCTCGTCAAGGAGTGCCTGATCCGTTTCCAGTTCCAGGAGCTCTAAAACAGCTCTGGAATCTTCTAAAGTGTCCTGCCACTGCTGGAGCTGGTCAATACTAGCCTTGAGATCATTGAGATTCTGGAGTGTTTTCTGAGCGCTATCTTGGTCATCCCAAAAATCAGGCTGGGCTGCAAGCTGTTCTAGATCAGCAATTTGAGCATTCAGGGCAGGTAGGTCAAAGATAGTCCTGGGTTTTACCCAGGCGATCAGAGAGTGTCGCGATCTCGCGTTTAAGATCTAAGGCTTCCATTGGCGAAGGCAGTCCATCAACAATTTTTTGATTGTAGCGGACACAACTGTCCCAATTTTTGCCACAATTGTTTGTAACATTTGTTTAAATAGTTATCAGCTTAACAACAGATGCCATTCTTAACGACTGTTAAGCTCGCGACTAGTCCTCTACTCCTTTCCCATCTTGGGTATGAAAGAACTCTCCTATCTCGAAATTCCGACCCCAGATACTGCTGCCGTGAAGACTTGGCTGCAGCAGTCTTTTGAGCCAGCCGGACTGAAAATTTCAACTTCTGCAGGCTGTCGGATTCGAGACCTTGATGGCTCTGGAGAGTTAGCTATTGTGGCTTGGTCCCTGCAGCGCACCACTTATCTCAAGGTTTTTCGCTGGAGTCAGCAGCCTGTGAAGCAGGAGATGCGACTGCTTAAGCAGCTTGAAAAAGAGCTGCGGGCAGACTTCCCGTATCGATATCCAGAACTGCCAACCTTTGATAGAGAGCAGACTTCTATCTTTGAGGCGTTGGCAACGGATTACCCTGAAACCGTCAAGTATTTTCAGCGGATGCCGAATGGGGAGTATGACCTCACCCGCGCCTATTGGTGGGAGCAGCGCTGGAAAGAGGGAGTGCGCCAGCCCCAGACGCCTCGCCAGATTGTGTTCTCGCATCGAACGGCTGCGGAATTTCCTGATGCACCTGCCTATGATCTGATTTATTTGGGCGGCGCTTTAGGCGTTGTTCATGCTGCCGTGATGGCGCGTTTAGGGTACCGTGTTTTGCTGATTGAGCGATTGCCCTTTGGTCGTATGAATCGAGAGTGGAATATTTCTCGCAATGAGTTTCAGAGTCTTTTAGATTTAGGGTTGTTTACGCAGGCTGAGTTTGAAAGCTTGATTGCCCGTGAGTATCGTGACGGGTTCCATAAGTTTTTTGATGGCAATAATCCTGATCACTTGAAGTCTTCGGTGTTGACAACGCCAACGGTACTCAATATTGCCCTCGATTCTGAGAAGTTACTCCGCCTGTGTGGTGAAAAGCTCCGCAAAGCGGGCGGTGAGATTTGGGATCAAACCGAGTTCACGCGGGCTGATGTGACGCCCAAGGGTGTGACCTGTACAGTAACTGAACTGCAGACTGGCCAAGAGAAGCAGGTGACGGGGCGATTCCTCGTGGATGCGATGGGTACGGCTTCCCCAATTGCGTGGCAGCTTAATGGTGGTCGCTCTTTTGATAGCGTGTGTCCGACGGTGGGGGCTGTTCTCAAGGGACTCAATCAAGAAGTCTGGGACTCTGAATATGGCGATGTTCTGAACAGTCATGGCGATATTTCGCGTGGGCGTCAGCTCATCTGGGAACTCTTCCCGGCCGCGAATGATGAGCTGACGATTTATTTATTCCACTATCATCAGGTACATCCTGATAATCCAGGGTCACTGCTGGAGATGTTTGAGGATTTTTTCACAATTTTGCCGGAGTATCGTCGCTGTGATCTGGACGACCTCACCTGGATTAAGCCAACTTTTGGATATATTCCCGGTCATTTTAGTGGCGATAGTCGCGATCGCAACATTGCCTTCGACCGCCTCGTCGCCATCGGCGACTCTGCCTCTCTACAGTCCCCCTTGATCTTTACCGGATTTGGATCCCTAGTTCGTAATTTGCCGCGCCTGACGGACCTACTGAACACTGCTCTCCGTCACGATCTCTGGCAGGCCAAACACCTAGAGCAGATTCGCGCCTATCAGAGCAACATCGCCGTCACCTGGTTATTCTCGCGAGGCATGATGGTGCCGACTGGTAGACATCTGCCACCCGCACGAATTAACTCAATGCTCAACACGTTTTTTGAAATACTGGCCCAGGAATCACAACCTCAGGCCGAGGCCTTTATCAAAGATCGGTTTGGTTGGCTACCGCTCAATAAAATGGCCCTCAAAGCTGCCTGGATGAACCCGATCCTGCTGTTCTGGATTTGGTCAGTTGTGGGTGCCCGTGACTTTCTGCGCTGGATGGGCAGCTACTGGAGCTTTACTGTTGCTAGCCTATTGAATACTCTCTTGCGTACCTGGTTTCCGCAGTTCGTACGGCGAGTGCAGCCCTGGGTTGAGAATCGAGTACCCACGCTGTGGCTGTGGCTGTTGGCCCGCAGCTACGCTGTGACCTATTCTGTCGGACAGCCGAGGGTTGAGCAGTCGCTTCAGCCCGAAATTACCTGTACAGAGACAAAGCCGCTGGTGGCCGAGTCTCGCTCTTCGTAGGATGGGCAAACGCGCTGGCCCTGTTCTACTGTTTCTGCTTCTGTTTATTTGGCCACCGCTGATGGCATTCTTACTCACTTGGGTGGGGATGGCGACGGGATGTGAGGTGACGGGAGAGGCTCACTGTTCTGTTGCGGGGCTAGACATTGGCTGGGCCATTGAAGGACTGCTAAATATCACTTGGGATTTCCCGCTGTTTGGTTTTTTCCCAGTGTTGTGGCTGGTCGTTGTCATCGTGAGCTTGAGTGTTATTCACCATCGCTTGCGAGGATGCGCCCGTCCATTTTTGGGAATATTGAGCATCTGGTTTCTTCCAGTGGCACCCAGTCTCCTCGGCTACTTTTATGTGGCGCGTCTGGCTGAGTTAGGTGAGTGTCAGATTGGCCAACAAGGCGTGAATGATTGCTGGGTCTTTGGCGTCAATATGGGGGATGTTTTTGCGACAGCTACGCTGGTGCCTTGGTTTGCTGTGGCTGTGGTGCCAGCTAGTTTGGTGATTTCCTTGGTCTATTTAATGTTGACGTGGTTGGTGCAGCCTCGATGGTCTGGTTGAGGGCAAAATCTGAAAAATTGTGTGGTCTCGTAGGGTGCCAAAATCTGAGGCTGTGCTCAAAATTTCTCAACGGTTATCTCAGGCTAGATTTCTCCGTTCAGTCTTCTGCAGGCGTGACCGGTCATCTCGTTCGGGGTACTCACAGACTCGATGTGATAACGAGAACTCAGCACGTAGAGGCTCGCCAAGAAGCAACAATAGTGTCTTTGAATAAAGTGCACTCATACCAGCTCACTCCATTTCACCGCTTTGGTCATTATGTTGTGTTGTTAGTGAATTGTTGCTGTTGACTGAGCAATTGAGCGGCCCGAGTGCCGTTTAAAGGACCAGCAAGGAAATAGCCTTGGGCGTCATTACAGCCCACCTTTGCCAACGCCTGCAGTTGCTGATTGTTTTCTACACCCTTTGCACTGACCTTGATCTTTAGCTCATGGGCTAGTTGGATAATCAGACCTACAGCAGTCTGATATTGTGGCTGACTGTGCATCAAAGAAGTAAGACAGGATGGCGCCAACTTCAACGTATTGAGTGGTAGCTGCTGTAACGCATTCATCGCTGCATAGCTACCGCTAAAGTCATCGACGCATAGCTGAACCCCTAGCGCTCTCAGCTGTTCTAGAACAAGGCGAGAACGAGTGAGATGCTTGAGCAAGACCTGCTCATGGAACTCCAACTGCAGGTGTTGGGGCTTGATATTCGTTTCTTTGAGAACTTGAGAAATTTGCTGTGCTAAATGCGGCTGTTTGAACTGGACCGCTGATACGTTGACGCTCACCGTTAGAAAAGCGTGCGTCACCTTACACCACTGCTGAATGCGAAAACAGGCTTCACGCATCAGCCAGAGGTCAATGGCACTCATAAGCCCAATGGACTCTGCGACCGGTAGAAATTTTAAAGGGGCAATGGAGCCGCGCTGTGGATGGAACCAACGGACGAAAGCCTCAAAACCTTCGATTACTTCACCTTTAATGGTCAGAATTGGCTGGTAATGGATCTGGAGGTCCTGATCGCCTACGGCCTGGTACAGATCATTCTCAAGTTGAAACTGCCTCACGGCTTGGTGGTGCATGAATGGTTCAAATATGACCAGTTGTGCACCACCCAAAGTTTTTGCTTGCTCCATTGCTGTGTGAGCATCACGCCAAAGATCTTGAGCCTGCTTATACTCCTCACGGCTACGCGCCAAACCCATGTTGGCTGAGATAACAACCTCTTGATTGTTGAAAGTAAACGGAGATTTCAGTACTGTTAAAATCCGATTAGACAGATGAGTGACCTGCTCAAAGCTGACCACATAGGGGAACAAAAGAGCGAACTCATTGCTGTCACAGCGCGCCAGTACAGTCTCTGGAATCAAATATTCTTTGATGCGCCAAGCAAACTGGACAAGTAGCTGCTCGCTAGCGACGTGCCCTAAACTGCTCGCCAGCAGATTAAACTGATCAATGGAAATCATGAGAATTGCTGACTGGCCAGCTTTATCCTGCCGACAGATCTCAAAAGCTTGCGTGAGCTGTAGAGAAAGATATGTTTGATTGGGTAACCCTGTTAAGGCATCGTAAAAAGTGCTGTTAACAAGCTCTTGGCTGTTCTGCCTCCGGTCTGATGAATAACTGAGCGAATTCTCCCTCGCTTTCTGAATAAGAGCTCCCTTTTCGTTAGCGCTAGCTTCTTGGGCTGCAATTAAGAGCAGTTGCTTCGTACCCACCGCTAAGATTGACGCTTCCAGATATAGTGTCTCACCTGCTTGAGTTTGCTCTGACCACAGCCCTGATTTTGCAATCTGCTGAGCTGCATGAGGCCATTGAGTCTCAACGTCGGTTAAGAAATACTCTAGAAATGGAAAAACTTCAGATAGACAAGTGCTAGGCTGGCCATTTAATAATTCTGGCTTGACATCCGCAAGCCAAGCTGGCATTTGACCTACACTCTTGAAGTTCCGATCTGTCACCTTCTCATAGGTTGCGATGCCAAGGGCTGCTAGTAGTTCCGAAGTAATGGGATGACTCATACCTAAGGACGACAGAAGTATATTGTCATTGAACTAGAATCCTTGAAAGATAGCTCTGATTGGGTAAAGGTATCTTGATCGCGGGTCAAGTGGCTAAAGGTTTGGGCGTCGATCATCAGTTCTCTGGGGCGAATATGGCCTGTCAAGCCAATAATTTCAGGCATTTGAGGACTGATCAATCCCATACTTTGGTAAGGACTGGCGCGCAACAGACCTAAAGCTGATTTCCCCGATGTCACCATGGCCCCGGCCTCAAAACTTATGTCTAACTTAGATAGTGGTTTGTTTGTTGGGGAGGGGATTGGTTCAGATCCTGCGCTCAAAATCTCTCGACCTGCTTCAACAGCCTGTTGGGCAGGAGATAGCGGCACGGGTACTAAACCAAAGATTGCTAAAATCGTACGTCCCATCTGGGCAGTAACAACCCCCGAACGATCAACAACGGTTGTCGTTACTGCCGCAAAATATGTCTCAATGGCCTGAATGACGGTCATGGGGGCTGCTGCCTCAGCATCCATTAATGGGGTGATTGTGATGTTGAGAATCGCAACATCGACGAGAGCAGAGAAATGAGAATCATCGGCGTTGAGCGAAGAGGGGCGGCTCTGAAAAAGAGACGAAAGATGCCGTTTCTGTTGTTGAGTCTTAAGGGCCAGATAATTTCCCTGCTGCTGCAGTTCTAGCTGCTGCTCTTCTGCCTCACTGCCGTCCAGAAGTAAGATCCAGTCGCTGTCAGTTGCAGGAACAATATGAATGTCCATTGAGCGTCCCTGCTGATCCTTTACCAGGGGTAAAAAAATAGGGTCATTTTCTAAAGGAATGAGGCCGGTTAAGACGTCAAGGCTATTGTGGGCAGTATCTCCTCGCTGTAACGTCTGTAACTCGTAATGTTCAAGCTGCCCACCAAGTTCTAAGATGGTGCCGTTTGCATCAACTCTGAGGTAGGCAGGCAAATATTGTTCTGCAATGTAGTCACAGATATGTTGAGCGAGTGGTGAGGGAAGGGTCACTATACTAACGGTTAACCATTTGGGTGGCTAAACTGTGAAAGCATTCTTCAACCCCAAGCCCTGCTTTCGCGCTGCTTTTGATCACAGTCCACTGACTGTCTTTAGAAAGCTGTTCAATGGTTTGCTCATCGAGTTCCCATTCGCTGGTCAAATCAGACTTATTCAACATCATCATAATCGGTACATCACCAATCTCTTTCTTTATTTCAGCTTGAAGAGAGATCGCTTTATCTAAGGTTTCACTACGTGTCCCATCAACAACAAGGATATAGCCTGATGAACCTCTGAGATAAGACATCCTGATCTCTTGAAATTCATCTTCCCCATGAATATCCCACAGGATCAAATTGACCGTTTGCTCTCCAATTTGCATGGTTTTCTTGTCAATCTTGACGCCCACGGTTGTTTGATATTTGTCAGAGTAAATACCTCTAACAAACCGTGAGACCAAGCTTGTTTTCCCTGTCGCGAAGGCACCAATCATGCAAATCTTCTTTTGCAGCATATATGAATCAAAGTTATTCCAAAGTTACCTTAAACGAAACTCGGCGTTCTGACAGACCCTGCTCTTGTGTTTGAGGACCTTGAGCAGCTCCAAGGGGCTTTATCTTCAAAATCGATGGGCTGATTTGACGACGCATGAGACGCTCTCGAATTGCATTGGCTCGTGCCTGACTGATTAAGAAGTTCTCACGCTCTGTTCCTACCCTATCAGCTCGCCCTTCGATGGAGAGGATAAGCTTGAGGTTGAGGGCGGTTGCGAGCTGTGTCGCGGCTTCCACATCCTGGGCAAGCTGTTGAAATACAGATTCGCTGGTAGGCAGGGGTTGCGATCGCCCTTCGTCGAACAAAATATTGCGTCCTTCAATTTGCTTTTGTAGGCGATTAAGAGTTTGCCGTTCAGCAGGCTTGAGCTGTTCTGTGCTGATCTGCATGACGCCAGGAATCTGTAGAGCTTGTTTCTGTAGCTGCGCGATCCAGTCTTGCTTTGCGGTGCCTGCTGCTATCAGCGTATTCTGCCCATCAACGGAGAGGGATACTGTCGCAGGAGGCTGGAGGCGCTGCTCGGCTCTGGCTTTTACTAGCTCTGGATGAAAAGAAAGGTATGGCTCCCAGGTTGTTTTGACTTTTTGCGGGTTTATCTTGTTGGGTTCTGCGAGGGAGAGCGGATCGACGGCTAGAGGGTCGCGCATGCCTGAAATCAAAATCTTGCGGTTTTTCAGCTTGCTGTCTACGATAACCAGCCCCGGTCGCTGCTGCAGAGTTGCTACATAGTTACCCATCACTTTGCGGCGTTGATAGACGCCAAAGAGCTGCCAGCCTATGCCCAGCAGAATTAGGCCAAGGAAGAGCCAAGCTAGCGGGGAAAGAGAGCGTCGCTTGGGTTTAAATTGAGCCTGTAGACACTCTTGTAGATAGGGCTGGCTTTGGGCAAAGGCGGTGTCGTCTCCCTGAAATTGCTTGAGGTCTTGGCTGCAAACAAGATGAATCTTTTCTAGGACATCCTGAAATAATCCCCGAATGTCTTGGGGGGCTGTTCCCCGAATGACGCAGGCCATCAGCGCTTGGGGACCTTCCTCAATCCAGACGGTGAGTTCGCCGAATTGGAGGGTCTCGAGAGAATCTCCCCCCTCAACACGAAAGGAGTCTTTAATAAAGTCTTGAATAGCGGTCAACATAGCTGAGACGAGGTCTGCATCCTGGGCAATCACTGTGTCAGCGACAAGCTGCTGCAGCAGAAGGCCGGTATCTTTATGAATAAGCAGGACCTGCTCCACTTGATAGAGGAGGGTGCGCAGCAGCACAATCTCGGCGAAAGATTTACCGGTTCGTGCGGCTTCGATACGCCATTGAAAGCTTTGGAGAGACAGACTATGCTCTAGTCCTTCATTTAGAGATTGCGTTAAGTTCTGCAGAGCGGCGGAAACAGCTTTACGCGTTGCTGGACCAATGACGGGGAATAGCGCTTCGGACAGAATATTATGATCTTGATTGACGGAATTTCGAATGGCATCTTCAACGGTGGGAACGGCGGCAGTGGTTAATTTCCCCTGGTCTTCAGCACTCAG
Source organism: Acaryochloris thomasi RCC1774 (assembly GCF_003231495.1). Lineage (NCBI taxonomy): Bacteria > Bacillati > Cyanobacteriota > Cyanophyceae > Acaryochloridales > Acaryochloridaceae > Acaryochloris > Acaryochloris thomasi. Next base: position 110,086 of record NZ_PQWO01000004.1, read on the forward strand.
AATGATTGCCTCTGGCAAGGCGCGGCTGATATCTTCTGGACGCAGCTTGAGATTCATGATCCGAGCCTGCAGTTCTGGTCCTAAGAGAAGCGATCGCAACTCATCAAGACTCTCTCCAGACTCATCAAGATGCTTATCCGGCTTATCTTGATTGTGCTGGGAGGATGGATTGTTCTCGGATGACAGATCGTGCATGAAGAAGTCTCAAGCGTTCCGTGTGAGTGGGCGGTTAGTCAGCCTGGAGGCGTACCGACATTTCACCAAAGAACGATGCTAGGTTTGCTCGATCCGTTTTATCCACTGTATGCAGAATTGCAACTTCTCTTTCTACAATTGTGAGCAGCTCATTGTACTTTTGAATGCTGTCAGCACTTAGCTGATTGCTTTGCTCCAACAATTGCTTCCGCAGGCTGCGCTCACTCTCAGTTGTTCTCTCATCAAGCTGACTGAGCTTTTGCTCCAGTGCTTTCGTTGCTGAGAGCTGTGCTTGCTCAAGTCTTTCGGCGTTATTAGCCTGAATTTGCTTTGTCTCTTTGATTTGCTCACTCAAAGAACCCACTTCCTGTTGAATGTAGCTTTCTAGAGCGTCAAGACGCCGATTAACATCGCTGCGTAAAGTATTACATTCTTGCTCTAGACGCTCCTCTAGGCGAGCAAATCGTTGATCATGAGTACGAACCTGGCTACCAAACAAGATCTCTCTAATCTTCTCTAAATTATGCAGATCTGGCGGTGCATCACTTATACCTTGTACAGTCATGACATTTTCATTTTGATCATGATTCATCTGCGCAAGGCTTTGCTGCTCCTGATTGTTCGATGTGTCATGGTTCTGTTCGTCATACTGCGTCATGATTTCCCCCTTGAAAAAGACAATTTAAGCATTGCATGAAGACAATCACACACTCATCGATGTTGATTGAGAGCAAGTCAAAACTACTGCCAGACTTGCTCTCAATCAAGATGTCTTTTAGGCATTGTCTGCGATACAGGTATTTATCACTGCAATTGCTCAGGTCATATGCTTATTATTGCATGCTCCTATGGCAGCATGAGAGACCTGCAGAGCAAAGAAATTTTGCTTTCTTACGGCAGCGGCAGCGATTTTTAAACTACGAAAAAAAATAATCGTGCAGGTCTGTAAGGATGGCTCAGCGTTGCTCTATTCACGCTCGTGCCCAATATTGAACTATAATCCTTTGCTGGAGGTTAAAGTCGCACCTCTGAAGCCTCTATAGCCTATCTGTCTGTTGCTCTCAGATAATGCTGCCCAAGATCGATAGGATTCTCAGTTCTCTCCATACTACGGCCTTTTCAAACAGCCGGTTGCGAACGCCTATCCTGATCTTTCTCGTCCGTAGGAGCACTTAACTTGGGTTTGTTCAACCGTTTTTCCTCAGACATTGGTATTGATCTAGGCACAGCGAATACCCTCGTCTATCTTTCGAATCGAGGAATTGTGCTGAGAGAGCCGTCAGTGCTAACACGAGATCCGAACACTCAAGAGCTTCTCGGGGTTGGCAGTCAAGCCGAAGCCATGATCGGTCGAACGCCTGCAGAAATTGAAGTTGTTCATCCTCTGCAGGACGGGGTAATTACCCAGCCTAAAGTGGCACAACTTCTGCTAGAGCATGTGGTCAGAGAGGCACTCAACGGGCGATCTCTCTTGCCCCCCCGCGTTGTCATTAGTATGCCGATGGGGGCCAGCAGTGTTGAACGGCGTGCCTTGTTTGATATTGCCGGTCAAATTGGCGCACGAGAGGCCTACCTGATCGAAGAGCCAATGGCAGCGGCCATTGGTGCTGGTTTGCCGATTACCACCCCTGTCGGTAACCTGGTCATTGATATTGGTGGTGGCACCACAGAGATTGCAGTTCTAAGCTATTTAGGAGTTGCCGTTAGTCGGTCTATTCCGATTGGGGGTGATCTACTTGATCGCACCATCATGCAAAGGGTGAAGCAAGATCACAGTCTTTTGATTGGCAAATTGATGGCAAGATCCATTAAACATCAGCTTGCTGCGGTCTATCCTAACTCCGTCTCAGATCAGCAAGAGATGGAAATTAGAGGGCTTGATCTGCGCTCAGGTTTACCCCGGTGGTTTAATTTACGGGGTGGAGAAGTACGAGAATATGTATCTGCTTCTATTGCCACTATCGCCACCAGCATCAAGCAGGTCTTAGAGAAAACCCCGCCAGAGCTTGCCGCTGATATCCTAGAGCGCGGCATGATATTGACGGGGGGCGGGGCTTTACTCAAGGGAATCGACCTTTATTTAAGTCGAGAGGTGGGGCTTGTGGCTCAGGTTGCCCCAGACCCTCTAGACTGCGTTGCACTAGGAACAGGAATAGTGCTTGAACAGTTTCCAGAAATGAAGCGGGTCTTGCTGAGTTCTTAAGTTACCCTGTCTTTATTGGTGGGGCTGTGTTTACCACCCACTCTCAATGCTGCTCATCGCTTGTACATGGGCTGGATCATCAGCCTGTACGTCACTATCTTCAATCACGTATACGTCATGGATGGCCCTTCTAGCATTATCCGCAATGACCGCATTGGTGAGTAAACTCAGTGCTTCTGGTTGATCAAGATTATTCAGTGCTCCTGCATATTTGCGGCTGTGGGTAGGGCGAACAGACTCTTGGCAATAGCTAGAAAGTTCACGACTGGCCGTCATTACTTCATAGGCAAACTGCTTTTCTTGGTCGTTGCCAAAGAGGGCGGTGTATAACAGATTGATCATTGATGAGTCGTGGACCTGGATCTTGTATTTGGTTGTGATTTGAGACCAGTATCTCAAGGCCTTGAGGCCCTCTAGCCCGCCTGTATTGAGACCGGAGTTCTCACACCACCGCTCAAATTCTTCGACATTGAAGGGACACCGCTGCTGCGATCGCATAAATTTAGCCAGCACTTGACCTGCCTGGAAATTTCGTGTGGGTTGTCCCGTCACCGGCAGCATCATGCTGCCCCGCACATCTGCCACCATTGCCGTGAGCTGGGAGAATGTATGGTCGCGCACCTTTTCCATGTTGCCTCCCGAGTTGAGTGTGGCCTCAATGCGAGGTACACCATAGCCTAACTCTGTTAGTTCAATGGGCTGGTTGTTGTAGAGTGCATTTCGATCTCGGCGAGACATAGAAACGGTGGCTGCTTGATCCAGGCACTGATCTAGCAGTAGCGTAAGTAAAGTTGGCAGAATGCCAGGGTTCTCCCGATGGTATTCATAGCCAAACCCAGCGAAGATTGAGGCCATGTTTTTTGCCGCTTTAATATACTGGGCCTCAATATTGTGAACACCGGGTGAAACCTGGATATTAGGGGAGAGCTTATCGAGCATTCGCGCCCCCAGTAAGGCCGTTAGAGCATTAGGGTGACAAAAATTAGCTGTGAAGCTATCTACGGGAGCACGTAGAGCGCCATGGCGATGAAAACCTGTGAAGAAGGCTAAATTAGGCTGTTTTTCGCACAGTACATAGGCATCGTTCAGCACCGCATCGTGACTGAAGGATCCGGCAAGGCAGGCTAAGACAACCGTCTTGCGACCCAGCTTCTTTCTCAACCGACAGGCTTCCTCTAGATCTTGCTCAATGTAATTACTGTTGGCGCTCAAAATGACGAGGTCACACTCTAAAATCAAATCTTCTAGCGTATTGGCAACCCACTCGTCGTTCTTTTTTGTGTGTGCAAGATTATGCATGCTCACCACATAATCTCGGTCCATGCCTTGGATGGCTTCTTTAGAAAATGCACCCATCAGTTCTCGCCCTGGACGAGGTGCTAGCAGCAAAGATGAACCGCCAGCCTGCATGACTGCGTTGTACACCAGTGATCCTGGATAAAGGCCAATACTATAGAGGCCAATCTTTGCCTGCTCCAGCTCACGAATACGCCTGTTGATATTGGCTTTATCTAAAGACTGCTCAAAGAAACTATTCTGCATTACGCTCCGTGCTACGCGACAGCTTTGGGAAATAGATGATAGACACTCTTCCCTAACCTGAGCCTAACAGCTCAGGTAAACCAAGTTTTTCCCTCAGACAAAGAATTGGGGTTGATCGCCCTTTGCCCTCAAGTGAAGAGGGCAGAAGTCGATGCCATCGTTTGCTTCCCTCAAAAACTTTGACCACCATGATAAAACGTCTGCATCGATCAATCTATTCTTTATTCTCTTATCACTTGAGCAGTTCTGACTGACGTGATGATTGATAGTGAGTGCCTAGTATTAGTCTTCTTCTTCTGCTGAGAGCTTGCCGAGTCGTTTCAGCACCATGACTGAGCGAGCTGCCACCGCAAGCGGCTGATCTTCAAGATAGCGCTTCCCTCGCTGGACAAATCGGGGCTTCGTGGTGTTGATCAAAATAGACCATTCCCACGCCTGCAGGTCAGGATGCAGATTGAACTCTAACGTTTCGTGGTGGGCGTTGAAAAACATCAGAAAACTGTCGTCAATGATCCGTTCGCCGCGCTCGCCCATGGTGGCAATCTCTTCGCCGTTTAAGAGAATTGCGATCGCTTTAATAAATCCGTCCTGCCACTGCTCCTCTGTCATTTCGCTGCCGTCTACATCAAACCAGACAATATCGCGGACCTCAGACCCGTGAATGGCCCGCCCCTGAAACCACTTGCGACGGCGAAAAATTGGGTGGCGGCGGCGCAGATCAATCAACTGGCGCGTGAAGTCTAAAAGCGCCTCGTTTTCTTCTGGCAGATTCCAGTCAATCCAAGAGATCTCGTTGTCTTGACAGTAGGCATTGTTGTTGCCCCCCTGAGTGCGACCCATCTCATCACCGCTGACGAGCATGGGCACTCCTTGAGACAGAAGTAGCGTGGCTAAAAAATTTCGCCTCTGCTGTTTCCGCAGCTCAATTATCGCTGGATCATCTGTTTCCCCTTCCGCGCCGCAGTTCCAAGAGCGACTATGGCTATCGCCGTCTCGGTTATCTTCGCCATTAGCCCTGTTGTGCTTTTCGTTGTAGCTAACCAAATCATTGAGGGTAAAACCATCGTGGGCGGTCACGAAGTTGATGCTAGCGTGGGGACGCCGACCATTGATCTGATAAAGGTCAGAACTGCCCGTTAACCGATAGGCAAATTCAGCTAAGCCACTTTCTTCGCCGCGCCAAAAATCGCGCACGGTGTCGCGGTACTTGCCGTTCCACTCGGACCATAGCAGCGGAAAGTTACCCACATGGTAGCCGCCTTCGCCGACATCCCAAGGTTCAGCGATCAGCTTCACCTCAGCGAGCACTGGATCTTGGTGAATGATGTCAAAGAACGAAGCCAGGCGGTCTACAGAATAGAACTCCCGCGCCAGCGCCGTGGCTAAGTCAAAGCGGAACCCATCGACGTGCATCTCTAGCACCCAGTAGCGGAGGCTGTCCATAATTAACTTCAGCACTTGGGGGTTACGGACGTTGAGCGAGTTGCCGCACCCCGTAAAGTCCATGTAGTAGCGGGGATCCTCTTCTACCAGGCGATAATAGGTGTAGTTATCAATGCCGCGCAATGAGAGGGTTGGTCCCAGTTGGTTGCCTTCGCCTGTGTGGTTGTATACCACATCTAAAATCACTTCAATGCCGCCCCGGTGCAGCGCCTTGACCATTTCCTTAAATTCCTGCACCTGTCGCTCGGCCTTGCCGGCAACATAGCCAGCATGAGGTGCGAGGAAGGCAATAGAGTCGTATCCCCAATAGTTTTGCAGCTCTTTGTCAGCAAGATGACCTGGCTGGGAAAGAAAGTGGTGGACGGGCATTAGCTCGACTGCCGTCACCCCTAAAGACTGGAGATGGGAGATGGCGGCAGGATGGGCAAGCCCTGCATAGGTACCGCGCAATCGTTTGGGAATTTCGGGATGTAGCTGGGTAAATCCTTTGACGTGCGCTTCGTAAATAATAGTCTCGTGCCAGGGTGTTTGTAAAAGCTGATCACCTTCCCAGTCAAAGGCTTCGTCGATGACGATTGCCTTGGGGACGAGGTGCGCGTCGTCTATTTCTGAAAAAGAGATGTCTTCATGGTGGTCTTCCCAAGCATATCCAAAGAGGTCGGGACCAAATTCGATTTCTCCGTCTAATGCTTTGGCATAGGGGTCAATCAACAGTTTGTAAGGATTGAACCGATGACCGGCTTTTGGATCATAGGGACCGTGAACCCGGAAGCCATAGCGCTGACCAGGCCCAATGGAGGGAAGGTAGCCATGCCAGGTAAAGTTCCGAACTTCGGTGAGTGGGATGCGCGTCTCGCGCCCTCTTTTGCCAAACAAGCAGAGTTCAACACCTGTTGCATGTTCAGAGAACAGCGCGAAGTTCGTGCCCTTACCGTCCCAAGTTGCCCCTAGAGGGTAGGGTTTACCTGGCCACAGCGATAGATACATACTGCCTCAGCTCTACGAAAGTTTAAAGATGCCCCCGACTTTGCGCGGGGAAACTTGGACATAACTCTATGAATTATAGATTTAGCGGCTGAATCGTGCGTCCATCCTTGGATACAAACGGGGCTAAAGACATAGGTAGTTGCCTTTTCAATCATCTCTTTCTCTGCCTGCCATGACTGGAAGACAAGCTTTGATAGAAAAGCAAGCATGGGATTTCTATCAAAGCCTCTATGCAAGAGAGGAGATGCTCTCTTGTGCAAGATCATGCTCAAGGCTGTGGTCCAAGACATAAATTACCATTTCTAATGGCGTTGTTGATCCGACTCCGCCAGGGCTATGGGAAAGGCACTACACTGGTTGAGCTATCGTTTATTCTGCCCTTGAAATGCAACCTCGCCGAATTGCCCGTGAATTGGCTCTACTGAGCCTTAGCCAACTGCCCAGCAAGCCTAAAAAGCTGGAAGAGCAGACGCCCCAGACTGTCATGCTGACGGCTATTCGCGCATTGACAGGAGAGGTGCAGGATGCTTTGGAAATGGCCTCGGCAGATCTAAAGCGTGGCAATGATTTGCTTCGGGATAGTGAGTTTCGTGCGGTTGATTTGAAGAGTTCTCAGGCAATGGTGGGAGATGCGATCGCACGTACTCAAACTGCTATCAATCGCCTTGGTTCAGCCGTGGAGCTACCGGAACTCATGCAGCTGGGTGACCAGCAGGAAGTGCGAGATTACACCATCCAAATTGTCAGCACCTGCAACCAGTACCGCCAAGAGGTCGATGAACTGCTAGAAGCCTCGCTACAGGACTGGCAGCTCACACGCCTTGCAAAAGTAGATCAAAATATCCTTCGGATTGCGGTTGTCGAAATGGTCTACCTAGCGCTGCCGGATCGAGTTGCCATCAACGAAGCTGTGGAGCTAGCCAAACGCTACAGCGCCGAAGAGGGGCATCGATTTATCAACGGTGTGCTGCGGCGCGTCACGAAACAGTTGCCTGCGGCCCCTCAGCAATCTTGAACGGCAAACCTTGAAGTCTGATGGTCTTAGATTTCTCAAGCGGCTTCATGATCTGAATGTTCGTGCCGCTCCTTGCCGTATTTAAACTGAGAACGCTCACCCAGCTCTTGGCCTACTTTCCATAAATGCATTCCCAATCGCAGTTGATTGGCTTCCCAAGCGTCTAGTGCTTTGGGGACATCGTGATTTTGGGCGGTTAGAGCCTCGGTGAGTGCGATCGCATTGGCTGCCCCTTTAGAAACACTAGCTGCCGTATGAGGACGAGGAACAAAGGCTGCATCCCCAACCAAGGCAACACGATCAAATGCCATTTGCGGCACGCCCAGATCTAGAATTGCTTGAACAAACGGCTCCTGGGTTGCAGCCACAAGCTGCTGAAAAGGCGGTGCAAGTACTTGATCCGCATACGATCGCATCTGCTGCTCAACGTCTAAAGCCATCATTCCCGGCGGAATCGAGTAGTCGCGGCGCTTACCGTTTTTATCCGTGAGGATAGATGCAAGTTCAGTGGCCTCGTCATAGTTGACGTACCACACCCAGTTAAAACGACGCTCTCCAGGAATAAGTGACTCGTTTTCCCCTGGAATTACATATTGAAGAATATGGGAGTTGGGAAATTGAAAGAAGACAAACCGCTCTCGCATTAGATTTGCCGCTACGCTGTCAAGTTCCGCTTCATCCACCAAGCCACGATAGGCAACATAGCCTGCGTAGCTCGGCTCATAGCTTGGGAGGAGCTGGCTTCGCACCGTCGAGTTAGGACCATCTGCACCAATCAACAAACTGGCCGTATCTTGAGTATCGTCAGTGAAAGTAGCCGTGACCTGTTCTCTCTCCTGCTGAAACGTCTTCAGCGTTTTGCCTTGGTGATAATGTTCTGTCGGGAGATGCCGCCGCATCGTACCGTAGAGCAAATTCCAAGAGGTCAACGTCTGGTGCATCATCATCCGCTGAGCAATGCTACCGTCTTGTTCGAGGTAGAGCCGCTCGTTAGCGATAACACCCAGTGGAGCTTCATAGGCAACACCGGCCTGATGGAAGGCGGCCAGTACGTCTGGCTGCAGTACAACCCCGCCGCCACGACTGGCGAGCGTATGGGAAGAACGTTCGTAGATATCGACCTCCCAGCCGATTGAGCGCAGCAAGATTCCTGTGAATAGTCCGCTCAGCGATCCGCCAATGATGATGGCGCGTTTATCTGTGGATTTCATTTCGCAACCTCCGCTTTCTCTCGCAAGGCATTTTGTAGGGCGGTTGAGTATGCCTCAACAGACTGAGCACCCGATAGAATTTCCTGTCCAATCTGAATGCTAGGGACACCTTGAATACCGCGAACCATGGCCTGACGTTCTGACTCGCGCACGTCTTCAGTACCAGCATCAGAGCGAAGAAAAGCCCTCACCGTTTTTCTATCTAGACCCACTTCATCTGCGAGATTTGCTAAGACCTCAGCTTCAGCAATATTTTGTCCTTCTGTGAAATATGCCTTCAGAATGCGTTCAGCCATTTCAGTTGCTTTGCCGACCTGTGCTGCAAATCCTGTGAGGCGATGTGCCTTTAGCGTGTTGGGTGTCACCTCCATCAGGTCATAGCGAAACTCAATGCCGTCGTTCTGGGTCGCCTGGACCGTTTTTGCATCGAGCAGTTGAGAATACTCCCAACTGCCAAACTTATTCGAGCGATAGGTTTGGCGATCGATTCCCGCTGCAGGCATGTCTGGGTTTAGCTCGTAGGGATGCCAGATACGTTCGATCTTGACTGTTGGATTGAGCTGGTCAAGGGCACAATTTAGCCTAGCCTCGGCAACCAAACACCAGGGACAAATAAAGTCTGACGTTATCTCTATTTTCAAAGCCATGCTGACTGCCTCCTTTTGGGACAATCTCACCATAACTCCACTCAATAGAGATGTTAATATAGCTCTCGGGCTAAACACCTTTGCGTTTTGCGCAAAAAAGAGTTCAGTATGGATCAGTTTTCGGCAATGCGAGCCTTTACAAGAGTGGCGGCGACCGGGAGTTTTTCAGAAGCCTCCCGGCAGCTTGGGGTAGCTGTTTCTTCAGTCACTCGCCAGGTGAATGCTCTAGAAGCGATGCTGAACACACAACTTTTCAACCGCTCGACGCGTAGCGTGACTCTTACGCCGCAGGGACGTAGATATTACGACAAAGCCATCCTCATTCTCCAAGACGTTGAGGCCGCGAATCTCTCAGTATCAGAACAAGACGAAATACCACGGGGATTATTGCGGGTCAGCTTGCCCGTTGCCTTCGGGCGGCTCCACATTGCGCCACTGCTGGGGGATTTTCTGTCTCAATATCCTGAAATGCAGTTAGATTTGATTTTCAGTGACGGACTTGCTAACCCGGTGGAAGAGGCGCTGGATCTGGTCATTCGGATCTGCAATCTCGATCGCTCCGGCGTCAATTGGATCCTTCGTAAGCTTACCTCTCACACTCGAAAGGTCTGCGCCAGTCCGAGCTACCTTCAGGAGCATGGCATCCCCATGCATCCGGACGATTTAGCGGATCACAATTGTCTCTGCTTTAGCTACTCCATTGGGCATGATACTTGGCGATTTAAGCGAGATAGTGAGATCTGCGAAGTGAAGGTCAATGGCTCTTTGGTCGCGAATAACTCAGAGGTTTTACGTCAGCTTTGTCTAGAGGGTGCAGGGTTGATTTTGATGCCCACTTGGTTGATTGGCGAGGATATTTGTGAAGGACGTTTGCAGACTGTCTTGGATGATTTTCAGTTTTACCCTCACACAGATGTTGATACTGGCGTTTATGCGCTTTACCTACCCAATCGACGCCACTCTCTGAGAGTGAAGACGTTTGTTGATTACCTGACTCAGCGACTTAGTCATTCATCTGCTTCTGGCTAGATAAGAAGAAAAACGCTCTAACTAAGTTGACTGCATTTACGGCTCTATAGTCGGCTCAACTCTTCAATCTTTCAATATCTCTCCTGGGTGGCGCACCAAACATACGGGAATATTCACGGCTAAACTGCGAGGGACTTTCATAACCGATCTGATAGGCCGTCTGAGCCGCATCAGTACTCTCAGTAAGCATCATCTGACGCGCTTTCAATAGTCTTAGCTGTTTTTGGTACTGCAGCGGACTCATTGAAGTGACCTCTTTAAAGTGGCGATGAAATGACGATGAAGACATATTAGCCTGCTCAGCTAGGGCCTCAACTCGCAGTGGCTTTGTGAAATCAACGTTGATTTGCCTGAGCACCTCAGCAATTCGCTGCATAGTGCTGCCAGATGTGGCGATCTGACGCACCGCTTCGCTTTGTTCACCGATTAGAAGGCGGTAATAGATTTCACGGATAATCATTGGTGCCAAGAAAGGGATATCCTGTGGCGCGTCCAACAGTTGCGTCAGTCGGGTGGCACAATCAATTAACGGTAAATCGGCATTATTGACAAATAAGCCTCTCACCGAGTTCTCTTTTTTATCTTTAATCGGTCTGACTTGAGCAATAATGTCGCAGAGTTGAACGGGGTCTAACGTCAGCTTGAGTCCTAAGTAAGGCTGACTGGTTGTTGCCTCCACCGGAAAGCCACAGATCGGTAAGTCAACTGAAACCACTAGATATTGGGCAACGCCATAGTAATAGGTTTCATCGTTGAGCAATACTTCTTTTTTGCCCTGAACGATGATAGCAAGGGTTGGTTCACAGACCCCCTGAAGTGTTTTTGCGGTAGATTCCCGCATGAGGTCTAGTTGATTGATGGCAGTTGTATGCATACCATCTCCCTTGCCGTCAGTATGCCGAGCTACCAATGCCGCTAATTCGCTGCATTTGCTGATTGTCGTCCTGTGACTCAGTACCTTATCCACCGCGTTGAATCCTTCATTGATTTCACTACTCCTGTGATCTCATTGTAGAAAATGTTTTTCTTGCCAATACTCCATTTGAGAGGATTAGGCAATTATCTGAGAAGTTTGTGTATTTAGCGTCAAGATTTTTGCGCCTACGATGAAACTATGTCAAAAGAACCATGAAAGGATAAGGCAATGGTAAACGACGCAACAAAAATTGCTTTGGTGACAGGATCGAGCCGGGGGCTGGGCAAAAACACTGCTTTAGCACTGGCAAAAAAAGGAGTGAATGTCATCGTCACATATCACAGCAGCGAGGCGGAAGCCGATCGTGTTGTGGCTGCGATCGCAGAACTGGGTCGTGAAGCTGTTGCCCTACAGCTCGACACATCTAGCACGAAAAACTTTGATGCGTTTGCAGTGCAAATCAAACAAGTCCTGAAAGACAAGTGGCAAACAGAGCAGTTTGACTTCTTGGTCAGCAATGCCGGAATTGGCATCAACCAACCCTTTTTAGAGACAACCGAAGCAGACTTTGACTGCCTGATGAATATTCAGTTGAAGGGCGTGTTCTTCTTGACGCAAAAACTGCTGCCGCTGATCAAGGATGGCGGACGGATTATTAATATCTCATCGGGTCTGGCTCGATTTGCGCTACCAGGATATTCTGCCTATGCCGCAATGAAGGGAGGCATCGAGGTGTTGACCCGCTACTTAGCAAAGGAGCTGGGTGAAAGGCAAATTGCCGTCAACACGATCGCTCCTGGTGCCATTGAAACAGATTTCGGCGGCGGCGCAGTGCGTGACAATCAACAGCTCAATGATTTTGTTGCTTCGCAAACGGCTCTGGGCCGCGTGGGTGTGCCGGACGACATTGGAGGTGCGATCGCATCTCTACTCTCCGAAGAAAACCGTTGGGTCAACGCCCAGAGGCTTGAAGTCTCTGGCGGCATGTTTATCTAACTGACTAAACCCCAACAGCAAAAAATATCAGGGAAGGCATCAAAGCCATGAATCGACTGTTTCTGACCTCAGCAGTAGTGCTAGCCGTAGTGATAGTTTCAGAAACTCAAGCACAGGAGACCGTTCCGCAACCGCCAAAAGTCCTAACCCGCCAAGAGCGCGGCGAAAAAGTGATGAATAGCTTTTCACAAGGCCAGGGGCTACCACCACATTTCCAACAGCTCCAAAAGGATTTTCCAGAGCTGGCCGATCTAACGCTCAAATATGCTGTGGGTGATATTTGGGGGCGAGAAGTTCTAGACGACAAAACCCGACAACTGGTCTCTCTTGCCGGGTTTGCCGCAGAAGGGACGATGCCGCAGTTCAAGGTTCATGCCCAATACGCTCTCAACTACGGCGTGACACCAGAAGAGCTGATGGAAGTGATTTACATTACCACCGTTACATCCGGCTACCCCCGCGCTTTAATTGCTGCGGGAACGCTCAAAGAGCTGTTTCAAGAGAACAATGTCAAGTTTCCGGTTACGTCGCAGCAGTAGGAGATTTCAATGTCGAACTTAAATGGAAAGGTCATTGCGATTACTGGAGCCAGTAGCGGCATCGGTGAAGCTAGCGCCAAGTTACTCGCCGAAAATGGTGCAAAGGTTGTTCTAGGCGCACGGCGAATCGAAAAATTAGAGCAGATTGTCGAGGAGATCCGTGAACACGGCGGCACGGCGAAATGCAAAGCCGTGGATGTCACCCGTCGCGAGGATGTAAAAGCGTTTATTGAGTTTGCTAAAGACCAGTTTGGTCGTGTTGATGTCATCTTCAACAATGCAGGTGTCATGCCCTTATCTCCGTTGAACGCCTTGAAAGTCGAGGAATGGGATAACACGATCAACGTGAATGTTCACGGCGTATTGAACGGAATTGCAGCCGGTCTCCCCATTATGGAAGCCCAGGGCGGCGGGCACTTTATCAATACTGCATCCATCGGCGCACATGCAGTCTCGCCCACTGCGGCGGTTTACTGTGCAACTAAGTATGCCGTTTGGGCTATCTCCGAAGGGCTGCGGCAGGAATCGAAGAACATCCGCGTGACTACACTCTCTCCTGGTGTCGTCGAGACGGAACTCGGCTCAGATATTACAGATGAATCAGCCCAAGACTTTTTGAAGGAACTCCGTAAGAATGCCCTTAGTTCGGATGCGATCGCAAAGGCCGTTTTGTATGCTGTGTCCCAGACCGATGATGTCGATGTCAATGAGGTGATTGTCCGCCCAACCACAAGCACATTCTAAGCAAAAGGAAGTTCAGCGATTCAAACGAGACAGTGAGCTCTGCGAAGTGAAAGCCAATGGGGTTTTTTTTCGCTAATGACTCAGAAGTTCTGCGGCAGATTTGACAATATCTCCAGCCAATTAAGCGAGTGATGACTTGTCTGTTTCTGTCTTCACCAGACGTGGATAGACAATATCTGCCGTTAGGACGAGCAACAAATGAAACGGCAGGATGAGCAGCGTAAGGGTCGAAAATCTTGCTACGCCTAATGCAGCCTCAATCGGTTTGGGCTGAGGTTTTAACCAGTCGAATGCGGTCTTCAAAAATTCTAAGACCTGCACTCTACCATCGATGCATTGCCAAGGACTGTGAGCCACGATCAAATGCTCTGGTTCCCAGGCTTGAACGTTTGCGAAGGCTTGGCGCAGAGATTCACGGCCAAAGGAGTGTACAAGCTGTATTCCCCGTGGCGAGTGGCGATACATCTGGTTCCACCGCGTCGTAACCCGAGAGATGCCTGAGAACATCTCGGGGTCAAAATCCATAATCATGTCGGTGAAGATCACCGTTCGTGACTGGCAATGAAAAAAGACAATCTCGTCCAGCCAGCCGTTCCAGGATTTAAAGTTGAGCTGTTCAATCTGGCCCTCCCATTCGGGTTCTGGTACACCAGTAGACAGGGTTGTTTCAAACGTCAAGTCTTTGCGCTTTGGCGGCAGTCCCGGAGAAGCGTATAGTTTGGCATCGGGGTAGGCTGCACTCCAGTCTGACAGGCGTAAATGGTGAATATGGTTAGGGGAGACCAAATATTTGACCGTTCCAAGGGCATCAATCTCGTTGCGAATGGCCGGATTTAGCGCGATCGGAGAATGGATAAACAGGCTGCCATCTTCGAGGCGGATGACAACAGTACGGTGTGTGTAGGGATAGCGAGGTTGTGCCGGTGGCCGGTAGTAGACGAAGTTATCTGCCTTAAGGGTCCAAATGTTGGCAGCGACTTCAATCAGAGGACTCTTTACATCACTGGGAATGGGGCGCAGTCCAAGTTCCATCCGGTACCCTCTCTTTAGAATGCGACAGATTTAATTAGAGCCTTAATCGCATTATCCCCCGAGTCAACGGTCTAAGACCAAGAGGGTTGGTTAAAGTCTGCGATCGCTAAATCCACAAACGCTCTAACCTTCGGTGTCATATATCGACTCGAAGTAAACAGTGCAGAAACCGGTACGGCTACTCTCTCCCAGTCTGTACCGAAGCAGTCCGCGAGGCTCTCCCTGGGCACGGGCAATGCAGGCTTTCGAGACGACTGACCACGCGGCTCACATGCGCCTTGTCTTTACCTAAGTGTATTGGCCCAGTCTGGACACGATGCTAGCCGAGGTCGGCGACCCTGCTAAATTGCGCCGATGGTTGTGCCTATCTGGCATCAGAGGTGGCAGGCTATATTACTGGGATGAGCCTGACCATTGACGGCGGTGTCAATGTCTAAGCCTCTCGCTTCTCCTGAATGGCCTGCCGAAACCCCAGGACAATGAAAATGTTGGAGAGTGTTAGAAACACTTCTGCTCCGCCATGTAAAAAGTCAACATCGGCTAGGGTCAGGCCATATTTTTGAAGTGCATACACCCCTGCTGGAATTGTCACTGCAACGAATAGCAGCGTTAGGTAAAAGCCAATTATCGCTAGGCGAGGAAACAGGCCCGATTTGGTCACGACCCATAAAAAGCCTAGATAGGGAAAGAGTGACAGTGCAAAGAGGGTGTCCTTAGAAATCATGATTGGGGTTCAAGACTCGATAAATATCAGAAGATCAGGGAAATTAGGCTGTACCTTCCTGCGCCGCTTTATGCTGACGCCAGATCCACCAGGCGGCAAGCCAAACGGTGGTGTTACCCACAACGGTCATGAACGCTTGAAGCGTTACCATCCATTCGAGCTGGGGAGGGTTGTCGAAAAAGTGCCAGGTGATTGCGCACATGGCACTTATAAGCAAAGGCAGCATTGCTAAGGAGAGCCACCGCCAGCTTTTGTTTTGGGTGACGTCGCCGTAGGTCCAGATCAGCCAAATTGCAACGAGCCACTCAACCACGCTTGATATGTGGATAATCCAGGTTGGAATTGAGAGCGCGTGCATGGCAAGGTCCGTGTGAGTCTAGGATAATCTTACAGAACTGTGGTGGTAGGAGTGACGGTGTGCAGAAGATCCAGGCGGTTTTATGTGGCTACTATGGCTTTGGGAATGGCGGAGATGAGGCGTTGCTGGCGGCGCTGCTGCAGATGCTGCCGGAGCATGTGACGCCGCTGGTGTTGTCCAGTGACCCAGCCGCAACAGAGAAGCTGCACGGCGTTGAGAGTTGCGATCGCAACCACTTTTCCACCGTCTTTTCTGCCCTGCGGTCCTCTCAAGCCTTCATCTGGGGCGGCGGTAGCTTAATCCAAGACGCCACCAGCGCTTTAAGTCCGGTTTACTATACAGGACTCATGTTTCTGGCTCAAAGGCTCGGACTTAAAACAATTGCTTGGGCGCAGGGGATTGGTCCCCTTAACTATCGTCGCAATCGCTGGCTAGCAAAGCAAACCTTTAAGGGCTGTGCAGGGGTTAGCGTTCGCGATCGCAACTCCACTCAATTCATCCAAGATTGGAAGCTGCAGGCCAGCCAAGCCCCTGACCCCGTTTGGGCGCTGGACGCCACCTCTGTTTATCGGCGGGTCGAACTCCCCAACCCTCGCATTGCCGTGTCGCTGCGTGCTCACCCCCTGTTGACACCGCAGCGACTGCAGCACCTAAGCGAAGCGTTAGTGCTGTTCCAGAATCAAACTCAAGCCTCGATTCTGCTGCTGCCCTTTCAGCCCCGCCAAGATCTAGACATCGCCCAAGCGCTGCAGAAACAGCTCCAAGGGCCGAGTCAGGTGCTGCAGCTCAGCGATCCGCGTCAGCTCAAAGGCGTTTTTCAGACCGTAGATATGACCATTGCCATGCGCCTCCATGCTTTGATTATGGCTGCGGCAGAAGGCTGTCGCTGCGTGGGTTTGAGCTATGACCCCAAGGTAATGCAGCTCATGACAGATATCGACTGTCCCGGCTGGGAACTTGAAGATTTGCCCACTCAACCGCAGACGATTAGTCAAGTTTGGGTTGAGCACTATCGTCAGGGACAGGGGCTGACCGAAGCCAGCAGGAATGGACGATGCAGCCAAGCTTTAGAACATCAAAAGATTTTAGAGCAGGTGCTTTAGCGCTCTGCCACTGCAGTCAGCTACGTGACACCGCCTGAATTTCATCATGAAGACGGCTATCGCAGTCGTGATAAGTGACGTTCGGCTAGCCAATACCCCAACCCCACACCCAAAAAGCTCATGACCAGATCGAGGCCATCGAAGCTGCGATTAGGTGAAAAAGCCTGCAGTCCCTCCTCAACGAGTGTAAAGCTCCCAAAGGCAATCACCCAGAGCGGCAGACGGAACCGTCCAATCCGTTGCCAGCGCAGCACCCGATGCCCCAGGTAGGTGGCAATGCCGTAAATAATCAAATGTCCAGGCTTATCGTAGTTGGGAATAATCGCGAGCTGTGGCGGTAGGTTGCCGGTGTAGGCCACCACTAATAGGACGCTAAAAGCTACTGCATACAGGAGTCCAAGAGCGATCCAACATCCTTTTTGCTCTTTCATAATCTGTGATCGATGCCTTGTTTATCTCAGCGTGCCCTCATTGCCTGACGTAGGCCCCAGGTCATCCGTTAAAGACTGAAACCGTGTTGAGAGACTGTCAACACGTATAACTTTGATGAAATGCAAAAGCTATACAGAAAGAAAACACATCGCATACCTGCACTTGGGGCATTCTATAAGTAGACATATTTGTCTTTTCATCTATCTGGGGAACACCACAGCTATGCTCTGACATTGGTTCTGTCAGGGCATTTTTTTTATTCACAATAGAGAACTCTACTTATCTTGGCTAGAGAAGCTGAACCCGGCAGTATGCTGACGCTGAGCGATAAAACCTTTGAACTTCAGCCGTTTCATTTCCACACTCCCAGTGAGCATACGGTAGAAGATGAGACTTTCCCGATGGTGGTTTATTTGGTTCACCAGAGCGCTGAGGGGAGGCTGGCTGTGCTGGGGGTGTTCTTGAAAGAGGGCTAAGTCAATGGGGATTTACAGCCGATTTGGGATGCAATGCCCGCTCGAAAGCAGCTAGAAATATTGCTACTTCGGGTCTCTTACCACGCCGCCCTGTTCAGAAGTTGTACAGTGGGTGGTTTTTCAAGAAGCGCTAGAAATTTCCCAAGCTCAGATTGACCCATTCAAGCAAAGCTTTCCGCTCAAGGCTCGGCCGGTGCAGCCTTTAAACCGGCAATTCTTACTGGAAGAGGTGCCCTAAACGCTAGCGTCCTTGCTCTCGCGCATGAGAGATACCGCCATAGGGCTGCAGCAAGTGCTCCACAGCCTGATCAAAATAGACGATATCTTTCATGCAGACCGCCATCATCATCGCTCCCTGCAGCCCCGCCACTAACGTTGCAGCCTGACTCTGACGCTCTGCAAGCGCCACTTTGGCAGGCAGCACCTCAGCAACCCAGTCCATATTTCCTTGCAAGAACCGCTGTACAGCCTTAACCACAGGCTCCGGTAAACCACCGCTTTCGACCCCTAACATACCGCAAAGACAGAGGGTATCGTTGGCGACTAATGAGGCTCGATAAAGGCCGCAGAACTCCTGTAAACAGAGGGCCGCAGAGTCTTGAGACACGCGAGCTAATGCCGCCTCAAACTGCTCTGTATAGCGATGGACAAGGGCAACGCCCAGATCCTCTTTTTGGCGAAAGTAGTAATGCACGCTAGAGCTTTTAATGCCCAAATCCTCCGCTAAATCCCGGAAGCTGACGGCATGATAGCCAGAGGTGCGGATGCGCTGCTCTGCAGCGTCTAACAGGCGGTTGATCGTATCGGCCATTCATTCACTGTGACATTGCCCCTCTCTGAGTATAAATAGCCTTGACAAAGATTGATGGGATCGGTCATTGTCTATCTATCGATAGATAGAGAGTGCTTCTAGTATGAAAGTCTATGAATTCAACGGTCTCCCAAATCCGGCACGGGTCCGCATTGCCCTTGCTGAGAAGGGTTTGACGGAAAAGGTCGAGTTTATTTCTGTCGATGTGCCCAATGGTGAGCATCGGCAGCCCGAGTTTTTAGCAAAGAATCCCTTGGGGGCCGTCCCTGTTCTAGAGCTAGAGGACGGCACCACGATTTCTGAATGCACAGCGATCACAGAGTATCTTGACCACATTACGGGCGAGATCACTTTGACCGGACGCACTCCCAAAGAGCGGGCCACGATTCACATGATGCAGCGTCGTGCTGAGTCCGGGTTGCTGGATGCGGGTACCACCTATTTCCACCATGCAACGCCGGGGCTGGGTCCCGATCTAGAGACCTATCAGTGTGCAGAGTGGGGTCAGCATCAGCGGCAAAAGGCTGTCTCAGGGATGCATTATTTCAATGAGGTGCTGGCGAAGCAGGACTATCTTGCCGGTGAGCAGTTCTCGATGGCTGATATCACAGCCTTTGCGGGACTGGCCTTTGCAGACTTTGCCAAAATCGATATCCCGGTGGAGTGTGGTCATTTGCAGGCATGGCGTGAGCGTGTCAGTCAGCGCCCCAGCATCTCAGGTTAAATCTAATTCAGCGACATCGAACAGGAGAGCAGTATGGATTTGAATGCAGATTTTAGTCAGCGCGCAGCAGTCCATGCTGCTCAACTCGATTGGCTTCCTTCGCCGATGCCGGGGGTAGAGCGCCGGATGCTAGATCGTGTTGGTGATGAAGTCGCCCGCGCTACCTCGATTGTTCGGTACGCACCCCAGAGTTCTTTCTCACCCCACGTCCACACTGGAGGGGAAGAGTTCTTGGTGCTCGACGGCGTGTTTCAGGATGAGCATGGTGATTTCCCTGCCGGTAGCTATATCCGCAACCCACCAGAGTCGAAGCACAAGCCTGGGTCTGACCTTGGCTGCACGATTTTTGTGAAGCTGTGGCAGTTTGATCTTAAGGACCGTACCCATGTACGCGTCGATGCTCGCACAAGAACGCAGTCCGAGGTGTCCGACCGGCCTGGTGTTAAGACCACGCCATTGTTCCATGATGGCCGTGAAGCAGTCCGGCTAGAGTCTTGGAAGCCGGGTGTCACTCTCAACTATCAGCCGGAGGGCGGGCTAGAAGTTCTAGTCTTAGAGGGCGAATTCACGGAGGGCAATGAAACCTTTACAGAGCAGTCTTGGCTGCGCTTACCTATTGATGCAAAGCTGTCTGCTCAAGCGGGGCCGGTCGGCTGTCGCTGTTGGGTGAAAGAGGGCCATCTACGGCATCTCGATCTGGATGTTTTGACGCGCTTGAGGGCTTAGGGGCTGCTTGCTGTGCGGCTCAAAGCTGCCTGCAAACATGAATTCTTCAAATTCTTGCTTTCGACATCGTTGCCGCTCTCCCACATACGAAGTTTCGACACTTTCTTGAATAGGGGCGCTGTTGCGGGTTTTGAAAGGTGAGATCGCTTCTAGCCCTAGCGTTTCATTTTTTGAAACTGCCACGGGTTAAGCTGCACAGCCACTTATGCTATGGACAGCTTCATCTCAAGTCAGTTCATGCCCCCAAAAATTCCTTTCATGGCTAAGCGACAGATTCAACAACAGCTTAGAGCTTCTGCACTCTCATTAGGCTGCCTGTTGGCGACTGCTTCAGCATCTAGCTTTGCAAATACCGCAAGCACTTCTAACCTGACTGGATTTCAAGCAGAACGTCTGGCACAAACAGCTGATGAACGGCCTCCAGAGATTTCAATCGAAACGAAGCGGGAGATACTGCGGCAGGCAAGTGCGATCGCAAGTAATATGAACCCCTCCCAAGCGCAGCGGACCGCGTGGATCGAGATTGCGATTGCCTACGGCGATATAGGAGAGGTAGAAAGCGCCAGACAGCTACTGCAAAAAGTGCCTAGGGGTTTAGAGCCAGCGGACCATTCTTTTTTTATTCACCACTATGTCGATAGGATTAGCGAACTAGCGCCAGCCTATGCCGCGATTGGCGACGTAGAAACAGCAACCGCGTTGATAGCAGATGCGATCGCAATCATCTCGGATTCTCAAGCGATTAGAACGACATTAGGTCGCTCAGTTCACGACTCGTTTATAGATGCCCTGCGAGGCGAAGCGACCGGAGAGCTGGCTAAAGCCTATGGCAGCATGAAGCAGGCTTCCGTCGCTCAAGCGGGACTCTCCACCCTGACAGACCTTGCTAAAGACAACATCAGAAATGAGTATCAAAGATCTTCAGCGCTCAGTAAGATTGTCTCTGCCTATGGTCAGCTCAATGAACCGGCGATCGCGAGTGAAGGCATCGATCAGATCAGTGAGTTAGCAAAGAAGACAGACGCAACCTGGTTGCAGTCTAATATTGCAAAAGCCTACTTTCAAATCGGCAATCAAGGGGCCGCCTACCCTTGGCTAAAAGCCGTTACGCTTTCCGATAGCAGCGTTTACTTAGAGGATGCAGTCAAGCTCTACGGCCAGATGAATAATAAGCAGTTGGCTGAACAACAACTGCTGGCTTTACTCCCCAAAGCAGAAAAGATAGAACGACCATCCGACAAAGTAAGGGGATTGAGCGAAGTTGCGATCGCATTTCACACCCTGGGTAACCGGGACAAAGCACAACAGGTCGTGAATCTCATCTCATTAACCGCTTCAACCGAGCTAAATCCAGCAGAGTTTATCCTGACACTGCCTCACCTGGCTAATCTATATCAGCAGCTAGAATTACCCTTAAAACAACAGGAAACGATCGATCGACTGTACACAGAATTTGTAGAAACTGAACATCCGACTCAAAAAGTATTTCTCTTCATGTTGCTATGCAGGCTTTACCCACAGGTAGACAACGAAGCTGCACCCAAGTACCAAAATGCTCTGCTGGACTACGCTAGACGTGCCTTGACCAGCGCAGACCAAGCAGAATTTCTTGGACTAGTCGCGGCTGCGGTTAGCCAGCGTGGAGAAACAGAAGTAGCCCTACAGATCACAGATGAAATTAGCCAAATTATTATGACTTACCCAGCAGAGGGGAATGGGGGGCTGGGTAGTGGCTGGGGTTTCCCGATGATGGCAAAAGTCTACACTGATATAGAAGACACTCAACTCGCCCAGCAAAAGCTTCAACAACTCACGGCACTAGCCCAAGAGACCTTTGGAAAACCGAACGGTGACATCCAAGACTTTATTATCAGTGCGTATCTGAAGCTCATCTCAGAAGATGACAAAACGGAACTGCACCCGGGCCTATTTTAAGAACAAGACCGTCGCGGCTTCAATTTCTGAAACCGTCAAGAGCCTGTGGTACAGAGATTTATGCACTACACAGCAGATTTAGATCCGGCTAAACGCAGGGCATTGCATTACCTCATTTACTTTCTAGCGCAGATATTTAGTGCATCCTATGAGTATTTCTTTAAGCAACGCTTTTTTTGCTTCAACGCCCCCCAAAATTGCTTTAGGAAGGCTGCCTAAGCTGGTATCGGCCTGTGTCTCTGCACTGTTAATTACCGCACCGCAGTTGCCAGTGCGATCGCAAACGCCTCTCCCGTCTCTCATCACCCAAGCAAATCCGCAGCCATCAAAAAGCCTCTCGCCAGCCGCAACAGCAGAGCGAATCAAGAGACTAGATGCTGCTGTTTTAACCGTTGATAACGGCAGTAACGAAAAACCTGAAAATTCGATTGGCACACTGCGTAGACTCGCTGATGCCTACAGTGAGTTGGGGGAGCAGGCGCGAGCAATAGAGCTACTAGAGCGATCAGAGCTGATTGCGAGTGAAAACTCTGCTGCCCTCTATAGCTATCCACGCACCGTTGCTCGTATTGCCTCCTACTACAGTGGTATTGGTGAAGTCGCAACCGCTCAAAGGTTATTAGAACAAGCCGTTGAGCTAAGCCTGACATCCCCCAATGAGCGCTTGAGACCCTACGCCATCGGCGATATCGCCAAAGCCTATAGCCTGATAGACGATCCTGATATAACTCAATCAGGACTTGCCACCCTCCTTGAGCTGGTGACAGATGCCGACAGCCCACTCTGGAAAACAAGAACTCCATTCGCCCCGACACAGCTTATCGACGCCTACCGTCAGCTAGACAATGCCGCAGAAGCAAACAAAGGGCTTTCAAAGCTTCTAGAGATAAAGCAACAGCAAGCAACCGCTATAGCTCATGGAACGCCTGAGAGCTTAAGCATTGCCACCCTCGGCCAATTTGCAACTGCCTATGGTCAACAGGGCAACACAGAGTCTGCTGAAAAGCTACTAGATCAAGCAGTGGAGCTTGTGCAAAACAGCGAGGAAAACGGCAGGAGATTTTACGATATCGGCAAAATTGCTGCTGCCTATGGCGATTTAGATGATGTGGCTACCGCTGAACAGGCACTTGCAGACCTGACAAAGCTGTCTCAATCAACAACACTTCCCTTTGAAAGAGAAAAACGGGCTGAAGCAGACGAGCTTCGCGTTTCTTTCGCAAGAATCGAATACGACTTAGCTGCTTTGTTGCCGGTTGCGATCGCATATAGCAAGCTTGGCAACCGCTCAAAGGCGCAAGAAGTTCTGACACCTCTCACAGAAAGATTTTCAGCATTTGAGGAAGCCGGTATATTAGCTGGCGGACTTATATACATAGAACCCCTCGCTCGAACCTATAAAGAAATTGGTGACATTCAAGGTCAGCAAGCGATCCTTAAGCAGGTATTCGCTGCAGTACCAGCACTACAGAAGAGTGCGTCTAAAGGATTGAACATTGCTGATGTGACACCTGGTTATTTAGGCATTGGGACGCTTGTAACCGGCTATCTCGAAACAGAAGAAGATGAGATCGTTCAAGCACGGCTCCAAATACTAGAAGATTTCTTCAAGCAGATCCGATTTAGTGAAGGCGGCTTTTCAGGTCAGCTCACCGGGCTTGCCTCTGCTGCTATCACCAGAGGAGATGAAGCGACCGCACATCGTCTGATGACCGAAGCTATGCAGCTTTTAGGCACACCAGAAGATCAGCTCATTCCAGACGATTCGCGCTTTAGTGTGGTTCGTGTCGGCGGAGAAAACTTTGAACAAGTTCAGCATAGTAAGGTACTCCGCAACATGGCTCGAAACTACGGCAGCATAAAAGATGAGCAAATGCGGCAAGCAGGACTTGAAGCAACTCAGCAATTAGCTGCCAAGCTCCTTAAACCCGAATTGAGATCTGAGATAGACGATGTGATTGTCCGAGCCTACGCTGGCATTTAATCTAAAGCCCAGGGGTCGTTTGACTAAAGAGGGTCGAGAACTGCGTGGTGACTGTCTCTGTAGATGCTTCCTCTGGTTTTGAGATTAAGTCAAAGGCTTTATTACGCGCCAGCGGATCCAACAATGCTTGAACCACAACCTCTGCGACATCTGTCCGAGGGATAGAGGTGGGAATGCCTTCTGGTGGATGTGCCAACAGAGCATCGTCTTTGCCTACCAACAGCTCTCGAACACCACCGGGCTGATCAAGTAGCCCACCTGCTCGGATGATGGTGTAATCGATACCCGAATCAATTAAATATTGTTCTGCCTTACGCTTCCAGACCAGAATATTGCCGTTGCCCATTTTGTTGAGGGGGTGCTGTTCGTTCGTGCCCCCCATCGACCCAACTAGGACAATATGCTCTACTCCTGCGGCCTTGGCTGCATCAATCTGGTTGAGCTGTCCTTGATAGTCAATGTCCTCAGGGAATTGTCCGGGCGGATAGTCAAATTCAGGGCGCTGTCCTGGCTCGGGCGGTGCTTTCATGACGGGAGCCGCGCTCGTGAGGATAACAAGGGCACTGCAGCCAGTCAGAGCCTCATCTAAAGTCTCTTTTTCTAAAATGGACCCGAGCGTAAACCCATTTAGATCGTCGAATATCTCTTTCGCTTTCGCTTCCGAGCGGGCCAATCCGAGGGCTTCAAACTGCTCCGTTCGCTGCCGTAGCTTTTTTAAAACTAGGGAGCCAGTTCTTCCTGTGGCACCTGTCACTAATACCTTCTTCACGGTTCTCTCCCATTACAGCAGGGCAATTGTAGCTCTACGCTTGCAGAGCTGGGAAGGTCTCACTCATCGCAGCCTGCATGGCTTGCTTTTGTTCGGCGTCGTAGCCCCACCGCTGCAGGAATTCAGTGTAGGTTCCGGTGTCGGTGGTGAGGCTTTGCCAAAGCTGCTGGGCCTCTTGCTCGACAGCAGGGAGCTTCACCTGATGAATAACGGCTGCTGTGCGCTCACGGGTAAGCTGCGACTGTTGAACCATGTCTGGGTTGTCTTGACGGCTATGGGTCAAGGTCATAGCGGTGGACATCACAAGATTTTTGACAAGCAATCCTGCTACGGTGTCTGGGGCTGTGCGGAGGGCAGTTGCGATCGCATCCTTCTTCTCTTCATCCAGCTCAAACTCATTGGTCAAAAAGGTGACAAAAAAGCCTCGCGCCCCGTTCATCGTGGCGACTAGGTCTGCGACGTGAGACTCAACTTTAGAGGATGCTAGCTGATCGATATTGGTGAAGAGCGTTTGAGTCAATGCGATCGCATCTTGAAAGCTGACCTCTGAAGGTACTTGAAAATCTGTCGGCATTAGAGCAGACCTCACATGGGGGACTCTTTTCTTTATACCGCCCTCACCAAGCCACGGCAAAGCAGGGAGCTAGATCATCAATTGTGAGCGGCGATAGCTATGGACTATTACGCTGCTCACATCGCTCAAACATCAAGAGGACTGCGGACACCCAATACACCTTGATTGAGAACATGGGTGTATACCATAGTCGTTTTGAGATCTTTATGTCCCAAGAGTTCTTGCAGCGTCCGAATATCGTAGCCATTCTCTAATAAATGGGTGGCGAAGCTATGACGCAGGGTGTGACAACCTACTTTCTTGTTAATGCCTACTTTTTGAGCGGCTCTCTTGACTGCTTTTCGGATGACGCTCTGATCTAAATGGTGCCGCCTTGTTTTACCGCTGCGAGGATCGATGGACCGTTTAGTAGAGGGAAAAACGTATTGCCAAATCCATTCTCGATTGGCCTCTGGGTATTTGCGTTCGAGAGCATTGGGCAGGTATACCTCTCCATAGCCTTGAGCCAAGTCATCTTGATGAATTTGTTTGACTTGAGTGAAATGAGCTTGCAAGAGTGGAGTAAGTGTTTGGGGGAGAACGGTCACTCTGTCACGTTTGCCCTTAGTTTCTCGAACTGTAATTTGTGAATGCCCGAAATCGAGGTCTTTAACTCTCAATCGTAAGCCTTCAGTCAACCGCATTCCTGACCCGTAGAGGAGTTTAGCAAACAGTTGCTGAATGCCGGACATGCCTTGCAGTAAGCGTTTTACCTCACCAGTTGTAAGGACTGTTGGTAGATGTTGTGATTGTTTGGCGCGAACGGCATCAATAGAGTCACCTAGAGGTTGCTTAAGAACGTATCGATAGAGGAACAGCAAAGCGCTGAGAGCCTGATTTTGGGTCGACGCAGCGACATCTTGGTGAACCGCTAAATGGGTTAGAAAGGCTTCTACTTCTGGTTCTGACATCTCTTGCGGGTGACGCTTATTGTGAAACAGAATAAATCGTCGAATCCATTGAACATAGCTTTCCTCGGTTCGATAAGCATAGTGCTTGGTACGCATGACATCACGCACTTGATCAAGCAGCTTTTTCGGTTTAGTCGCTTGCATCTGACATGCCCAATAAAACCCTAGATTGTCATATATGGCGGAAAATTGCCTTCTAAATTTCTGTGAAGCAGCCAAGAAAACATCCCTAATTCCTTTTATGCAAAGACATTAGCCGATTAGGATAAGATTCTTATATCAGGCTAGTTGCTCAATATATCTTTCAAGCTAAAAGTGTTACCCTGCCTTTAGCTAAGACTTTCAACGCGGTTTATTCTTTCTTCTTAGGAGGCAATTTGCCTCCTAAGCATAGTTAGCCTATCTTTGTAAATGGGCATACTACTGTGATGTACTGTCATTTCTTTATTTGAAACTATGGCTTACGCTCATGAAATAAAGTTTTTCATCAAAGATAAAGATTTATACGCTGCTCTATTTGATAATCCGCCCTTTTTTGCTAATGAGTTTTGGATTAAAAATGTGAAAGCACAGGAGCTGGGAATATCTGAATTACCTCAAAATGTAAAACTTGAGCAAAAGTATAAAGTGGAAGACCTAGGAATCAAGCCATTTCACACAACTAAACCTGAATTTGAATTCATGGATGCGTTGGCTGAAACTGCCTGGAAAAAGGGTGTTAAACTGGCCATTGGCTCTTTTCTCCCTTGAGTGGATACGAAGCGATTGCCTCTAGCCAATAAAGTTTGTAGGCTCTGTGTTTTTGTCTAACAATGGTATGCAAATGGACGCTCGAAACACGCTACTTGTCAACGCTTTAAAATAATTCTCGCGCCCCTGATACCAAGACGTTAGAAATACGTATCTACTCACAATCTAGTACAGCGATAAAACTGCCAATGCCGCTTGAACTACATAACTACGTTTGGAGTGGAGAATGGTTGATTCAGATTGAGAGTCAGCCCAGTCATATTGATGGTGTACTAGATACCGTTCAAAATGTACGAAAAAGTTCCAATCTAGATTGGGAAGATATTTATTCAGCCTATTATGAGTGTGAAGAAGACGGCACCATTACTTTCTACGAAGGCGAAAGTTCAGAGGCGGGGAATCCAGGGGTATGGACTTATGTCGTGTACGACTGTCCTGAAGGAAAGGAGGAGGTTTTATCCAATCCCAACATTGATGTTCTAGCTGCCTTATTAAAAGTTGAGCGTGGCATTCAAGACAGGAAAAACAGCAGAGCAGATCTACTACCACACGCAGAAAATGCGGTGGTCGATATTCGCAAGCTACGTGACTATTGCCTTAATCCAGAGCATGATGCTGGAAAGCATAAGGCTCGTTTGTTTTTCTCAATTTTAGGGATGACTGCTGAACACGCTGATGAATTGCAAGCGATTCTGCTCAAAATTGTTAAGACAGGTGACGTTTGCTTAGGAAGGCAAGATCAATTTGGGCAACGCTACACACTAGATTTTGTTCTTGAATGGCACAATAGAAGTGCGACTCTTCGGAGTGGATGGATGCTCGAAAATGGTTCAACAGTCCCGAGATTAACAACCTGTTATCCATTGTAGTTAGTGGAGGTAAGAACAATGACAGCAAATTCTATCAAGTTACTAGATGTTGTAGCATTGACAGTCGATTTACCAGATTACAACTTGTGGTGTGGGCAAGTTGGTACCGTGGTTGAGACGTTGGCTACTGAGACTGCATTTGAAGTTGAGTTTAGCGATCGTGACGGACGAACATTTGAGTCTATTGGATTACGATCAGAGCAAATAATGGTGTTGCATTTTGAGCCAGCATCGCCAGACTTAAAGCCTGCAATGGTAGCAACATAAACCAGCGCAACAACCGTATTGCAACGAAGAGTATCAAAAACCTGATAAGGGTTCGGTGTTGTGATTAATTGTCTCAGTCGTAAAAGCTTTTCCGTCTATTTGTTTTTCTAACAAGCCCATGCAAGGGACGCTCCGCAATAAGTGGCTGCTGGGTACTTTAGATCCTGTTCGCGCCCCTGGTGGCTGAGCAGTTGGCCCATTGCTATTATCGCTAGGTATTAAGAAAGCTGATAGATACCAGGCCACAACCTATCTATTTACCGGCGCTGCGAAATACTGAGGGCTAGAACATAGACATAGCCACTCCAAAACAGCGCCAAAAACGGAATTGATAGAAAATGCTGGTTGTTGAGGGCCACCCCAATCGTAATTGTTAGATAAACAGCCATAAACAGCTCAAGATATGGAAGCAGATTTCTTGCGGCCCGGTATTTCTTGGTTTTCCAGCTTTCTTGGCGACTGACAACCCCGTGCTTTGGAGTGCGGATAAAATCAACACCACCCCCAAACAAACCTGCACAGACTGCTAGAGACTGATTAATACTTAGCCCAATCCCCACACTCATGAGCAGAACGATGTTGTGAACTAGCTTCCACAGCGGTAGCTTAAGAGGTTGCTCACGCGTAGAAACGAAGTAGAAGCACAAAACACTCAACGTCGTGATCAAAAATAGAGGCAGATGAATGAATACTCCATGCTGCCAAGGTGCCTGCGTTAGGTAGATCTGATAGGGCAGAGACAGCAGTAGCAACGCCATCAACAGCAAATAGTTAAAGTTATTCGTTAAATGCAGAAACGCCTCCCCTTTGACGCTGAGCGGTGCATTGGATTTGAGAATCGGCAGCAACAGCTTCTTCATTACCTGACTGGCCCCTTTTGCCCACCGAAACTGCTGAGCTTTGAAGGAATTCATCTCCATCGGTAGTTCCGCCGGTACGATCATCTCCGGTAAATAAATGCACCTCCAGCCCTTAAGCTGCGCTCGATAGGATAGATCTAAATCCTCTGTCACCGTGTTGTGCTGCCATCCACCGGCATCGGCAATGGCCTCAGTCCTCCAGATACCAGCGGTGCCGTTGAAATTGAAAAAGCATCCCGAACGGTTGCGAGCCGTTTGCTCGGTCACGAAATGCCCATCCAGCATCAGGGACTGCACTTCAGTCAATCTAGAATAGTGACGATTGATGTGTCCCCATCGGGCCTGCACCATCCCCAACTGAGGATCTGAAAAGTAATGCACCATTTTGAGCAGCGTGTCAGGTGCCGGGACAAAATCAGCGTCAAAAATCATCACCAGCTCCCCAGATGCTGACTGGAGGCCATGTTCTAATGCACCCGCTTTGAAGCCCGTCCGATTGTGGCGATGAATGTAGTGAATATTTAGATCTCGTGTTTGCAGCTCTTCGACCTTGGAGCGGCACAGGGTTTGCGTTTCGTCCAGAGAGTCATCGAGAACCTGAATTTCTAGTTTTTCCCGAGGGTAATGAATGTGGGCAATGGCTTCTAGCAGGCGGTCAACGACATTGATTTCATTAAAGATGGGTAATTGAATCGTGACCGACGGCAGTTCCCAATCAGAATAGTAAGACTGAGGCTGAGGAACATTGTCTCTATATTTATAGAAGCGCCAAACAATCGAGACTTTGTGGAGGCTGTATAGCCCGATAATGATTAAAAGACCCAGATAGATTTTATAGATATTTTCTGATAGCGCGCTCATTAAGTAAGGTCCTGTAAGGTGATTGATCGGTCCGATCTATAGGGCACGAAGCGCTGCGACAGTGGCCGAAACACATTACTGTTCGTTGGTGAACCTCACGAGCGATACCTCTGACTTCTTCTTGTCTAGGGAAAAGAT
The DNA here is from genome assembly GCF_003231495.1 of Acaryochloris thomasi RCC1774. Lineage (NCBI taxonomy): Bacteria > Bacillati > Cyanobacteriota > Cyanophyceae > Acaryochloridales > Acaryochloridaceae > Acaryochloris > Acaryochloris thomasi. The sequence goes on from NZ_PQWO01000004.1 coordinate 139,896, forward strand.
CCACAATCTATCCAAAACCTGACTCAATCTACCGCATTTTTAGTTCTTTGAACGGCTTTCATTCGTCATCTGTCCCATTACTCAAAGTTGAGGTCGTCAAGGACTCTCTTTCCGTGACTCAACAAGACCTCATTTTGTTGCCAAGAGATGCAGCCAATTTCTGATGTCAGAGTCCTGACTTCCTGGTTGACTGAAAAAAGTTGAAGCTGGCGAATAAAATTCGCGCCTATAAGAACGAAGTCAATCATCCCTTCTCCAAGTGGGACAGCATTTTCAGTGATTCAATGGTGACAGTGGCTGCGGTAGATTGCCTTGTCCATCATGCCCTCATTACTGAAATCAAGGCTGAGAGTTATAGAAAGCAGGCGACTGCAAACTGCGCTAAAACCAAGTCATCGTAATGCTACTGGAACCCCAAATCCAATCTAAATGCTACCAAACAGAAAGAATTCAAGAGAATCCTCGCAGGTAATTTCGGCTACGGAATATCTAGCAGTGGTGACTAGGACTGACTATGCTGGGCAATTCAGTGCCTTTCGAAAAATAATCTTATCGTCTCCAGCCTTGTAATAGTCACGAATCCTTGCTTCTTCGTCATATCCGTTTTTACGGTAAAAAGAGCGTGTCTGCTCAAAGCTATCTACGCCTGAAGTTTCCACTAACAGCAATCGTTCGCCGCGTTCTTTTAAGACTTCTTCCACATGACGAATGAGTGCAGTGCCACGTCCTTTACCTTGCTCACTCGGGAGGATGCCGATGAAGTACAGATTCCATACGCCTTCAGAAAATGGCTCCGGTGCGTAGTAGGCAGCTCCGACAAGTCCATTTTCGTCATCGGTGATCCAAAAATTTTCACTTTCTCCTTGACTACCGAGATGCTCGCTCATCATCTCACCAAATCCATCAAGCTCTTGCGGCGAGAATAGCCCGGTCGCTTCGGCTATTGCCAGAAGGCTTACCTTGTCTTCAGTTATTGCATTTCGAATCATAGCAAAGCTTTCATGCTGAATTTATTTATATGCGCCAAGCATATACAAGGCGTTCATGTGCGTCAAGCATATAATATTCTTCTGAATCTCAATTTCCCAATACAACGCATCTCTTCATAGAACTATGACTAAGGAAAAAATTGAGAACGTCTTTGGGGCGTTATCCCTCGCTTTGGCAGACGATCTTCTTCAAGTAACACAGAATCATGTCCCTTCGTCATCACCTGCCGCTGCGATATCACTTGTTGGTCACATGCCAGGGATGAGTATCAATCAACTATGTGGAGCGCTAAGACTATCTCACTCCGGAGCTGTTCGACTCGTTGACAGGCTTGTTCGACATGACCTTCTCTGTCGGGGACAGTCCGCAACGGATGGTCGTACAATCTCCCTTACCCTGACACAGGCAGGAAAAGTCAAATGTCAACAGATTCTCTCGTCTCGTCAAAACTTGCTTGCCTGTGCGCTTGATAGTCTAAATCCTTCTGAGCGAGAAACATTGGGTCGTCTTGCTGAAAAGATGCTGCGCAACATCCTGAAAGGAGAAGAACATGCCTACAAGATTTGTCGGCTTTGTGATCCTTTTATCTGCACTGATTGCCCTGTAGAGAATGAGATCATGGAGCGCGAAACAACTGTCTAAATCCACGCTGGCAGCGGAGGTGCGATCGCATCTGTCCCAAGGACCGTTACAGATACTCGACTACTTGATCAAGGGGCAAGACTCAGACCCATGCTCAAGACGCTGGGGACGCTCAGCAAACGCGGTCTGATTGCCCTTTAGCAGAGGCCCAAAATTATATTGGGACGCTACTGGAGCTGTGTCAGGCGATGGGGTGAGAGCCACCCATTTTTGAATTTGAGGCGCAGGAATCTGGGTTCTCTTGTCTCTGTAGGTTGGGCTACGAGGGGCATGAGGTGGAGGGGTTTGCGATCGCAACCCAAAAAAAGCAAGCCAAGCAACAAGCCGCAATGAAAGTCCTGAGCGCGCTGGAAGTTGATGATGTTTCTGCCGTTAGGGGCAAATAAATTCACCCCAAACCGGATTTGCATCTTCCCCAGCCTCAATACACTTGAAGGGAAAGACTTCGCCGCTTTCTCGCTTACCGTAGACTTCAGACCAGTCTGATTGATTTAGGCCAAAGACAACCTCGCCAATGTGAGTACAGTTGTTCAGAATATTACTCGCTAGGCTGTTCATAAACACGGGTGAATTGAGTAGATTCTCGCCACCACCGCCGCTGATCAAGAACAGAAAGGAGTGCGTGAAAGCAACCGGACGACTCGTATCAAGATCGCGGTACAGACGAGAACCCGATTCCACTAGCTTGAGGCCCTGAATTGCCTGAACGCGATTACTTGACCCATCAATTTCAGTTTCACAAACGGAGGGTTCTTCATCCAAAGGCGCACCTGTTTGGGCAAGGCTAGGCATGCAAAATAGGATGCTCAGCAGTAGAGTTATCGGGAACCTTAGCATTGACTTCACTCCACAAATACAGCCTTCTTACTAGACTATCCGCCGTCTGTTAAATAGCCCGATTTCTTAGCAATATAGAAACACTTTTACCTTAAAGACGCTAAAGCTGCAAAGAAAGCTGTTGGGGGCCATTTTGAGCAGAACTGAGGTTAGAGACAGTCAGGCCCAGTAATCTGACGGATTGCTCCGGATCAAGATGGGTGCGCAGCAGTTCATGGGCTAGCTGCCGGATCGCCTCAATGTCGTCTAGTGGTTCGCTCAACGTTCGACTGCGGGTAATTTGTTGGTAGCTGGCGTATTTAATCTTCAGCGTCAAAGTTGTGCCGGAGCGCTGATTTTCCGCCAGCCGCTGCTGGAGAAGAGTTGCGATCGCATCCAACTCCCGCACCATCTGTTCTGGTTCGGTTAGGTCAGTCAGAAAACTCCGCTCCGCCCCAATCGATCGGCGAATCCGGTTCGGATTGACTGCTCGCTGATCGTCCGCTCTTGCAATCCGGTAATAGTAGTGCCCCACCTTACCGAACTGAGCCACAAGATTGGCCTCAGACCATCGCAGCAGATCTTGGCCAGACTGAATCCCCAGCTCGTGCATCTTGCCCGCCGTCACCTTGCCAATGCCGTGAAACTTTGCAATCGGGAGGTCGCTCACAAAAGCCTGCGCCTGATCGGGCGGAATCAAAGATAGGCCATCCGGCTTATCTAAATCAGAGGCCATCTTTGCCAGGAATTTATTAATTGAGACTCCAGCAGATGCCGTGAGCTGAGTCTGAGAATAAATACGCCGCTTGATCCGGTGGGCAATCTCTATCGCCGATCGGATCTCAAGCTTATTGGTGGTCACATCCAAATAGGCCTCGTCCAAAGAGACGGGTTCCACAAGGTCTGTATATTCTCTAAAAATGGCTCGGATTTGTCCTGAAACCTGACGGTAAACCTCGAATCTAGGACGGACAAACATTAAATCCTTGCATCGTAAAGCTGCCGTTCGAGAAGGCATCGCCGAGTGAATGCCGTAGCGCCTTGCCTCATAACTCGCGGCAGCAACTGCACCTCTTTGCTCCGGTCGTCCCCCCACGACAACCGGTTTGCCCCGCAGGGCTACATTGTCCCGTTGTTCAACGGAGGCGAAGAACGCATCCATATCGATGTGCAGGATTTTTCGGAGCGTCATTGCCGTCAACTAAGTACTTTTGTACTATGTATAAAATATCATGATTTTTGCGCTTCAGTAGTCGCTGTTTTGAGGTCCAGTATGGCCCCCACCGTTATTGTCTGGTTTCGACGTGATTTGCGCTTGAGCGATCATCCCGCGCTGGCACAGGCGGTGGCTGAGCAAGCCCAGATTGTGCCGCTGTTTATTTTTGATCCTTACTTGCTGCAGCATCCTGAAACAGGCTCGGGGCGCGTTCAGTTTTTGCTGGACTGCTTAGACAGTCTGCAAAAGAATCTGGACTATCTCGGTTCTACTTTGGTGCGACGGTATGGTGATCAGCGGCAGGTGCTTGCTCAAGTCGCAGCAGAGTTCAAGGCGGATGCCGTGTACTGGAATGATGACAGTGAACGACTGTGGCGCACCGAAACGGATTGTTCTGTCACAGATTCCTTAAAGAATCTGGGCGTTAGGGTGCAGGTGTTTCGATCTGAAGCGCTGTTGCCCGCTGGCGGGAAGCAGACCTATGCGCTGAAAACTTTTACACCCCAGTGGTATCAGTTCTTGAGTGAGCCAGTTGCGCCCAGACCCCAGATTTTGCCGCCTGTTGCGGTGAAAGGAATGGACGAGTTGCGATCGCTTCAGGATCTAGATTTACCCAAATCCGATCAACGCATTCCCACAGCGGGCGAACGGGAAGCCCATCGGTTGCTCTCTGAATTTATCCACCACAAAGCACCCGACTATCTCAAGAGCCTGAGCGTTGCCACACAGGCCAGTCAGAAAACCAGTCGGCTCAGCCCCCACCTCAAATTCGGGACGATGTCTGCCCGGACTATTTATCAACAGGTGCGGCAATATCGACCCGCCGCCACAAAATGGGAAAAGCGCAACCTAGACGGTTTTATTAGTCGGCTATTTTGGCGTGATCACTTTGCTCAAAAGCTACGCAACCTCCCCCGCTGTGAAACCGAGTCTTACCTAGAGGCATTCGATCAGGTGTCCTGGAGTCAGAATGAAGATCATTACCAAGCTTGGTGTGAGGGCAAAACGGGTTACCCGCTGGTGGATGCTGCCATGCGCTGCCTCAATGCAACCGGCTGGATTCCGTTTCGGCTCAGGGCCCTGTGCGCCACCTTTCTGTGCATCGATCTTTTTCTGCCTTGGCAGTGGGGCGCGAATCACTACATGAACAAACTTATTGATGCCGACGTCGCCATTGATCACTGGCAGTGGCAAAGTCATGCAGGCGTCAGCAATCGAGGACGGTCTTGGTTTCGAGTGTATAACCCCAATAAAGGCATCTCCAAGATTGATCCGCAGGGCAGCTTTATCCATCAGTGGGTGCCTGAATTAGCAGACATACCCGTGGCAGGATTCAGTACGCCCCAGCTATACGGCAGAGACTACTATCAGCCCCTTGTTGAGCATGACGAAGCTCGACGGCAGGCTTTGGCTGTTCTAGAGCCAATCAAACGTCAGCAAAAGCGAAAGAAGAAAAGCGCAGCATAGCTTTCGCTTTTGAGGTTAGAGATCTCGACTTCAGGTCACTGCCCCCTGCCGCTAGCATGAGAAAGAACAGAGACCTGTGAGCGGAGAGGCCCCATCATGCGTAGGAAGCTATTGCCTATTTTTCTGGGTTTGTTTCTGGCCCTCGGATGTGGCTTCATCACTCAAGCTGCGCCCAGCCTGAAATTGGGGCAGCCCATTGACTGTACTCTCGGCCAAAACTGCTTTGTTTTAATTTATCCCGATCGAGATCCGGGGCCAGACGCTGTTGATGTCGGCTGCGGCCGGATGACCTACGACGGCCATAAGGGGACAGACTTTGCCATTCCAGACGAAAGAATCATGGCTCAAGGTGTTGCCGTAAAAGCTGCAGCAGCGGGAACCGTACTCCGCATCCGCAATGATATTCCGGATCAGCGCATCAAAGACCCTGCTGATACATCTGCGGTTGAGGGCATGGAATGTGGCAACGGTGTGGTCATTGACCACGGCCAGGAGTGGGAGACTCAATATTGCCATTTACGTCAAGGCAGCGTAGCCGTCAAATCTGGAGACACCGTCGCGGAGGGAAGTGTTTTGGGCCTCGTGGGAACCTCTGGAGCGGCATCGTTCCCCCATGTTCATCTAAGCGTTCGCTACCAAGGTCAAGTGATTGATCCGTATGTGGGGCCAAATGCCGAATCGGGGTGTCAAACATCTAAGCAACCGCTCTGGAAGACTGACCTCCCCTATCAACCGACGGGATTGATCCGAGCGGGGTTTGCGCCTCAGCTCCCCGATCTCGATCAGCTATGGTCTGGAGCCTTTTCAGACTCTGCTCTCGCTGCAAATAGCCCTGCCGTTGTTTTTTGGGCGCACAGCTATGGCGTTCTCCAAGGTGATCGAGAACGTTTACAGTTGCTTGATCCAACAGGAAAGGTCGCCGCTGAGCTGGAGCGTCCGCTTTCTCAGGCTCAGCGGGTATGGGTCGCTTCTATCGGTAAAAAGAACACCTCAACGGCTCTTCTCTCAGGTGAATGGGTCGGTCAATACCAACTCTTCCGTGACAATCAACTCTTAATCGATATTGAGAAGACCATCCGTGTGGAATAAGAAACCTGCGTTCGGCGGCAGTCAAGACGGAGATATCCTTGCATGCAAAGTTGCTGGAGAATTGGGTGGTAACCATATTGAGCTTCCGACCTCGCAGCTAACGAGATGATGCAATTTTGATGCAATTGAGGTCATGTTTGGGAATGCTCAATTGCGTAAATCCTGACTGGAACCTGCCCTAGAAAAATGGAGTCTTTCTCATACGTCATGCCATTTTTCTCTGCTACCCGTATGGATGCGATATTCTCTACTTCAACAATCGAGATCATCCTCTCATAACCCAATGTTCCAAAACCATATTCTTTGACGGCTATGGCCGCTTCTGTTGCAATCCCACGCCCCCAGTAATTTGGATGCAGACGATAACCAATCTCGCCTTCATTTTGCTGATCAATGACCTGAAAATAGTAGCCACAATAACCAATGACTCTCTGCTCGTCTCTAGGAATAACAGCAAGTAACCCCGCATTTCTTGTTTCGTAGCTCTTTAAGCATCCATCAATAAATGCCCTTACTCTCTCGTGAGAATAAGGGCCACTCAACGAAAACCTCATCACGTCTGGATGACTCAGAACCTCAGCTATCTCGTCTAGATCTGTTTCACAGAATCTGCGGAGAATTAGTCGTTCTGTTTCGATGCTATTTATTGCTGTTGGGTCAGGTCCCATTGGGTTATAAACATGGAGAAATAAAGCTAGAGCTCGGCTACAGCGCGTTCAATCAACCGACGCGACAGCGTTTGAATGCCGGTATGTTCGTAGTACTTCACCGATATATCGAGAAACGCACCTAGATAATCGAGCTTGCTCTTCGAGCCTTCGATGAAGCCCGCTAAGCCATCCACTGCAGAGCTTTGGGTAATGCCCTTCTCGGCGACGAATTTATCCATCCATCCTCTAGTGGACTCGAAGCTTTCAGTAATAAAGGCAAGTTTGCTCTCAGCGTTGTCTCCAGGAATCTCTTTCTTGACGCCTTTGAAAGTTTGATTTTTTTCTAGGTCCGAGGCTCCCATCCCTTTGATGCTGGCAAGCACCTTAGAAGAGAAATCAGCACCTAAGGGAATCACGCCGTCAAAGGTCACCAGGGCCGCCATTCGCATCAATGACTCGCTACTGTAATCGCCCAAGGACTTTAAGAAGTCACCCAAGCTATCGCCAGGGATGCCGTTGATGTGGCAAAACGCCACAACTTCAGTTACGAGCTTAATGCTGAGGTCGATGGTCTGGGCTTTTTCAGGCTTAGGCGAAATGTTCTTTAAAAAACCTAGGAAGCTATCCTGACCAATGCGGTTGGCGAGGGCTGCGGTTCCCAGCATCCCAGAGGCAGAATCAACGGTTTGATAGAGCCATAAAGCACGTTGGTAGCCTTCGTGTTTGTCGTTAAACAGGGTAATGGCCCGTTCTCCAATCGCCTGCACCATCGCTGGGTCAGTTTCGCCGGTCACGGTTTTAATCGTGTTGTCGAACCCGACGAGGTTATCCCATTTCCCTGGCACAAATTTGTCCAGAGACTTGAGGGCCATTACGGTGATGCCCCCCTTAGGCAGCTTATCGACTAATTCGTAAATCTTCTTGCTCATGATTGTCTCCTAAGTATCTGCCGTCAATCGTTCGAGAGTATGTGTTTTGGCCCACTGCTGTGTGACCAGAAAATGTCAGGGCTTAGGCTGCCGGTTGCGGCACTAGGTTGCGGTTCGGAGCGGCGTTTGGCAGGCTCGGAGCAGTTTTCGGCTGCTGTGTCGTCAATGATTTGGGAGCCTTCTTCGCCTGCGGTCCCGATACGCCCTCTAGCTTGGCGAGTCCCTTTAGATCAAATTTCTGCAGCCATGTAGACCGATCGGCCTCAGTGAACGACTGATCTCGTGATAGCACTTTGACTTGGTAGCGTCCGTTCACGAGCAGAGCAAGGGCGGTGGTGCCTTGCTTAACGCTGGGGTATCCGGCAATGGTTTCTGTGGCGCTATCGTATTTGGCGGCGGCGGCGGGCAGGCTGGCGGTGTCGTTGATGGTTAGCATGGCCAACGTGGTGCCGTCCTGATTGAGCTTGTACTGCGCAAAGCCCTTTTTCTCTTGGCTCGGAACGACTTTGTAATCTCCTTCGTCTTTCGGGAAGAACTGATTAAAGGTTCCGCCTTTCTCAGCTTGTTTGGCGACGGCGGCAGGCTTACCAAAACCGGTGGTGTCTTTTTGCACCTGTTCGTACTTATCGGGGGCTGAGGTGCTGCAGGCTGTGACGAGCAGTACGAGACAGACAAGAAGCGGTGCTAGTCGCTTTAACCAGCGAGTTAAGAACATTGGGAGCCTCCAATGAGAAGTGTGGGGTAATCAGGTGCATTATCGTGGATTGGGCGAGCAAAAGGCTAGGTTCGCCTACGGAAGTTAACACCTGCTTCAGGGCTATTCGATCTGTAGGCGATGCGCTTGTTCAGCTCTGCTCCCATCCTTTGCGGCACTGTCGGTAAATCCAACGTAAAGATCGCTGCGTCAGCCAGAGATATAGTCCTGTTGGTAATGTCAGTAAAAACGCAAGCCCCCAGTGTTGGGTACTAACGGCCATTAAGGTCCAGGCACCAAAGCCAAAGGCTGTTCCATAGGCGCAAAGGGTGCTTACTATTGCGATCGCAACCCCAAAAAAATATTGTCCAAGTCCTGGTTGAGGCCGATAGGCCCATTCTGCTAATGCCCCGCCCAACAGCCCCCCGAGGATGGCGCCGCCAACGGCCCAGGATATCTCTTGACTCAACTGACCTGCATGATAGAAGCCGAGGATAGCACCGGAGGCGAGGCCGCTGACGATGCCCATGAGATAGGTTTTCGAGGGTTTCAGCGTCTGGATACCTACGGCGATTCCCGCTAGAGCTAGCACTCCACCTGATAGGGGAACGAGGTGCCAGTCAGGATGGCTGGGGGCTAAGCCGAGTAAACCAAACAGGATTGTACTGATGATAGAGAATGTTAGGGATGCGATCGCAACCAGTCCCAAGCCCTGTAGTGCTGTAAACCAAACCTTGAGCTGTCTGGAATGACGATGATTCATAAACAGAGTTGAAAATGGAACAGCCAAATCACAATTAGAAGTCGATCAAATCAGCAAGATACAGCGGTCACACATTCTCCAGGATAAGAGACAGAAATGAAACATGGGCCAAAGGTGCTTCTCAAAGGACTGATGTGGATTGGGTTACTGATGCCGCTGGTAGTTTACGGCGCTGCCACCCTAAAGCGTCCGGCTCGAACCCGCATTACAAATCAACCGCTTTTTGAAGGGATTCTCTACAGCCGCCGCATCCAGACACAGCCTCGCCCCTTGATGATTCATATTCTTGAACTTGATCTCACGGCTCCGGGACTCCGTCCCTTTGTTACCCCTAGCTTTAAAGAGGCAAATCTCAGCGTTGATCCTAATCCAGGCAAAGAAACCCTGGCCCAACGCACCTCTACTTTTTTGCAGGAACATCAGCTTCAGCTGGCCGTTAACGCTAATTTCTTCTTCCCGTTTCGGGAAGAGACGCTGTGGAACTATGAACCCAGGCAGGGTACACCTGTCATGCTGGGTGGTCTAGCAATTTCTAATGGACAGGTTGTTTCTCCGCCTCAACTCGGTCAAACAGCCCTCTGCTTCTTATCACAGCGGGCTGAAATTGCGAGTAGCGGCGATTGCCCTGAAGGCACGGAGCAGGCGGTTGCAGGTAATACCCGACTTCTGAATGAGGGGGAACCCACCAAAGGCTTTGGGGCCGTGGTCCGCAGGAATAACACTGACCCGCCTTACCCCGTCAACATTGCGGCCCTCGATGCTAGCGGCAGTCGCCTATGGTTGATTCTGAGCGATGGTAAGCAGCCTCTCTATAGCGAAGGAATAATGCTCACAGAGGTTGTGGACTTGGTTCAGTCGTTAGGGGCCGATACTGCGATGCGGCTCGATGGTGGGGGGTCAACTACTGTTGCGATCGCAACCGACACCGGCCCTCAAACCCTAAATGCAGTGATTCATGGCAAAGTGCCGGGGCAAGAACGTCCTGTCGCTAATCACCTTGGTTTTTTTGCTGCACCGCTACAACCTTGAACACTTGTCTAAATATGCAGCACATTGGCGGAACAGCTGTGCTGAGGGAAAAGTTCCTAGCAGCATCCACTGCTGATGAGTCAATCTTTGCGCTTGACTGTTCATGGGAAAGTTCCAGGACAAGACCGACCTATCGCTAATCATCTTTGTTTTGGCTAGCTGACCTTGTCATACCTAAAGGACAAATTTTATACATATGTATAAAATTTGCCTGTCGCTTCCGCCTCTGACACCTCAGAAGGAAGCGATCTCTAGGGTTCTTTCGTCTGCTCTGTGGCGTCTAGGTTTACCCTAGTTTCTGAACAGAACTTCCATGTAACAAAGGCATAATGTAAGCGCCTAACCCTAGCCCAGAGACTGCTCCAAATACAGTCACAATGGGATTGCTGTAGTCCCACCAACCCAAAGCCTGGGCGCGCAGTTCAAAGGGATAAACCAAGCAGAGTAAGAGGGTTAACAGCAAGCCCAGCAAGCCATACTGATGCAGCCAGTATCGACCTTTTCCCTGATCTTTCTCAACCCAATATCTCGTTGCCATAAGCCCCATGAGTGTGCCAAAGCAGCGCATACAGACCGCCATCAAATTGGGGGGCCACAGCGCCAAGCCCATCTCAGGCTGCGGACAAACATGATTGCCCATGAAGTAGATAATGTCGGCAATCTGCGGCAGGATTGGTAATGGAGCAGCGGCTAAAAACGGGGCTGCTAGAGGGCCGCTGACTAAGGCTGCAAGAATAACATCAGCCGTAACGCTGCGCCAGGGGCGTTGTTTGGCAATGGGTAGGCTCGTGTTCTGCATTTTATCTCCTCAAAATTCAATCCCAGCTTGGGCTTTGACGCCCTGTTCGCGAAAGGGATGTTTCACCATTGTCATTTCAGTCACGAGATCGGCTTGCTCAATTAAAGCCTCTGGCGCGCCCCTGCCGGTCAAAATGACGTGGGACATTTCAGGCTTGCTGGTCAGTCCTTGTATAACAGCATCAGTTTCTAGGTATCCATGTTTGAGCGCTATATTCACTTCATCGAGCAAAACAAGCTGATAGTCAGGATCCTGGATATAGCTGAGGGCGGTTTGCCATGCTTTCTGGGCCTTTTGAGTGTCGCGATCGCGATCCTGAGTTTCCCAAGTAAACCCTTCGCCCATCGCATGAAACATCAACTGGTCCGGCCACTGCTCCAGAACAGCCTTCTCCGCAGGTTCCCAGGCCCCCTTAATAAATTGAACGATCGCAACCTTGTAGCCGTGACCGAGAGATCGCAATACTATCCCCAACGCCGCTGTGGTTTTCCCCTTACCGTTGCCCGTATGGACAATCACCAGCCCCTTTTCTTTAGAGCGTTCAGCCACCCGCTGATCCTGCACTTCCTTACGCCGCCGCATCTTTTGCTGATGCTGTTCTGCCGTCAATCCCTCGGTCCGGGATTCGGTGGCGGTGGAGTCAGTCATATCACTAACGTTTGATAGGTCTGTCTTAATCTTACGTGTTTGGCAAGGCAAGGCCAATATCTCATGTCATACCCATCCTTCCCAACGCAGATTGTGACTGCTGGCGAAGACTACATATACAACAAAGCCCCTCCCAATAATCTGAGAAAGGACTTCATTATATAAAGAAGGGACGAGGCTTAAATCACCGTTGCGGTGAAGCTAGAGTCCGTCACCTCAGAATTCTCTAATGTAATTGTGACCGGCTCAACCTTCCAGATTTCTCGACAGTAATCTTGAATAGAGCGATCGGAAGAGAATTTACCCATCCGGGCTGCATTCAGAATCGACATATGCGTCCAGCGGTCCTGGTCACGATAGGCTAAGCCCACCTGCTCCTGACAGTCAATATAGGACTGGTAGTCGGCCAGCAGAAAATACTGATCATGGTGCAGCAAGCTATCAACTAACGGCTTGAATAACTCTGTATCACCGTGGGAGAAGAACCCAGAAGCAATCCGATCGAGGGCCAGCCTCAGTTCTGCATTGCTGTTGTAGTACTCCATCGGGTTGTAGCCGCTAGCCCGCTTGGCATAAACCTGCTCCGCTGTGAGGCCAAACAAGAAAAAGTTCTCGGCCCCCACTTCCTCACGAATTTCGACGTTAGCTCCGTCCAACGTACCGATGGTCAGCGCGCCGTTGAGAGCAAACTTCATGTTGCCGGTTCCAGAGGCTTCTTTGCCTGCTGTAGAGATTTGCTCCGATAGATCAGCTGCAGGATAAATCCGCTGCGCTAGCTTGACGTTATAGTTCTTCAAGAACACTACTTTCAGCCGACCGCGCACATCAGGATCTCGATTGATCACATCTGCAACTGAGTTGATCAGCTTAATGATCAGCTTCGCCATAAAGTAACCCGGAGCAGCCTTACCACCAAAGATAAAGGTGCGAGGGGTAATCTCAATATCTGGGTTGGCTTTGATGCGGTTGTAGAGCGTCACAATATGGAGCAAATCAAGGTACTGACGCTTATATTCGTGGAAGCGCTTCGCCAAAATATCGAAGATTGAATTGGGGTCTACGATAATTCCATTGTGCTTCTGAATGTAAGCTGCCAATTCCTGCTTGTTGGCCTGCTTAATTTGCCGCCACTGTTGCTGAAATTCTGGATTATCGGCCCAGGCTTCTAGCTTCTGTAGCTCCCCTAGATTTTTGATCCAGGTGTCGCCAATCTTGCTGGTCACCAGCTCCGTTAAGGCGGGGTTGCTCAGCACCATAAACCGTCGCGGCGTGACGCCATTGGTTTTGTTCTGAAACTTGCCCGGATACATCTGATAAAAGTCGTATAGAACATCCTGCTTCAGCAGTTCTGTGTGGAGGGCCGCCACGCCGTTAATGGCATGACTTCCGACGCAGGCGAGGTGCGCCATCCGTACATATCGTTCGCCAGATTCGTCAATCAACGACATGCGTGAGAGGCGACTGTCATCTTCTGGGAACTTGATCCGCACTTCGTCTAAAAAGCGGTCGTTGAGTTCATAGATAATTTCTAGATGGCGAGGTAAGAGACTGCCGAATAACTCCACCGGCCAGCGCTCTAAGGCTTCGGGTAGAAGCGTATGATTGGTGTAAGCAAAGGTCCGCTGCGTGATCGACCAAGCACTATCCCAGCTCATGTGGTGCATATCAATCAGAAGCCGCATCAGTTCGGCAACTGCGATTGCCGGGTGCGTATCATTGAGCTGCACCGCAAACTTCTCGTGGAATTTCTCAAGGGGCAGTTCTTGGCCGACCAGAATGCGGATCATATCCTGCAGTGAACAGGAGACAAAGAAGTATTGCTGGGTTAGCCGCAGCTTCTTACCCTGGGACGAGTCATCGTTGGGATATAACACCTTAGAGATGTTCTCAGAGACCACCTTCTCGTAGACGGCCCCGAGATAGTCTCCAGAGTTGAACGCATTGAAGTTAAACGATTCGGGTGCTTCTGCAGTCCACAGACGCAGGGTATTAGCAGTATTGGTCTGGCAGCCGAGAATCGGCGTGTCGTAGGGAATTCCGGTGACCTGCTGATCGGGAACCCAGCGAATCCGATACCGGCCATGATCGTCAACGTAGTGATCGGTATGGCCGCCTAGCTTCACTTCCACGGCCCACTCAGGACGCGCAATTTCCCACGGATTACCGAAGCGCAGCCATTTATCGGTGATCTCAACTTGCCAGCCATCTTCAATCTCTTGGTCAAAGATGCCAAACTCATAGCGGATGCCGTATCCCAGCGACGGGATTTCTAGGGTGGCGAGGGAATCTAGATAACAGGCCGCCAGTCGTCCTAAACCGCCGTTGCCGAGACCAGGCTCTTCTTCCTGTTCTAGTAGTTCGCCGAGATTGAGACCCATCTCCGCAATCCCTTTTTCGACATCTTTATAGATATCAAGATTGATCAGGTTGTTGCCGAGGTGTGGGCCCATCAGGAATTCGGCAGAGAAATAGGCGACGGTGCGAGATCCTTGAGCAGTATAGATGGCAGCGGTATTAATCCAGCGCTGCAGGAGGCGATCACGAATGGCGTAGGCAAGGGCCATGTAGTAGTCATTGGGGGTTGCCAGTGCCTTGAACTTGCCCTGAACATAGAAAAGGTTGTTGAGAAAGGCCCGCTTTAGAGTTGAGGGACTCATGCCCGTGCGGCCATCTTCTAGGTAGCCTTCGCACCGCGGATCTTCAAAGCTGTTGTACTGCAGAGTAGTGTCTTGTTCAGTCATCTTGAGTTGTGTGAGACTCCTGTGTTGGGCAATGAATAATACAGAGGGCTTAACTCTATTTTTTGCTCGATTTTAAATAGCTGCAGCTTGCAAGCGGAGAATCTTGAAGCGCGTCCAAAGCTTGCTGTGCTGCAGACTTTTTCTATAGGATTTAAATAATCCTATCCTACTGGCCTCGCTCGGCAATGGACCGGAACTTAGGATTGCTTTTAGCTTTGCAGGGGCTTGATCAAGGTGCGGGCATGGGTGGTGTAGCCAAGATGCGTATAGAGCGCCTGAGCCGGTTGACTGGTTTCAAAAACCTGCAGACCTAGTTTGCGATCGCGTCTCTCCTTAGCCCAAGCTTCTGCCTGTCGCATTAATGCAGTTCCAATCCCCTGACGACGATAGGCTGGCATCACATACAGCAACAGAACATGGGTGTAATGCTCCCCTGTAACCTGATCGATGGCCCGTCCCAGCCAGAGGCAGGCAATGGCTGGGGCCTCGACTGACGCCACAAACCAGACAGGGGAATCTTTAGACCAGTACTGACTAACAGTTTCAGCCAGATGTTCAATCTGGCATTGAGGATAAGCCTCTCGATAGGTTTTTTGCATAAACGTCAGCAGCAGTGCCTGATCAGCTAATCGCCCCAAGCGCAACTGAAACCCCGGCTGGTCGAAGGCGGGTGCTCTCACACCTAAAGCTGTGGTGCTGAGATCACAAGACTCGCCAAAGCTGGAATTGTCGGCAGCTGCGCCGTATCTTCTATCTCAACGGGAGCGGGCTGGGCCATATCTGTGGGCAAAAAGATGCGAGCACTGACGGCAAGCAGCGCCACTAGAAAAATAACGACGATGAATAGGGGGGCAATGTATTGTCGGAAAAAGGCCATGGTCGATTCTTCAAGATTAGGGAGTACTTCCATCCTAAAGGGTACAGTCGGTGGCCTCTAATCAGCGACTTGGATTTATTTTTATTTGATTAGAGATAAATATGGGGTCATCAGTTTATGATCAGAGCCTGTTATAAGTAGAGTTCAAAATAAACCTGACGCTTTGATGTAATTTTTAAGTAACAGCATGGTCTTAGACGTAGGCGATTCAGCGCCAGATTTTACACTTCCGAATCAAGACGAGGCACCCATCTCGTTAGCTAGTTTTCAAGGTCAGTGGGTCGTTCTCTATTTCTATCCTCGGGATAATACGCCGGGATGTACGAAAGAGGCTTGCGGATTTCGAGATTGCAACTCTGACTATCAAGCCCGCAACGTCCAGATTCTGGGCATTAGTCCCGACACCGCTAAATCCCACCAAAAGTTTATCGAGAAGCAAACCCTACCCTTTACCCTTTTGAGCGATCCTGACTCAGAGGTCGCCCGTGCCTATGAAAGCTACGGTCTGAAGAAGTTTATGGGCAAAGAATATGACGGTGTCTATCGCCAGACCTTTATCATTGATCCCCAAGGACAGTTGGCAAAAATTTACCGCAAAGTGAAGCCAGCGGAACATGCTGAACAGGTTCTTCAGGATTTAGAAACCCTTCAAAGTAACTTCCAATAGGTACCGATCAGGAATGGTGCAACAACTCTTGCATTTTTGGCAGACCGTACTCGGGGTGATTTTCCGGCATCCGGTTATTGGCGTTAGTATCATTCCCATTCTTGATGATGGCCGCATTATTCTCGTCAAGCGCCGCGATAATCAGCAATGGAGCTTCCCCGGTGGCTTTGTCGATTGGGGCGAAACCCTCGCTGAGACAGTGCATCGAGAGCTAGAAGAAGAGACGGGGCTGCGCGTAAAGCAAATGGGCCGCCTTGTGGGTGTCTATTCAGCTCCTGACCGTGATTCTCGCCTCCACTCTATCTGTGTCGCCATTGAGGCCCAAGTCGAAGGTGACTATCGCGTTCAGGAAGCTGAAATTCTAGAAATTCAAGCCTTTCTTCCTGATGATGTCGCCCAGGAGAAGCTGAGTCACGATCACGATCGCCAGTTTCAGGATTACCGGCAAGGTAAAACGGCGCTGGCTTGATCTGCGACTCTACGCAAAGGCATTAAACGCGAGTATGATATTCCTTTGCCAACCGCTAGAGATCTCGTGCAGACCATGATCAATGTAGGGCGCTTACTTTTAAGGCCGTGGACCGGGATGCAGCGGTTCGTTGTACTGCTCTGTGTGTCGCTTTTACTGGTGGTAAGCTGTGGTCCTAAACCCTCTGCCGATGGGCCATCAGCGGTTAATAACGGTGACTTTATTACCATCGGCACGACCTCGAAATTACGAACGCTAGATCCGGCTGATGCCTACGATATCTTCTCCGGTATTTTGCTTAACAACATGGGGGAACGGCTGTATACCTACGAGCTAGGGTCAACAAAGCTGGTACCTCAGTTAGCGACCGCTTTACCCGAAGTGAGTGAAGACGGCTTGACCTACATAATTCCCCTGCGAGAAGGCGTACAGTTCCATGACGGGACGCCCTTCAACGCGAAGGCAATGGCTTTTTCTCTGCGACGCTTCATTGAGAATGGCGGCCAGCCGTCGTTCTTATTGGCAGATGCCATTGAGTCGGTGAAGCCCACGGCAGAATATGAACTGACCATTGAGCTAAAGCAGCCCTTCTCAGCCCTGCCGGCCCTCCTAAGCTTCTTCGGAGCCTGCGCCGTTTCGCCGAAGGCCTACGATGTCGGCCCTGGTAAATTTGCCCCCGATACCTTTGTGGGGACGGGACCATACAAGCTTGCCCGGTACGGCCCCGATCTGCTGCAGCTCCAAGCCTTTGATCAGTACTGGGGCGAAAAACCGGCCAACCCCGGCGTCAGTATTCAACTGCTCACCGATGCGCCCAATCTATTCAATGCTTTTCAGACCGGGGCGGTGGATGTCGCCTATCAAAACCTAGAGCCAGAACAGGTGCAGAATCTGCGGCAAGATGCAGATAAGTCGGGCTGGAAGGTGATTGAAGCCCAGGGCACAGGCGTCACGTATTTGGTCCTGAATCTCAAGCAGGAACCACTCGATAATGTGGCGGTACGGCGCGCCATTGCAGCCATTGTGGACCGACCGCTGATTAACAAGCGGGTCTATCAGGGGCAGGCAGAACCGATTTATAGCCTCTTGCCTACGGCTTTTGAGAGCTACTCACCCGTCTTCAAAGAATCCTATGGTGATGGCAATGCCGAAGTGGCGCAGAAGTATCTCGATGAAGCCGGATACTCCACTGAAAATCCGCTGAGGCTGGAGCTGTGGTATCCGTCGAACTCTGTGCCCCGAAGTCTGATTGCCAGTCTGCTGAAGGCGTTTGCAAAAGATAAGCTTGATGGCGCTGTGGAGTTAGAAATTAATAGCGTCGATTCTGCTACCGCGTTCCAAAACGTGAGTAAAGGAATTTATCCGTCGCTGCTGGTGACCTGGTTCCCTGACTTTTTTGATCCTGACACCTATATTCAGCCCTTTTTATCCTGCTTGAAGGGATCGCAGGAAGAGGGGTGTGAAGAAGGCGCAAGTCAGTCTCAGGGGTCGTTTTACTACAGTGATGATGCTAATGCCTTGGTGAAACAGCAGCGGCGCACCCTCGATCCTGAGAAGCGACAGGCGATTTTCGGTGAGCTGCAGGAAATCTTAGCGGATGATGTTCCCTATATTCCGCTGGTGCAGAGTAAAGAATATGCCTTTGCCCAGCAAAATATTGAGGGTGTGCAAATCAGCCCCACACAGCAGTTCCCGTTCTGGACCCTTCAGCGAGATACCGCTCAGGCTCAGGAAAATTAGCTATCCTTTTCCAAAGGTTGTAGGAAAAGTCTGATGGTTAATGGCTGAGCGTTGAGATCACGATCAATCATCCTTAAGGCGTCACGCTGTACAGATTAGAGATGAGAGCTAACGCTACAATCGTCGAACAGCCAGAACAAATACTATGGTTTTAAGTCGATATCGCACTCTTTTCTTGGCCTTGCTGGGCTTGGTACTGGTGATCACGCTCGGTATCTGGACTTCCTCCGCGGAGGAACCCTGTAGCTATGATCCTGCAGCCTATCGAGGACTGGAACTGTCTCGATTGACAACGGAGCTAGAAGGCACTGGAATGGTGGGCCGTATGCATGGGGCAGCAGCAGACGCTAATTTATTTGTGCTGTCGGTGCGTGACCCTGACAGCTTTTTTAAGCACCGTGAGTTCTCGCTGTTGGCTCGTGATGACCAGACTCGAAAAAAACTCGGCCAGTTGAATCGGCACGATCAGATTTGTGTGCAGGGTCGTTTGCTTGATAATCCAAGCCCGCAAAAGCATGTCGAGCTGAAGTCGGTTCAGGTCTTAGACCACTGGGCAGGTTTGGACGCGTTTCCTGAATATGAACATACCGTCGATCTGCCAGAGGAGCTGAAGTCTCAGTCGAGTTTTGTGGGTAAAGTCCACGCAATCGGGGCTGAGGGCACAATTTTGGTGATGGAATACAAGGATGGGGTGCTGCCGATTTTTGTCCAGGCACCGGACCTCACGAAGAATCTCTATCGAGGTGATATTGTACGTTTGGCTTATAAGATTCAACAGTGGCCGCAGCAGCCTACCCATCTGCAGCTTAATGCTGAGGCGGAGCAGCCGATGGAAGTGTTAGATGCGATCGCATCTCTCCACAACCAACCTAAAACCTACTCCGGCAAGCTGGTGAAGTTTCCGCAAAGCCCGCAGCTTAATTTCGATGTCTACGCCATTGAAGTTGAAACCCAAGGGATCAACCGAACCTTCACGCTCGTCAATTTTGAGAACCCAGAGGAATTCAAGAACATTCGAGATAAGCTAGCAGAGATCTGGGATAGCCATACCGAAACCATCACTACCGGGCGCAATATGTTGATTAACCCAGAAGTCATTGTGGAAGCCACGGGCAATATCAACGTTGTCTCTACGGAGCAGGCCAATCCTCAAATCTTACTGAAAACGACTGCAGACTTTGAGATGCAGGCATCCTAGACATCATTAGTCAGGAGAAACAGTCTTGTGAACTGCGATGGCCGAAGGTCGGTCGGAGACCATCGCAGCCTGTGGAAAAGCCTGTGGATAAACTGTGCCGTTGGTCAGTGTCGAGTTAGTGGCATAGTCACCCACTTGTGGGTCACAAAACACAACAAGCTGCCGAAGCTTGAGTAAAGATTCACACCGTCAGCATTTCCGACGCTGTCAGCTTCCAACTGTTAAAACTTGGAGACTGTACTTTCTGATCTCCAGCAAAGATTGTTTCTTGATAGCCCTCTGCTGTTAGAAAAAGCACTGTCACCTGGCTTTCTATCGGATCAATGATCCAAGACTCAGGAATCTCTCGCCATTCGTACTGATTGCGCTTATCGAGGTAGTCGCGCCGATGATTCTCAGACCCAGGACTCACGACTTCAACAACTAAAAGAGGCGGAGCCATCTCCAGCGTGATAGCTGCTTGTCCGAGATCTTTCATCTGTTCGGGATGCTCGGGCCGTAATACTGTCAGGTCAGGGTAGCGATTCTTCGGCTGTCCTGGCATTGCCAAGACTAGTCCCTGCAGTCGGATTTGACGCATTCCAACTAAGGCTTTCAATGCTTCGTATAGCTGCATCGCCCGATAAAGATCTTCGTCAGATTCAGGCGGCACTGTAATTAATGCTCCATTGCTTAACTCGTGGCGGTCATCCAGACCGTCGGTGTAGGCAAGGTAGTCTGCAAAGGTTTGGAGCTTAGGTTGAGCCTGTATCATGACGTTTAGCTTCCTGGCTGCTGCGTCGCTTTTCTCATTCTACGCCAACCGCCTGGACTGGATGGGGTGACCTAGAGTCTACAAGACGAGGTTCCGGCGTAAGTCTAAGCCCACCTGGACCGCGCAGGCGATCGCAACTAAAACAATCAAGGTCAGAGAGTTGAGCGGGGTTGATGCGATCGCAAGTACCCCGACAAACGCCGCCGATCCCAATCGATAGGTGCCAACAATCCGGCGCACATGCGGGCTACCTAGCGTCCAAGTGACGCGGTGGATCGCACCCAGCAGGCATAAGCACAAAGCCACAGAACCACAGAACAACCAGCGATCGGCAGTGGAGGGTACAACCTGGACGCCGTTGGAGACCATCCGCTCAACCCCTATGCCCATCGTCGTTAGGCAAATTGCCAAGGGTAGATGGGCATAGACCCAGCCCATTGCGATCACAACATTCCCGTCTTTGATGCGTTGCAAAGGTGAGCCATCCACCGAGTCGAAGTAGAGCCACCAGAGACTAAAGGCAATGCTGAGGCTTAAAAATGCTGCCACAATCGATAGCACCCCCCAATCATGTTCCGACAAGCCCTGAACGACCCCGATGATTGATTCCCCCAGCACAATGATCGTAAACAGTCCGAATCGCTCCGGTAGATGGGTGACGCTGGGCGGGAACTGCGTCACCCACTGGCTCGCCATAAATGGGGTCGTTAGATCGATCAAGATGCCGATGGCCCAGAATCCCACGCGCCACGGTAGCGGTACCAGGAGCGAAATCAGCCAAAATACAGCACCCGTCCCAAAGCCAAGCGCATAAATTGTGGTGAGTCCCCGGACCTCTGGGACATGATAGCCCGCATGTAAATTCTGTAAAATCAGCAAAATACGAAACAGGATATAGCAGATTGCAAATTCTACCGAGGCATCGGTTAAGCCCGCATTGACCTGCACCGCCATTGCGGCCACGATTGCCATTTCAAATAGGGAGGCTAACCGGTCGGACAAATCATCGGTATCGAAACGAGTCGCATAAAAAGTTGCCCCCAGCCAGCACACCCAAATGGGAACGAAGAAGGCAATGTAGGTGGCAAATCCACTCCAGTCAAGATTCGCGCTGAAATAGCTTGCTAATTGAGCGATGGCCGCCACGAACACCAGATCATAGAATAGCTCTAGCCAAGTTGCACCACGTCCTTCATGGTCTTCATCACGTCTTAAATGGGGCGGCTGCCAAAAGGTTCGGGTCATAAAGTGAGGCTAACGTGAGATCGCACCCTCGCATTCTAAGGCGATCTGCAGAAATCTTTATAGTAGTGCGGTCAGACAGTAAAGACCTGTGATACTCCTGTCAGAGAATACCCTTCTTCTCGTTTTAGGGTTAGTGTCCTGGAATGAAATAGGCAAATAAAATGGGCTTAAGCGCTGATAGCACAGCCGTGATTGCAATACCGATGGCTAATGTTTTCGCCGCGGAGGCGTAACCCGCTTGTGGACTCATGATCTGATCTGATCGAGTCGAGTTAAGGTGCTGGTCTGCTGCGTTGCCATATCTGACTGACGAGTTGCCACGCCATCAATCTGTGTTGCCATCTCTGATTGGCGCCTCGCCACACCATCAACCTTCTGCTCTATACGGTCAAGCTGCTGAGCTAACTGACTCTCTGAATCTGTTGACTGCATTCGATCTACTCCGCCGCTGTCCTGCTTCTATCGTACATACGTTTCACTGCAATGTGACGGAGGGGGAGCTAGGGAAAGTCTGGCGGATCACGAGCATTTGATTGCCACCTTTCTGAAGCTCGTAGGGAACTTGAGTCAGATGTACCGCATAGCCGGATGTTTTGAAAGTCTGCATGACTGAATCAAGATAGGACGATTGCTCCAGCATTAGCGTCAGCAGCGGAAAGATTCGAATCTCAGAACTGATGCGCAACATCTCGTGAATAGCGCTGTGATGAAAGGCTTCATCCACATGATCAGAGTACAGGAATAAGAAGTGAGAGCACAGCGCGAGGTCAAATTGGTTATCGGCAAACGGCAAATTAGGCAGCTCACCGACAAGATAACGACCTGCCTGCTTCCCTGATTCATAGTCCTGCAGGAATTTCTGAAGCACCTGCTCTCGGTTCTGGCGCAGATCTTCAGGTGACTGATGGTAAGACCAGATCCAGTCATCTGGAGAGGATTTGACTTGGTCGATAATGTCATCGACTACGGCATCGAAGCGCTGCTGAATCTCGGCACCGTTGAAAGCATAGACAGGATCGATTGAGGTGACTTGAAATCCTTGCTGGGTTGCTTCGGCGTTGAAGCTAGCGGGTCCATCACCGACGCCTAGAATCTGTTTACTCAGATCGCTTGTGCATAGACTAAACATTTGCTGATATTCGTCAAAGGATCGTCCGAAGGGAACGACGTTTGCGAGTTGCATGACCATAGGCTAATTCTCAGAATGCAACTCTATAGTAAGTGTTGATACTCAGTGAATGACAATCGTGGGATGTACGCTGACAGCGGCTACATTCATGCAGACCTTCGGAGCCAGCCATGAACCGTAAGCTTCTCTCTATTTCGTTAAGCGTACTGCTGAGTGTAGGAAGTGTTGGCTGCAATCTTATTCCTGCGAGTGACGAGATCGCACCTCCCCAACTCCTCGAACAAATTGAGGCTCAAGCCGCTCCCGTTATTTTAGATGTGCGATCTGCCCGTGAATATCGCGAAGGACACATCCCAGGCGCTATCAATATTGAGTTTCGGCAGTTGCCCCAAAGACTAAGTGAACTCCCCACCGCGACGGGACAGACCATCGTTGTATATTGTGAAACAGGCGTTAGAGCCGCTGTTGCCAACGTCACCTTACAAAACGCAGGTTATACAACGATCCTGCAGCTAGATGGACATATGAAAGCTTGGCGATCTAAGGGTTTACCGATCGAACAATTCGCGAGCTGAATCGGCGATTCATACGCTCCGACTGTAGCCATCACAGATAGCCCCATGCTGAATCAGATTAAAAACTACGTTCAGTTGACGCCGACAATCGGCACCTCCGGCCAGCCCACCGCTGATCAATTTAGCGTCATTGCTGACGCAGGCTATCAAAGCATCATCAACCTCGCAATGCCAGATTCAGATTACGCCATCGCGACAGAGGGGAGCATCGTTACAACGCTAGGAATGGCCTATATCCATATTCCGGTCCCCTTCGAGCAGCCCACTGCCCAACACCTGAAAATCTTCATTCAAGTCATGGATGCCTTTGCAGACCGCAACGTTTGGGTTCATTGCGCAGCGAACTATCGCGTCTCAGCCTTTCTCTACCACTATCGGCAACTCAGGCAGGGATGCTCGGCTCAAGTGGCCCGCTCTCCTATGTTTGAACGGTGGAAACCTGATGACGTTTGGCAAGCGTTCTTAGATCTAGAACATCACAAGCTTGGTCTAGATCACGCCTAATTGAGAAGCACGTAGCATTTTTGGTAACCAATCGCGATTTTTGAGATGCGATCGCAATAATGGATGAAGAGTCAAGCAACTAAAATTTAATCTCACATTGTGTTCAACAGTGACTCAAATGTGGGCAGACTAATGGGGCCAAACTGTCGCTAGGAGCTGCAGTCGTTTTCGATCTTTTAACAGAATGAAAACGCGCTCAGTCCTGCGGTGCGCCAGGGGTTAGTACAGCTTGACCCCACGTAAAAGCAACAAAGGTGAATGAAGTCCATGAAAAAAACTGTAGTTGGTCTCTTCTTGGCCAGTAGTCTCGGCATGATTGGGGCAATGGAATGGGTCGCTCCTGCTGCTATTGCTCAAACCGAATCGAGTACCATCACCTACAAAGTGGGAACTCAAAATATTCCACTAGAGGTCCGCGAGGACTTGGTGGCTGTACAGTTCAAAAGAACCCGTTCCGGTCAAGCACAACCCTTTGAGCGTTTGCAGCAAGATCTTCAAGGCGGTATCCGATCCGGTGCTGTCACAGTAGAACCCGTTCTCCAAACCTATGCGCTGATTAGCCTCAAGCGCGGGAGCCGTGGCGCAACCGTACGGGCACTTCAGCAACGGGCAGAAAATCTGGACTATGTAGAAGAGACAATTCCGGTGCTGTCTCGGCAGGACTCTGATCAGGCGGTTCTGCTGCCCAACGAACTGATGGTCACTATCGAGGGTGATACCGCACAGGTTAAGCAAGTCTTACAGCGCAACGATCTGACCTTGATTCGGCCTGTTCGCTTCACTCAAAATCGCTACTTGGTCAAAGCAAAATCAGCCCGAGGACTAGAGGTCTTAGACTTCGCCAATCAGTTGAACAATACATCTGAAATTGGATCAGCTTCCCCTAACTTTATTCAAGATCTGGTGGTTCCTGAGCAAGAGGCCGACGCCCCGCAGGCTACGCGCCAAGCAGCTCGCTCCGCTAGCGAAATGCCGTCCCTCCGTGACGGTCAATGGCATATTGATAGTCGCCCTCAACGCGGTCAGAGTGCTTCACGCGTCGATGTTCTAGCTCCAGAAGCTTGGGAAGAAAGCAAAGACGGAAAGGGGACCGTGGTTGCGGTGCTGGACAGCTTAATCCAGTGGGACCACCCAGACTTAAAGAAAAGCATGTACAAAGTCAGGAAGGTGGCAGATCCTTTGCCGAATGAGATACATGGCTGGGATTTTGTCGAGGACGACGCTGACACGCGCATGAGTCCATCAGAGATAGAGTGGCTAACCAGTCGTTTCCGTGACACCTTTTTACTCTCAGATGACAAGCTTGTGCAGGACTACGGCTTCAAGGGACAGTTCTCATACTGCAGCTATTACTATGCCCGCACACCTGCAGCCCATGCTAACTGTCTTCGCAGAGGCATTCGAGGAGAATCTGCGGGCACCTTTCACGGCACAATGGTTTCTGGTGTGATCGCGGCCAAATCCAAGAAAGGAGCCGTTGGGATTGCACCTAAGGCCAAAATCTTGCCCGTACGCGTCCTTGGGATTGAGGGCTATGGCAGCATGATTAACATTGCAGAGGGCATTCTTTATGCCGCCTCTCGTAATGCTGACGTGATTAACATGAGCCTCGGAGGTTCGTTCCCCAGCTATGTTCATCAAGAAGTCATCAAAGAAGTTCTGGCCGACAATCCTAACTTGGTGATCGTTGCTTCTTCCGGGAACGAAGCAACGCGTCCGGGCTATAGCGGTGAAGTTAGCTACCCTGCCGGATATCCGGGGGTTGTTGCAGTGGGCGCAACGGATTTAGAGGGACGCCGCAGCCCCTACAGCAGCTACGGAAGCCAGCTTGACGTGGTCGCTCCTGGCGGTAATACTGCGTCTGGCGTGACCGGGGGCATCTTGACCACGGGCGGTACCTTCCGTTCTGAATTTTGGGATGGAGTCGGCGATGAAGCCGTAGAGCAGTGGAACGGTGCCTTTGATCCTCGGGGACAGTATTACTACACCCAAGGAACCTCATTCTCTAGCCCCGTCGTTGCGGGTGTCGTCGCGCTTATGAAGGGAGAAGATCGCAAGCGCAAGCTCTCTAGCCAGCAAATGATGGATATTCTAGAGCAGACGTCGAGTCTTAAAAATTTAGAGAGACTGCCTGCGGGTAAGCAAAAGCTCTACTACGGCTCGGGTTTGGTCGATGCTCAAAAAGCGGTGCAGGCTGTCAGAGACGCCCTCTGATTTAGTGTAGAGAACGGGTGATAATTTCTCCGCAGCCCACAGACTGCGGAGATGCCTTTGCCTCTGCTTGCATGGCTGGCGACAGAGCTGTCGCAGCACTATCAATGGAAATTCTTTTGATTTTTGCAAAAGGATTATGAAGTCTTTAATCCTTACAGTCGGTCGGCTCGCTCTAATGACGGCGGGCGTTCCTAGCGTGATCGTGTCGCTTTGGTCCGTGCCCGATGCACCCACCGTAGAGCTGATGACGGTCTTTGATCGACAGCTCCAGTAGGGACAGAACAAAGCCCAAGCTTTGCGGCAGGCAATGTTAGCGACGCTCAAGCAACATCCAGAATCCGAAACCTAGGCCGCTTTTTATTTCATGGGAACAGTCCAGCCTAGCTGACTCAAGGTTTCTTCGTTAGCCGATTAGACATGCCAAACTTGAGAGGTAGACTAATCTTGCAGCCCAATGACCGTCTCTCAAACGCCTGCTCTAGAGTGGCAAACTGCTGCCGCGTCTCAACCACCGGATTGGCTGATCGCTGCCGTCCGTAAAGCAGCGCCAGTGTCTGGAGAGTTTGCAGCCCAACTGCTCTGGCAGCGTGGCCTTCAAGATCCGCAACAGGTGGCTGGATTCCTGGACCCGAACCAATATCAACCGGCCCCCGCCGATTCCTTCGGGCAAGAAATGCAGCAGGCCGTTGATCGCCTAGTTCAGGCCCGAGAGCAGCAGCAAAAGGTTGCCATTTGGGGAGACTTCGATGCTGATGGCGTCACCGCTACCGCCGTTCTATGGGATGGTCTCGGGCAGTTCTTTATCCAGCAAGAAACACTAACCTACACAATTCCCAATCGCCTGATTGAATCCCACGGTCTATCGCGGCGGGGTTTAGATCAGTTAGCCGCACAGAACTACGATCTGATCGTCACTTGTGACACTGGCAGCACCGATCTCGACGAAATTCACTACGCCCAACAGTTAGGGATGGATGTGATCGTCACCGATCACCACACTTTGCCAGACCAGCGCCCGCCGGTCACCGCAATTATTAATCCGCGATCGCTAGCGAGGGAGCATCCCCTGGCCCACCTGTCGGGCGTGGCTGTTGCCTACAAGCTGGTCGAGGCTATGTACCTGGCACTTCCTGATGTCCCTGAGCAGCCCCTAGAGCATTTTTTAGATTTAGTGGCAATTGGCTTAATTGCTGATTTGGTCCAGCTCTCAGGAGACTGTCGTTACCTTGCTCAGCGCGGAATTGAACAGCTTCAGCAGCAGCTTACGCGGCGCACCCGGCCAGGGGTTGCCAAGCTGCTAGAACTCTGTAAGCGATCAGGGGATCGCCCTACTGATATTTCCTTCGGAATTGGTCCTCGCATCAATGCCGTCAGTCGGATTCATGGTGATGCTAGCTTCTGCGTGGAGTTACTCACCAGTCAAGATGCAGCACGCTGTCAAGATTTAGCTGCAGAGACCGAACTCGCCAATACGCGCCGCAAGGCGCTGCAGAAAACGGTAGTGCAGCAGGTGACGGCCAAGCTGGAGCAACTAGATTTGTCTACGATGCAGGTCATTGTGCTCAGCGATCCGCAGTGGCCGTTGGGTGTGCTGGGACTGGTGGCGGGCCAGGTTGCCCAAACCTATGGTCGGCCTACGATTCTGCTGAGTACCGATGGGCTAGTTGGGGACGATATTGCTAGGGGTTCGGCTCGCTCGGTCAGCCGCATTGATCTCTATGAGCTAGTCAAAGAGCAGGCGCATCTGTTGCAAAGCTTCGGAGGACACCCCTTCGCAGCGGGCATGAGCCTTGAGGTTGAGAATATCTTGCTGTTCACTGAAGCGATTAATCAGCAGTTCCGGCAGCGATTTCAAACCCCACCCCAGCCGACAGTACAGGCCGATTTAACGATTACAGTCGCAGATCTTGAACGAGAGGGTGGACAGACTTTGTTCAAGGAACTGAAGCTTTTAGAACCCTGTGGTATGGGAAACCCGGTACCGAAGCTTTTGATTCAGAACTGCTGGTTTGAGAATGTCTGGAATCGCAATATCAAAGATCGTAGAGGAAACAAAGTTCAGTACATCAAGACAGAGTTTGAACTTTGGGATGACACCGCTGAGCGAGGCTTCCCAGGCTTATGGTGGGGGCATTATCGAGATGAGGTGCCCCAGGGAAACTGTGATGTGATCGTGGAGTTAGACTTCAACTCCTATCGCGGTAAGCAGCAGCAGTCACCCTATGAAGTCCGTCTGATTGCGGTGCGTCCTGCAGCTCAATCAGAGACTGAGAGTACAGAAACGCCACAGATTTTGGACTGGCGTCAGACTTGCCCCCTCGATTGGTCACCTGAAAGCATTGCTGTTGTCGATCAATGTCCATTGTCGTGGGACCAGTTGGGCGTTGATCTACAGCAGGCTCAAGCAGAAGGGAAGCAGGCAGCCATGTCCTATGGCCTTCCGGTGGCGATGGTCCATGAGCAACAGGCGGCTGACAGAGGAGTAGCGGCGATTGCGGGTGAGGATTCTTCTAACGTGACCTCTGCTGCTGTTACATGCTGGGAACAGTGGGTTGGCGTTGCGAAGTATCTCGTTCGAACGGGACAAGCGGTCACCTATCTACAGCTCCAGCAAAAGCTATCTCTCAGCCGCCGCACCTTAGAATTGGGGATACAAACGCTGGAGTCTTTGGGTTTTACCTTCCAAGTAGCGGAAGATCGTCTTCACGTTCAGCGGACTGAAGAAGGACCGACGGCGGATGCGAATCAAAGAATTCAAACCTTTCTACAGGCTGTCCAGGAAGAACAATTTCAGCAGCAGTATTTTCAAACAGTCCCCCTAGAAACAGTTCAGGCGACCGCCGGGTTGCCCTAGCGATCGCCTATTTTGTTCAGAACTTAAGCTTTAGAGAAAGCTATGCGGGGGCAATACCCTGCTGCAGGTGACGACGCACGGCTGCTTTTTCGAGTAAGCCGACGAGGGCACCGCTTTCTTTAACCACCGCTAGCACCTGCATTTTTTCTTGATCAAACAGCGTCACGATATCGAGCAAGGATTGACTGTCCTGAACCACCTTGGGTAGTTCTGCGGTGGGGGACAGAATTTCCTGAACCGGGACTTGAGGCCATTGAGAGGTGGGGACAGTTTTCAATTGCTCTAGATCAACCAAGCCGACTAACTGGCCCTGTTCATCAGTGACTAGAAATTCTTTGACTTTGCCCTGGAAAGGAATGGCTTGATTGGCAAGCTGACGAAGGGAGTCGTTGCGGCCAATCACAAGGTGGCCTTCTGCGACCACGTCAGCGACGGTGTACTTGCTCAGAGCCTCCTGAACTTTGGACGACTGAAGCGCGCGACCGGCGTTCTGCAACAGGAACCAGCCAATTAACAAATTCCAGAAGCTGATGGTAACGACACCGGAGATCATGGCGACGTAGGCCACAACTTGTCCGGCGCGAGCTGCAACTCGGATGCCGCGATAGCGATTGCCGGTAAACTTCCAGACTGCAGCTTTAAGGACATTACCGCCATCGAGCGGTAGGCCAGGAATCATGTTGAAGAGCGCTAGGTATAGATTGACCGTCGCTAATAGTCCGATGACGGCGGCGATTGGGCCAGAGATGGGGAGGGCGAGACCGGCGAAGTTGAGTAAGCCCCACAGTGCGATGCTGACGGCTGGACCTGCGATCGCAACTGCAAATGCTTCCAGCGGAGTCTTGGACTCTTCTTCTAAACTGGCGAGTCCCCCAAACAGAAACAGCGTAATCGACTTCACCTCAATACCCTGTTGCATGGCAACAAGACTGTGGCCTAACTCGTGGGCCAGCACCGAACCAAACAGCAATACGGCAGCACCCAGACCCAAGGCCCACGGCGCAACACCCGTTAACGCTGGGAATTGAGAAGCGAGGCCGTTGCCGTAGCTCCAGGTCACCAACAGCAGCACGAGAAACCATGATGCATTGAGGTAAAAGGGGATGCCAAACAGGCTACCCAACCGAAAATTACCGTTCATTATCAAAACTCCTGATCGTTCTAGGAGTCACAGCTGCGGGCTAAAAACCTAACGGCAATCTGAACTCCTTGCTCACAATTGTAACGAAACATGAACAACAGCCTGCTCGTACTAACCGAACTTGCGCAGGTCGGTTTCCCAATGAAGGCAGAATACTGAAAAGGGCGATCCGCCTTAATGGTGCATTTTGTGATCTTGAGCTTCGCCTTGAGGGGCAGCCTCTATTGAATGCACATGGGGCTTAACGAGACTCATTGTTTGCTGCCCCAGACTGATAAGTCCCATTGACACCAGGCCAGAGCTGAGGACGCCCATCGACACCAACCCAATCGAAACGACTCCCATTGAAATTACGCCAATGGAGATTACGCCGTGGGTCGATACACCCAGCGCAACAAAGCCGTGGGCTGAGATGCCAATGGCAACGCGCCCATGTGCCTCAATGCCAATTGAAAGCCATGGAAGCTTCTTCTGAGCCGGTGTGATTTGAGTTGTGGGTTGCACTGACAACGAGTCCTGTAGGGAAGTGGGTGTGGTGTCGCGCCTGACATGCGGTGAACCCCGAGTCGATAGGGGACTTTTTGGACGAGATTCGCTGCAGGCAAAGTACGACAGAGATGGCATGGCCTGCCTTCAGGGAAACAGACTGTACCATTGTTCGTCAAACGACAGGCTGTCGAACTGCTGCGGGTTTGACCGTTGCGAAGAGGGGACTATCCATTCAGCTTTTTGGAAGGGTCGGTTGGCAGCTTCGTTATTCTGAGACTCCAATGATGCCCCCTGATCGCCCGTTTCAATGGCGTCAATATCCTCCTGCATTATTCTGCAAGCGGTACGCTGGTCTCTTCGTTATCAACTCAGCTCTAGGGCAGTAGCTGAGATGCTTGGAGAGTTGCTATCTCGCATCAGCCAAATTCTTCATGCCTTTCGCAATCTCATCCCATTGGGTGAGAAAGAGATCATCCAACTGGAGATGCACATCATTAAAAAGCCCAGGCACTATGTAGATATAGATGTCACCCAATTATCACTGGCTTAAGTCAATGATATCTGCATTTTTGGGTAACACATATCATCACTAAAACCCTGGCCGTTGAGCTGGGGTTCTTTATTTAGCAACTTGTTCCTGTCTACACATCAGCCCATCGTTGCCTCTTATTGTGCGGGTTTTGTTGCGAAGATCGAAACAAGCACGAGCTCCAATGAGCGAGTCCTAATGCCTGAACGCCATCTGTAGCGTTTTCGAGCATCCGTGCAACGGAACCCTGTTGACGTCACGCTGCTTGGATAGCACTGATGGGGTTACGCTTGACGTATGCCAATCACCCCCCAAGCCTTTGCTCAATGCATTAAAGTGAAGCCACGGCGAAGCGCTCAACAGACGGTTCGCTATCGGCTAGGCACCACCGATGGAACGACTATCTCGCTCAGGGAGTGAACCCTTGGATCCTCGAACTGAACTGAAGCAAGAACTACACGCAAGCCTGCACAAACTGCAGCACGTCACGAGGCCAGAGGCTCCGATTACTGACCTAGAGATACCGGAAGAGGAGCATCAGTCCCTCAATTCACTCTCTCAATCTTTAGAAGAACTAGCGCCCTACCCACATCCGCTCACCAATGAAGAAGCGCTAAAGCACATAGATGGTACATGGCTGCTGCGCTATTCCAATGCCCGTGAAATTCGATCTCTATCGTCTCTGCCCGTAGGGTTGACCGTGGGTAAGGTCTACCAAATTATTGATGTAGCCTCCACTTCTTTCGAGAATAAAGCCTATGTGAAGCATCCGTTGGGCTTTATCACAGGCTACGTTCGCATTACCGCGACTTTTGAACCTAAGCCCGAGGCAGAAGGAACGGTTCGTGATCGATGTATAAACGTATATTTCAAGAAGCGCTCTCTCAATATCCAAACGTTGCTGGGGTTCAAAACTCCTAACTTAGAACCTCTCAAGGTTTTTGATGCTGAGACGCCTGAGGATAGAATCCCCAGTTTAGATATCACCTATCTCGATGAAGATCTGAGAATTGGCCGTGGCGGAGACGGCAGCTTGTTTATTTTGGTCCGGGAAGTCAGTTAAGTCGTTGCGCTCTAGTTACCGTTCTTCGATCTCACAAATTTGTAAATAGCCCTTGCACCTCACGTAACGTCAGGTTCTAGGATGAGCGCATCAACCGTATTTCTTGGGTAAAGCGGAGCTGAGCGTGTCTAAGTCTATGAAGATTGGCGAACTGGCCCAACAGGTCGGACTCTCCATTCGCACACTGCACTACTACGACGAAATTGGTCTGCTCTCCCCCTCAGATCGAACGGAGGCAGGGCATCGACTTTATCGCGATCACGATATCATCCGGCTGCAGAAAGTCATTTCGCTGCAGCAGTTAGGCTTTGCGCTCAAAGAGATCCGTGAGTGTTTGGAGAATCCTGACTTTGCGCTGCCGCAGGTGATTAATCTGCATCGGGCGCGGCTGCGAGAGCAGATGGCCTTGTCGCGGACTTTGTTGGATCGACTGGATGCGATCGCAACCCAGCTCCAAACGACCCAATCGATTGCGGTTGAGAACCTAATTCAAGCAATGGAGACGATTACTATGACGACACAATATTTCACCCCAGAACAGCAAGCCATTCTAGAGGCACGATTCGAGAAACGGGCAGTAGAGTGGCAAGATCTGCTAACCGAAATCCGAGCTGAGATGAATAGGGGCACAGAGGTCAACGATCCGAATGTGCAGCGCTTGGCTGGAGCTTGGCGCGCAAATATGGCCTCCCTGATTCATGGCGATCGCCAAATTTACGAATCGTTTGTCAAGATGTATCAGCACGAGGGATCTGAGACGGCAGGCATAGGAGCATTAGATAACGACACGTTTGAGTACATCTCGAAGGCCGTTTCTTTCCTTTCCCTCGCGGAAGACATGGATTTTGTGGTCACGTTTAAGCGCTTCAATGTAGAGGCCAATCAAGTTATTGCTGTGGGGCAACAGGCTATCCGTGAGCTGAACTTCAATTTCTTTGGCACCGAAGGCATGCTGCTCGGATTGCTGGCCGAAGGTAAGAGCGTGGCGGCTCAAGTGCTCATGGATGCGGGCGTCAGCTTTGGTACAACTCAGCAGGTGATCCAAGAATGGCTGGCATCTTCAGCGATTCTGCCTGAAGATATGCCTGAGCAATTGGGGTTTGCCCCCAGAGCCTACCGAGTGATGGAGCTAGCCCTCGAAGCCTTGAACCAAAGTGCGGCTCAACAACCTGCAGGGCCAGTCCGCGCCAATCCGGGGCACTTGCTGCTGGGCATTTTGCTCGAAGCTCAGGAAGGTGGCGGCGTCGCCAGCAAGATCCTGACAGATGTATTTGGCCTTGATCTGATTCAGCTTGAGCAGCAGCTTAGAACGGCGATGGTGCGGTAACGGCATCGAAGAAAATTTTACCAATGGCTGCCGAGGCTATCTTGATTATCCCTAGTGCAATCACCTTCGACATCATTTTTCCAAGCTAATTCAGCGACAGTACAATGAGAACCGGGAGCCTTAGAGTAGAGGTAAGCCCTGACGACCTGACCCTTGTCATCAGGAGTCCACTCATATGTTTGTGATTAGATTCGGTGGGACAGCGATGCTGTTGCTATCTTTCTGGGCTGTTCCACCTTCAGCATTTTCCACACCTGTTCAGCCTCAGTTGGGCCAGCATCGGAATCGGCACAAGCTTTACATGCAGCGTCATAATCAGCGCAGGCTGCAGCAACAGCTGAATCGGCACCGCCAGATTCGCAACAGACAGCAACAGCAAATCCGGCTTAACCTTGAGCAGCAGCGAGAACGATCGCAACAAAGGCTGCGGGTTCTAAAAAAAGAAAATCGACGGCAGTCCAAGCAAGATTTAGAACGACTGCAGAGAAGGCTGGGAACAAGTTCACCATAGACGCGCCCAGGCATTATCGACGAATAGGATAGTCTTCCTTAAATAGTGCAAATCCATAGCGTGTATTGAGACCATTCGCTTTCCTCACAACTCCCTCAAGTTTGTGTTGCAAGATTTTGTGATAAAAGCGTCCACCTCAATCGCTCTTGCAGGAAAGTAGACTTTAGATAAGTGCTGAGATTTCTCAAAGCAGGTCGTGATTATGGATCGGTCAGTTAAATTTTGGGACAAAATTGCAGAACGCTACTCAAAACAACCCATTGCTGACGAAGCGGCTTATCAGAAGAAGCTGCAGGTCACGCAGGAATACCTGCAACCGGAGATGGAGGTACTGGAGCTAGGCTGCGGTACGGGATCGACCGCCATTATCCATGCTCCTTATGTAAAGCATATTCAAGCCATTGATGTTTCATCAAAAATGCTTGCGATCGCTCAAAGCAAGGCTGATGCAAAAGATATCGGCAATATAACTTTTAAGCAAGCTGCCGTTGATGAGTTCAGTGCGCCTGATCAAACCTTCGATGCCGTGTTAGGACTTAGTCTTTTGCATTTGCTAGAAAACAAAGAAGAGGTGATCGCCAAGGTTCATCGAATGCTCAAACCAGACGGGATCTTTGTCACCAACACCGTCTGCCTGGGCGATACGATGGCGTGGTTCAAATTGATTGCACCGATTGGCAAGTTCTTCGGATTTTTCCCTTTGGTTAAAGTCTTTACGGTGAAGGATTTAGAGAATAGTTTAACTGACGCTAGCTTTTATATTGACTACCAATGGCAGCCGGATACAGCCAAGGTTGGGTTCATCGTAGCAAAGGCTGTGTTTATCGTGGCAAAGAAGGCGGAGTCTGAAATGGGAGACAGGGAAAATAGCATATAGGATCAACAGATTACCGCCAACGACCTTGATTTCAGGCCTGCACAGTCGGCAACACCAGTGCATCCTTTTTCTTAAGCATCCTTCTTGATACGGTACTTTAGCTGGGTGAACCCAAACTTGTACTGTTTTGTGTCAACACAGGACAGATGTATATCGGCACCCAACGAGCCAAATAATGGGATACCCTTGCCCAGTAGGATTGGAATGACCGTTATCGTTAATTCATCAACAAGCCCCGCTGAGAGGAACCGCTGAACCGTATTGCCACCGTCAACGTAAATATGACGGATGCCGTCACGCGATAGTCGTTCGCATAACGTATGTGGGTCTTCAGAAGAGTGCGTAACCGTGGCCGGGATTGTCTCCGGGAACAAAATTGCAGTTCTGCTCAATACGATCACTTTTGTTTGGCCGTAGGGCCACGCGCCGAATGAAAGGACTTTTTCATAAGTCTTGCGCCCCATAATCAGGAGGTCGACAGTCTGCATAAAGGATTGATAGCCGCAATCTTCACCAGCAGGCACCTTGGCTTGGGCAGCATCAAGCCAATCAAGGTCACCGTTGGTGCGTGCGATATAGCCATCGAGGCTCGTTGCAATAAAAACGGAAACTTTTGGACGCATGGGTTACCGTTTGCTGTTATCTAAGTTTGATATTGGTCCTTAATCCTGAGAACGCAGATGTTTGCCGTCATTTTTTAGCAGTAGCTCATCAGTGCAGCAGGGTAATAAAGGTTGATTCGCAATTTCATCAAGTTGGGCTTGCTTTAGTAAGTCAGCCCACGCTGTCTTCACTTGCGCATTTTTGGGGTACGTCTGACGAAGTTGAGCTAGAGTTGCGATCGCATCATGCCAAAGCCCATATTGAGCATAGATCGCGACCTTTTCTAGCTCCGTTGCCTGTCCGATAGGCTCCTTGAGGCTGCTTGCTAGGGGCACGCGATAGATGGTGCCCTGTACAAACATCGTGGGATGACGAGGCGTAGCGGC
The DNA here is from genome assembly GCF_003231495.1 of Acaryochloris thomasi RCC1774. Lineage (NCBI taxonomy): Bacteria > Bacillati > Cyanobacteriota > Cyanophyceae > Acaryochloridales > Acaryochloridaceae > Acaryochloris > Acaryochloris thomasi. The sequence continues at coordinate 175,521 of NZ_PQWO01000004.1, forward strand.
AACAGCCAAAGTCCAGGTATAGCGCTTGTCGAACGCCAGCGCAGGCATCGACTCGGGTAAGCCAATTTGGACCAACCCCTGCGAAAACGAGGAAGGGAGCGTAAAGTTTGCTCTGTGGATGTAGCGATCATGCTCATCCTGAAGAACGAATTCAACAGGAGCAGACTCTAGCTCCGGCATCATAAACCAGAGCACCGGGCGCTCCGCAGTTGTCAATCCCCAAACAAACTTTTCTTGATTGGGCCCCGTGGTTGCGGGTACCAGTGCCATTAATGGATACACGGACGGCAGGGCGCTCCCCCCGCGACTGGATCCACCTTTCTGACGCCCCTGGGGCGCTCTAGGATCTTTCGGAGGTGTCGGCAGAACCAACCGGAAGGCCGAGGAGCGATCGAGCGAAATCACGCTCTGAGCCTGTAAGCGGCTTGGCCAGGCCGCAGAACCGGCGACTAGCAGGCTGCCCGCTGCTAAACAATAAATCAAGGACTGAGTGCGTTTCATGGTTCAAGTTCCTTACGAGCAGGATAGTTTAGAGAGCGGACATAGGCAACGCTCAAGATCGTTGCGAGGCAGGCGAGTATGCTAGGAATCAAAGGTAGCCATAGGCCCTGAATCAATAAGACAGCACAGCTTCCCGTGAGCCCCCCCCATATCGCAATTCCAGCGATCGCCATTGGCTTAGAAATAGACCATCGCCAAGCCCAAGCGCCCCCAACGGCGGACCAACAGAAGACCCAAATCGCATCTCCCCAGAGAGGCCATGCCCACAGGGAAGGGCGCTGATCTAAAGCGGCACTGAGAAGCTGACTCGTCATCTGAGCCTGAATAAAGACCCCCGGAACCTTGCGACCGGTCCCATAAGGGGTTGCCCAATCATCATTACTGCTGCTGGCCGCAACGCCAATCAGAACAATCCGGTCTTTGATACGGCTGGGATCAATTTGTTCTTCCAGCACCTGGGTCAAAGTGACCTGGGGAGCAATATTCTGGGGTGATTTCAGGGCTCGGTAATTCAGCGGAATTTGAATGCCGTGCGTATCCACTGTTTGATAACCGCCCGTATGGGGTCGCAGGGTCGGCAATGTGACAGCTCCCAGTTTCAACTGATTCTGGGCGGTAAAAGTCGGCTGAATCTTCAAGTGCGAAAGATAGTGAAAGGCAAGCAAAGAGCTAAAGGCATGAGGGGTTTTGCAGGGTGACGCAGGCTCAGGGGTCAAATACAAAAGCTGCCGCCGCAGAACGCCATCTGGATCGGCAATAAAATCGCTGAACCCCATCCGGTCCATTGAAATTTCTGGTGGTGGCGCAATGCCTGTGGGATCACTGCTGGTATCTAGGTTTTTACAAACGCCCACTAAGCCTTGAGTTTCCTGAAGCTGCTTGCTCAGACGGGGCTGATCGGGGCGTACCGGAAAGTCTCGATAAACATCAAGACCGATAACGCGAGGCTGAGCGGGTGCTAGTTTTGCAAGTAGCTGGCTCAAGGTGGCATCTGAGAGGGAGCTACGGCGAGAGTCTTCTTTCTGGGCCTGAATCTCGGCCTCTGAGACGGTGATCACCAGTAGACGAGAGTCGGGGGCCTCTAGGGGACGGAGCTGAAGCAGCCGATCTAAAGCCCACAGCTCGGGAAACTGCAGCCAGCCCACCCAGCGTCCAGCAAGAACCAAGACTGTCATCAGGAGGCTGACTTGAAGCACTGAGAGGCAGGACTGACGCCGGCGCGATGGGCGCGAGCGAGAAGTGGCGGCCTGCGTTGTGGGCAAGGCAATCGGCGCATCCGCCTGCACCTGAGATGAAAGCTCTAGCCAAGTGGGGGGAACCACCGCTGGATTTTGACAAATAACAGGTAGCCAAGTGGCGCAGGGATAAGTTTGCTCTAGGCCCTGTAATCGCTCCCGTGCTTCTCGCATGGCGAGATAAAGGGCGGTGCCCTTGGCGTAGCTCTGCAGGAAATACTTCAAAAATTCTTGGGCAACGGCATCAGGCACGGGTTCGCGCATCACAATCAGCTGCGGGATCTGCAGATCAGCTAATGCTCTGCCCAGACCGAGGCCATCGCAGGAGTTCAAGATTGCGAGCTGGAGGCCTTTACCCACCGCCTTCTTCAGAGCATAGCGGAGATCCTCGATTTCTAAACGCTCTTCTGCATTGAGGCAGAGCGTGCCTGAGGTTGCACCTTGACTGCAGCTATGACCTGCGAAAAATAGAATATCCCAGCGCTGCTCCCATAGCTGTTCGTTAAGCTGATGCCGATTGGGTTCGTCTAAGAAATAAATGTGCGCGTTAGGTAGCTGCTCTAATAGGGCTTGGTCAGCGCTGACATCAATACCGTTGCTGTTGCCCAAAATCGCAAGAATACGAACGTCCCCAGGTGAATGGGACCGAAGGGGTGGATTGGCATAGGTGGGGGCCGCTAGGGCAATTTCGGTCAACGGGTAGCGCTCTAAGAGATCCCATGTATGCCAGGGTAATTTCTGGAGCTGTAGGTCGTCGGTCTGTAGGAGGATGCGGATGCGATCGCAAGGTGACAGTTGCTCTAGCAGCTTCTCTCTAATGGGCCGAAAGACGGCAACGCAAAGCCAGTCATTCATCGATCGACGAAGCACTGCCGCCGCCTGCAGACAGTCCTTTAGGCGAGAAACATTTGTAACCTGGTCAGTCACAGGCTCAATACGGGATGGTACCCCTAGCTGCCAGTAAACAGATTGCCAAGCTTGATAGTGCTGGCGCAGGTGTTCTGCAGGGGGTAGAGAGCCTGCTATTTCTGTAGAGGGACGACATCCCTCAAGGCCCACCTGCAAGGTGAGCATAAAGCCTTCCTCAAAGCTGCCCTGCTCAAATTTTAGAACAACAAATTGATCGGCCATTGCTGCCCCCAATGGCGCTAGATAACAAACTGCTCCGTCACTGAGAAATCTCCCAGCATCACCTTGAGACTAAACCGCTCGCCTCGATGGCCGCTAAACTGAAGTTGAATATAGTCATCCGCACTCCTAGACCGGGCTTCCAAAACCGGCTCAGCCCCTTCGTCAAACACCACTAGCTGCAGATCAGCCGGAAGGTGGGCATCACTGGCCAAGGGATGAACCTGAACACAAAATAGGCGCTGATCTTGTCCAGGCTTGCAGTCCAGCACCAAGACCACCGGCGCTTGATTGGGCTTTAAAGAGAGCAGCTTTGCCCGCTGCACCTGCCCTTCGACAATCTGGACATCCATCGTTTCCGCCCGCCTAAAGCTCAGCGCCGGTTGAGATTGGCATAAAAGAGCATCAGCGGGTTGCCAGCCATCGGCAAAAAGGCCGCTAAACCAAAGTTCTAGCTGAGTCCAGGGCGATTTTATAGCAGGTGGGTTTAAGCTAAACTCGCTCAAATGAGCCAGCAAAGACTCCAGTGGCCTCAGTTGACCGAGCGGCAGATGTTCTGCAGCAACAGTGGGCGTAAACCCCAGCAGCCTCGCCTGACGCAAGTTCTCTGAAATTTGAACCACCAAATACCCAATTCGGTCAACCCAAACCTCAGGGGGGAGGTAGCAGACGTCTTCGTGACCTTGGACAGGCCGACACTCTAAGCGTCCTGAGGCCGCGACCTCCAAATCAGCGACGTTGCTACAGGCCCGTACGACGGGATTCCAGCTATCACCGGCATCCAGATCGCAGGGAATACCCATCATTTGCAGGTAGTCGTGGGTCACCCACACGGCTAAGGTGTTAAGACAAACCTGTTGGGCCTTATCGGGTGTGGCCTGCTGAGCCGAAAACGCTGCAGCCATCTGACGAGCAGCTGTGGTAATTGGCAGGACAAGAGACTGATCTTCAACTTGCATTAATGGGCCTAATAGAGACTCCTATTATAAATATCCTTGGCATTGCCCAAAGTTACGCAAGCGCGTGACACATTTTCTCTGATAGAAGCTACTCAAGGTAGAAACGGCAACACCAAACTCAGTCGACAGGTCTTCCCAGCTCGTTTCGGGCGGTAAACGACGGAGGATCAGAGCCTGACAGTTGACTTCAGGTCGATTCTGGACGTGGGTACTGCGCAGTTCCCCAGTGGCATCTAGCTCAGCCCAAGTGCGAGTGTCTTCTAGAATGGGCGGTACATCAGGGCTAGACGGGAGATTTTCGGTTATATCTTTCTGGCTGTTCATGCTTCCCGGTGGGGGAGCATAGGCAAACTTTTTTTGCTGGGTTTGTTTAGCAATGCGAAAATCCTGCAGCCGCCATTTCAGATAGCGATTGAGCCAAGTAATGACGCTACTGCGGTCGGGATCGTACCGCTGTCCAGTCCCTGCCTCACAGATATTCTGGCAGAAATAGATCCACATCTGCTGCTTGGCATCTTCGTAAAAAGGTGTGTTTTCGTGCCAGAGCTTCTGTGATTGCTCAATCAGCCGAATAATTTGAGTCAGACATTGCTGACGTTTAAAGTGACCAGGCGAGTATCGACGAGCTTCAGCTACAAGGGAGCGGATTTCCTCCTCGATAGTCCTGCGTTGTTCTGTCAGTTGCATACCATCACCGTTAGACAATGAACCAGTTAGTTTAGAAGATTGCAGTGGGTGAGGCATTGAACAAAAACGGTGTCAGATGGCGAGCGATTCAGTAAGCAGTGACGCGAACGTCAAGTTAGTGAACTGATGCCAGAAACACTGTCGTTCAACCCCGTTAGTGAATACAGTAATGAAGTGGCTTGAGTCTGCCAGTGAGATAAATCACACGCCGACTACAATTTTTCCCCTTTCTTAATTTCTCATGAGAGCTGATTTTGGACAATAGCAAGTCAGATGACAAGATATTCTAGCGATTGCTCCGTTTTTGTTCCTGTAAAGGAAAAATCGTAAGATTAGAGCAAATGCTGTCGTGTAGAGACTTAAAGCACAATGACACAGGATCAAATGACTCCCCCTACGGGGCCAGAAGACGTTGGCGATAGTCGATTAAGAAATCTTCTCATCGCTTTATCGGCTGCTGTGTTGGCGGTGGTGCTGTTTTTTGGCGTACGTGGTCAAACCCAAAGCCCATCGCTTACGGCTCTAGCGACAGCCTCTGTTCCCCTGGATACTGCGCTCGCCAACGGTCAGCCGACGCTGCTAGAATTTTACGCCGACTGGTGTACAAGCTGTCAGGCCATGGCTGCTGATATGGCAGCACTAAAGCAGCAGTATCAGGAGGTGAACTTTGTCATGCTTAACGTTGACAATACTAAGTGGCTTCCTGAGATTTCACGGTTCGGGGTCGATGGCATCCCACACTTTGTCTTTATCAATCGCTCAGGCGAGGCCTTAGCCAACGCAATTGGACAGCAGCCGCGAACAATCATGGCGGGCGACTTGACGGCCCTAGCGGCAGGTCAGGCACTACCGGAGCAGCAGCTTTCAGGCCAGGTTTCGATGTTCACTGCTGAGACCCAGCCTCGCGGGTCTGACGATCCTCGCAGCCACGGCGGACGCCCTGCTGGCGCACTGTGAGTTTGTAGACTAAGCCTGCAGACTTGCTCGGCTCGTCCTTCAGGTTCAGGGAATTTACGGTGGTCGCGCCCTAGGCTATTTACATATCTTAATAATATGCTTAATAGTTCATGGAGTTCGATCGCCATGAAATTTGTTGAGTTGCTGTTATGGAAGTTCACTGATGTCACCTGCTACCTTAGAGGCTGTAAAGTCCCATCCACCTAAGATTTTACGTTCTAGAAAAGCCTACCGTACCTGCCATATCTATGTGCCTGATTCTGCGGATCGTTTGGCTGCGATCTCAACTGGTTCACACCTTTATAGTTTTTTCCGGGCGTTGACCGATCGCGAAAAGGCAATCGCAGTGGTGACCAAGCTTTTTAAAAAAGGTGAGTCAACGGTGATAACCTGCACGCCTAAGGCCTACGTGATTTGGGTGCTAGAACCAGAGGCTAGCTTAAAGATGACTGTACGGTCAGCGTAGGTTCGCGGACTGGATAACTTCGCGGATCAGTTGGGCAAATTTTTCGGTACTGTCTGCAGTGGAGAGCTGTTGAGACTGGGCTGCCATCTCTTTGAGCTGGGGTTGCGATCGCAACAAGTCCAAAACCGTTTTTGTAAACAGCTCATCTGTGAGTTCAGCCTCACGGAACATCCGCGCAGCCCCCGCCTTCACAAAAATCTCGGCGTTGTATGCCTGGTGATCCTCCGCCGCATAGGGATAGGGAATCAGGATAGACGGCGTATGGGTGGTTGCTAATTCAGTTAGAGTGCCCGCTCCTGCACGGCTGATTGCTAGATTCGTTCGCTGTAGCAGTCCCGCCATATTGTCGCAGAACGGTATCGCTCGGTAGTGGGGGTGGGTAAAGCTATCCGCCTGATCATCTCGTTCCCCTGTCAGATGGACAATCCAGACCCCAGCCTCCAGCCAGGCAGGCGCACATTTACGCGCAAGCCGATTCACCGCCACCGCGCCCTGGCTTCCCCCGGCCACCGTCATCAACAGCACATCATCAGGGATATCAAAATCCAGCGGCGTGGGTGACATGAAATTTGCCCGTACCGGTGTTCCCACTGTCACTGCGTTTGCTTTGGGTAAATACTGGGTCGTCGCCTCAAACCCCAGGGCCACGACGCTACACCAGCGGCTAAACCAACGCGTTACCTTTCCCGGCAATACATTAGACTCATGCAAAATGCTCGGCAAACCTAGAGATCGGGCCGCGATGATCGCAGGTGCCGCAATATACCCTCCAGTCGTGATCACACCCTGGAACTGGCCCTGCTGGAGCAGTCGCCGCGTTTGGCGAATAGACCGCACTAGCTTACTCAGCACAATTCCCGTCTTCGGCCCCAGGCGAGTCTGGAAACCCTCCATCGGCACTTGAACAAGGGGGTACTTTGACGGCAGCAAACTCGTCTCTAGCCGATTGTTAACGCCCAGCCAAGTGATGTCGTAGCCCTGTGCCTCTAGCGCCTCTGCTGCCGCTAATGCCGGGTATAAATGCCCCCCTGTGCCACTGGCTGCGACCAAAAGCTTAATCGGCGAGGCTGGAACTGTCTGACCTGAATTTAAGTCTGGAGCATCAGTGGGCATAGTAGCGGCTTCAAGCTTTAAACGCTAGGTTACTCTTAAAGTGAAAATGCTGAAATATCAAAAAGACCTAGTGATTGTATCAAGCATCTGACCTCCTGATGATGGGTTCTGCCTAGGGATTTCGCAAGCTCTTTTTGAATTTCACTTCTGCTGGTTGTTTCTGGACATCTCGTATGCACGACTCCGCGATCAAGTCACGTTCTTTCAAATCGCTTCTGCCTCTACAAAGCAGTCTAATCGCGGCGGTCTTGGGAGCTACGACTTTGATGTCAGGTGGCGTGGCTTTTGCCCAAAGTGACGTAGAGCAGCCTGCACCTTCACCTGAGGTTATTGAACCTGCGGCAGAAACAGCGCCTCGCGTTCAAGTCCCCGAAGATGTTGCCAAGACTTTAGCGGCCATGGATAGCGCGGCTACTGATCAGCAACTGAAGCGCCTGCTGCGTTTCTACAGCTCAGAATTTACCCACAGCGACGGTCTGACCCGTCAGTCTCTCAGAACAGTGGTAAAGGCCTTCTGGGACGAGCATCAAGATTTGAACTATAAAACCGATGTGCTGGCTTGGGAAGCAGACCCAAAAGGGGGCGGCATCGCAACCACCCAAACCACGATCACTGGCCTTCGCTCGGTGGAAGATCAGGAGATGAAGCTAACGGCTACGATCCAGTCTCGCCAGCGCTGGCGAGACGATCAGATGCTAGAGCAGACCATTATTGCTGAACAAAGTCAGCTCACAAGCGGCGAGAACCCCCCTGCCATTACCGTGAATCTGCCAGAACAGGTGAAAGTGGGCGGCACCTTTAACTTTGACGTCGTTGTGGACGAGCCCTTAGATAAGCGGCTGCTCTTAGGAACCGCTATTGAAGAAGAGATCTCGCCTGAACGATATTTAAAGCAGCCCAACCTCAAGCTTGAGCTGCTGCCCGCAGGTGGTTTGTTTAAAGTGGGAAAAGCCCCGAAAAAGCCAACTAGCGAGTGGATTTCAGCTGTCTTAGTCCAGGATGGAGGGATGGTTGTCATCAGTCGTCGTTTGACGGTGGTTAAGCAAACAGCGGATACTAAGCAATCCCTACTATTAACGCCATAAAACTATGACTTCAGAGCAGTCGGGTGCTGCCACTCCATTCCCCTTACCGCAGGAGGGGAACGGCGATTACTCTCTGCAGGTCCATTTCAAGACAGAACGTGACTGTCTCACACTCTTCATTCCACCGCCGTCGGCAACAGCGCTGGATTGGTTAGAACTGTGGCAGCAGCTACAGCAGCGGCTGGACGCGGGCAAGCGATTCTGGAATACAATTACCCCCGTGAACGTGGTAGTGGGCGATCGACTCATTGATGGAAGACAGCTACAGCAGCTAGCGACGGCACTTTCGGCAGTTAACCTACAGTTACAGTGTCTGCACACGAATCGTCGGCAAACCGCAGTTGCCGCCGTCACAGCAGGGTATTCCGTCGAGCAGCAGTCTCCCATTTTGCCGCTGTCTCAATCACCTCTGGCTCGATTCCGCAAAACGCCATCCGAGCCGTCGGTGGTGGAACCTCTGTATTTACAAACGACACTTCGTTCAGGTAACGAAGTCCGCCATCCCGGAACCGTCGTGATTTTGGGCGATCTCAATCCCGGCAGTGCGGTGATTGCAGATGGCGATATTTTAGTATGGGGGCGTCTTCGAGGCATGGCCCATGCGGGAGCCGGGGGCAACCGACAGTGTCGGATCATGGCGCTACAGATGGAGCCTACCCAGCTCCGGGTCGCTGAACTCGTGGCCAGAGCACCGGAGAACCCACCAACCTACTTCTATCCAGAGGTCGCCTATATTGAAGAGGATCGGATCCAAATCACGCGGACGACTGACTCCCCTAAGAAATAATAGCCTGTTCGCAAAACAGGAAGGCAACGACTAGACCCGTCGGCCAATTTCAGCTTAAGGTATTAGTGATTTTGGCAAACGCCCGTTCAGATTAGCAGTTGTGATGGTCTCGGTTTTATGGGTCGAATTATTGTAGTGACCTCCGGTAAGGGAGGGGTTGGTAAAACCACTTGTTCCGCTAATTTGGGCATGGCACTGGCTCGAGCGGAGCATTCCGTTGCCCTGATTGATGCTGACTTTGGGCTACGTAACCTCGACCTACTCTTGGGTTTAGAAAATCGCGTTGTTTATACGGCCCTAGAGGTCTTAGCGGGCCAATGTCGTCTTGAGCAAGCGCTGGTTAAAGATAAGCGGCTCAAGGATTTAGTGCTTTTGCCTGCGGCGCAGAATCGCAATAAGGACGCGGTGACACCGGAGCAAATGAAGCAGTTAGCCTATGCACTGACCAAGAAATATGACTTTGTCTTAATTGACTGCCCTGCAGGCATCGAAATGGGCTTTCAAAATGCGATCGCTGCCGCCGATGAAGCAATTGTGGTCACCACGCCCGAAATTTCTGCGGTTCGAGATGCAGATCGGGTGATTGGTTTGCTAGAAGCTAGCCGGATTCCCTCAAAGCTGATCGTTAACCGGATCCGCCCAGCGATGGTCCAGGCCAACGACATGATGTCTGTAGCAGACGTGCAGGAGATTTTGGCGATTCCGCTGTTGGGGATTGTTCCAGACGATGAGCAGGTGATTGTCGCCACCAATCGAGGCGAGCCTTTAGTGTTATCTGAAGAGATAACGCTAGGGGGGACAGCGCTACGAAATATAGCCCAGCGGATTGAGGGAAAAGAGGTTGAGTTTTTAGACTTGAATGCGGCCTATGACACACTCTTTGCCCGAATAAAAAGAATGTTTCGCAAGTGAGTTTGCCCTTCTGCAGACGACAGACCTGCCCATGTGTTAGGGTCTGACCAAACCTGGTTTTTTGCCCCGCTTATTGTTGCAGATCGAATCCCATGCTCAACGACATTCTGGAACGACTCTTCCTTGGCTCAGACATCAATAATACGAGTCGCGAGGATGTTAAAGGTCGCTTAAAGCTTGTACTGGCGCATGATCGGTCTAATTTATCGCCAGAAATGCTGGAATCCATGCGTCGAGATATTTTAGAGGTGGTCTCGCGCTACGTTGAGCTTGATCCAGAGGGATTAGAGGTTGCGCTTGAATCTGATCAACGAGCCACGGCTCTCATTGCTAATCTGCCAATCCGCCGCATCAAGGCTCAGCCACAGCCTTGACGCCCTCATAGATCTCGTCTATCTACCTCTATTCGTCGAACACAGCAGGATGAAAGAGAGACTACGGGTTGAAACGCAGCATCTCAAGTGCTTGAACCATCAATGAAGTGTCATGATAAAGCTGATAAGCTGTTGTAACTGCTCAGCTCTAGCCCTTGGCATGGATTTAGTTCTGTCCCAATTTTCTAAATGTCACCTGGGTGTTAAGCTGTCGTTTTTGCACCGATAGCCCTCTATGGCGTCCCCAAAACGCGCAGTGCTGCGCTTCAAAACTCGTTCTGCACCAAAGTTCTCAGGCCGCTTGGGGAGGTCATTTAAGTGGTTATCTCCGGGGCTATCGGTTAAACGATGGCTGTTTTTGAGTGCGCTGGGTGTGCTTCTCATTAGTCTGGGCCTTGCCATCTCGGTTCGGCTGACGCCCATTTTCTTTGTGATTCAGATTCTGCAAACCCTTCTGAGACAAATCGCAGGGGTGATTCCGCGCTACGTGAGCGGGCCGCTGGTGATTCTTGGGGGCATGCTGTTAGTTTGGTGGGGGCAAACGCGCACGCTGGGGTCAATCACAGAAGTCTTGATGCCAGAAAGCCAGGATGAGCTGGTTGATCGCCTCCTGGCTCATCGGCGTTTAAATCGTGGGCCGAAAGTCGTGGTGGTGGGGGGCGGCACGGGTCTATCTACGATGCTGCGCGGTTTAAAGGACTACAGCTCTAATATCACAGCAGTGGTGACGGTGGCTGACAATGGTGGTTCTTCGGGGCGACTACGGCGAGAAATGGGGGGGCTGCCTCCGGGGGACATTCGCAACTGTCTGGCAGCGCTGGCAGACCGCGAGAAGTTGATCACAGAGCTATTTCAATATCGCTTTGAGGCCGGGAATGGTTTGGCTGGCCATAGCTTTGGCAATTTATTCTTGACGGCGATGAATGAAATTACCGATAGCTGGGAATATGCGATCGCAGCTAGTTCCCAGGTATTAGCCATTCGCGGGCAGGTGTTACCTGCAACCTTGAGTGATGTGGCATTGTGGGCCGATCTTGAAGATGGACGTCGCATTGATGGCGAATCACAGATTACGGCGGCGAAGGGAAATATCGTCAAGATTGGCTGTACGCCGACTTCGCCACCGGCCTTGCCCAGTGTTCTTGAGGCGATTCAAGAGGCAGATTTGATCGTGCTAGGACCTGGGAGTCTTTACACCAGCATCGCTCCGAACCTGTTGGTGCCTGAGATAGTAGATGCGATCGCAAGTCGTAAGATCCCGCGCATCTACGTTTGCAATATCATGAGCCAACCCGGCGAAACCGATGGCTATAGCGTTTCCGACCACATTAAAGCCTTGGATGCCGTCTGCGGCAAGCGGATCTTCGATGCCGTCCTCGTGCAAAAAAAACAGCCCTCAGCTCTGGCTCTAGCACGCTATGCCAAAGAAGAATCTCACCCGATCATGGTAGACCAACGCAACCTTGTCCATCTGGGCTGCCGCGTCATTCTCGCCAACGTCATGAATGAAGATCCCACCACCCAATATGTTCGTCATAGCTCACAGCGACTTGCACGGGTGATTCTGCGTTGGTACGACCGCGTCCACACCCTAGGGCAGCGGCCTCGGAAATAACATCCGCTAGCCAAGCGTCTCCCCCATTGTTTAAGATTGTCTTCAGATTTCCCGGCTCTCGACCCTATCCTTTGCCCACAGGAACACCTCATGACGCTTGGTTACCTTGCCCTGGTTTTACATGCCCATCTGCCATTCGTGCGTCACCCAGAAAGTGACTTTGTCCTTGAAGAAGAATGGCTATTTGAGGCGATTACAGAGACCTATGTCCCGCTTCTGCAGGTCTTTGAAGGGCTAAAGCGAGACGGCATCGACTTCAAAATCACCATGAGCATGACTCCGCCTCTGGTGTCCATGTTGAGGGATCCACTGCTGCAGCAGCGCTATGACGAGCACCTCGCAAAGCTAGAAGAACTAGCAACCCTAGAAGTTGAACACAACCTTCATAACGAGCACCTCCGCTATCTTGCCCAGCATTACGTCGATGAATTCCATGAAGTTCGCCAAGCTTGGGAAAACTACGATCGCGATCTGGTCGGTGCCTTCAAAAAATTCCTCGACAGCGGCAATTTAGAAATTATTACCTGCGGGGCAACCCACGGCTATTTACCGCTCATGAAAATGTATCCCCAAGCCGTGTGGGCACAGATTCAGGTAGCCTGTGAACATTACGAGCAGAACTTTGGGCGTCCCCCCAAGGGCATTTGGCTACCTGAGTGTGCCTACTACGAAGGTTTAGAGCGCCAGCTTGCCGATGCCGGCCTGCGATACTTCTTGATGGATGGACACGGCCTGCTCTACGCACGTCCTCGGCCGAAATTCGGAGCCTACGCCCCCATCTTCACAGAAACCGGCGTTGCCGCCTTTGGCCGCGATCATGAATCATCACAGCAGGTGTGGTCCTCAGAGGTCGGCTATCCCGGCGCCCCTGAATATCGAGAATTTTATAAAGATATTGGCTGGGAGTCGGACTACGAATATATCAAGCCCTACATCATGCCCAACGGTCAACGCAAAAACGTGGGCATCAAATATCACAAAATTACCGGGCGCGGTGGTGGGCTCAGCGATAAAGCCCTTTACGACCCCTACTGGGCCAGGGAGAAAACCGCTGAACATGCCGGTAACTTCATGTTTAACCGCAGCGAGCAGATCCATAAGCTCAACGGCATTATGGGTCGCCCTCCCATTGTTGTCTCTCCCTATGATGCCGAGCTGTTTGGACACTGGTGGTACGAAGGACCGTGGTTCATTGATTACCTCTTCCGCAAGTCGTGGTATGACCAAGGGGTTTACACCATGACTCACCTTGCAGACTACCTGCGCGAGCACCCAAATCAGCAGGTTGCCCGTCCCTCCCAGTCAAGCTGGGGCTATAAGGGGTTTCATGAATATTGGCTCAATGAAACAAACACTTGGATCTACCCACACCTACACAAAGCTGCGGAACGGATGATCGAATTGGCTCACATCGAACCAGCGGATGACCTGCAGTGGCAGGCACTCAACCAGGCAGCAAGAGAGCTGCTGCTGGCACAATCATCAGACTGGGCTTTCATTATGCGAACCGGCACGATGGTGCCCTATGCCGTGCGGCGGACTCGCTCTCATCTGTCTCGATTCCATAAGCTCTATGACGAGATCAAGCAAGGTAAGGTTGACGCGGGCTGGCTAGAAAAGGTACAGGCGATGGATAATATTTTCCCTGAGATTAACTATCGCGTTTATCGTCCTATCTAAGGCTGCACTTGCCGATTTGGTAGAGTAGATGAATGATATCATCAGCCCGGTCTCTCACACTTAAGGCTTTCCTAGAAAGGCTAGAGATTGAAGCGTCGCCCGCTTGGGAATACATTGACGGCAAGGTCGTTCAGAAGCCAATGCCTCAAATTCATCATTCGCGTCTCCAGCTCAAGCTTGCCAGCACAATTGAGTCGGCCGATGACCAGTTAGTCGCATCCTTTCCAGAGCTGCGCTGTACATTTGGGGAGCGCTCGGTCGTTCCTGATATTGTTGTGCTGACGTGGCAGAATATTCCCTTAACAGTTTCGGGTGAGCTAGAAGATGGCGCTATTTCTTTCGCTCCTGACTGGGTGATTGAGATTTTGTCGCCGGATCAAAAGCAAACAAAAGTAATCGATAACGTTCTACATTGCTTGACCCACGGCAGCCGTCTCGGCTGGCTAATCGATCCAGAGGAGCGGGCAATCGTAGTCTTTCAGCCTCAGCAAGAACCTAAAATTTATCGTAGTGACCAGTCACCGATTGTCCTAGCAGAGCTTGACCTCAACCTCACGGCCGCTCAGATTTTTAGTTGGCTAAACATGAAAAGATCGACTTAAATCTCTGATCGAACGTCGTTTTCCTTGGGGCGGACAGCACAAAGACAACAGACCGACCACCGCTGCAGTTCTGCTGGGGGCGTTGCACAGTGACATTGGGGACAGGATGGGTATTTCTGAGACTGAGCTTTGACGCGCTCTGACCACCGCAGAAAAACTTCCTGATGACTCGTCACAGCTTTGGGGCTTACGGCATTATCTGGACCCATCACCAGTGATTGTGGAGTCCAAGGCTTGGCGGACTGCGAATGCGTGCTGCGCGACCGCCACTGGCTTGTAGAGAAGCGAATATCAGTCAGGGGTTTGTTGAGAAGAGCATTGAGCTTTGCCAGAAGACGCTGTCGTTCAAAAGCGAGGTTTTGTGCCCAAACTGCACTGGAAGTTGCGACAAATAAAACCTGCTGTGAGTTGATTTGGGTCGGCTGTGCCTGAGCCGCAACGACGGAGCCAACAACTTCAGCCCAGGCATGCTGTAGTTTGCCGAACTCGCGCTGCTGTTTCCACTGCGCTTTACGCAGCGTTCCGAGAACGCGATCAACAGGTTCTAGAGCCATGGGTCAATTATTAGGAAATGGGCTGTAGCGCCAGGAATTTATCGAGGGCGCTCACAATCTTAGGAGGCCAGCGCCGCACTTGAGTCACCCATTCGATATCGCGGTAGCGGCGGTCTAAGCCGACGGCAGAAGCCCAATTGCTTTCAGCTTCACCCGTTTGCCCTTCAGCCCAGAGTGCTGCCGTTAGAGCTGCTCTCATATCGGCAAACTGCGGATACTTCCGCACTAAATTTTTCATGGTGCGGATCGCTTCTTGCGTGTCTTCTACTTGGTAAAGGGCAAGGGCATAGTTGGCGCGCGCAAAGGCGAAGTCAGGCGCAAGTTCGGCAGCATGTTGATATTCTTCAACGGCAGTTTCCCAGTTACCGAGTCCGGCATTGGCGTTGCCGAGGTTGTTATAGGCGACCGGATCTTGATCGTCAATTTCTAAAACGTGATTGTAATCTGCGATCGCATCTTTCCATTGCCCCAATCCTTCTTGCGCCACACCGCGATTGAGGTAAGGATCTGGCTGATCAGGGGCAATTTCGATGGCGTGGTTATAGTCTGAGACCGCATCTTCCAGCTTATTTTGACTGACCCTCGCATTTCCTCGATTGCTCCAAAGAGCGGGGTTCACAGGCTGCTGCTCTAAAAGCCGGGTCCAATAGGTCTCAGCCGTCGCGAAATCACCCACATTAGTAGCCTCTAGCGCCTGATCAAAAAGGGCGTCGAGATCTGCCTCTGAAACCTCAGCAGACGGGCCAGGAACGGCAACGGCAACAGATTCCCCCACAGGCGTCGCAAACAAGAGAATGAGAGACACCACCAATCCCATCAGCAGCGATCGCAACGTTTGCAGTGGATAACAGATTTCGGCTGAAGTCTTCATGCCAAGAGAACCCTTCTGACGCTAACGTTACTCACTCTAAACGATAGCCTGAGAATCGTGCAGCCGGTGAGCATCACATGACTCCTGACCCAGTGTGATCCACAGACAACGTTGACAGCCCATCATCAAGCAGATCGTTGAAGGACCTGACTTTACTTGGTTCTCGACACTGCCAACTCCCATTTTTGGTCCCCTGACACCCCGAAGTTTTTGAGGCAGAAGTTCCCGCTATCGCCGTTATCCTGCTATCTTAAGTGGGGAGAATTTGATCATCACAGGGCAACTGCATGGGGCGAACGTACAAGCGGGTCTTGCTAAAACTGAGCGGGGAAGCTCTTATGGGGTCTCTCCCCTACGGCATTGATCCCGCCGTTGTGCAGAGCTTCGCAGCAGAAATTGCCGATGTCGTCGCCAAAGATATTCAAGTTGCCATCGTCGTCGGAGGCGGAAATATCTTCCGGGGCGTTAAGGGGGCTGCCGGCGGCATGGACCGGGCCACCGCCGACTACATTGGCATGATCGCTACGATCATGAACGCAATGACGCTCCAGGATGCCTTAGAACAGATTGAAGTGCCCACCAGAGTCCAAACCGCCATATCAATGCAAGAAATTGCTGAACCCTATATCCGGCGGCGGGCTATGCGGCACCTTGAACGAGGGCGAGTGGTGATTTTTGGCGGCGGTTCGGGCAATCCATTTTTTACCACCGACACAACGGCAGCTCTGAGAGCCGCAGAGATTGATGCCGAAATTATTTTTAAAGGGACGAAAGTTGACGGCGTCTACGATAGTGACCCAAATACAAATCCCAACGCTCGGCGATTCAAAAGTCTCACCTACAGCCACGCGCTTACCCACGATATTGGGGTGATGGACAGTACCGCGATCGCACTGTGCAAAGACAATGACATCCCTATTTCCGTTTTTGCTCTATCCGTCAGCGGCAACATTCGCCGCGCCCTGATGGGGGAAACCATTGGCACCTTTGTAGGAGGTTCATGTGACATTAGCTGAGACAGATGACTTAATGAAGAAGGCCGTTGAAGCAGCGCGGCGGTCTTTTAATACCATTCGCACCGGGCGAGCGAATCCTTCTCTGCTCGATCGGATCATGGTGGACTACTATGGTGCACCCACCCCTTTGAAGTCGTTGGCGACCATGAGTACCCCTGACGCTAGCACGATCACGATTCAGGCCTTTGATGCTACCAGTCTAGGAGATATTGAGCGGGCGATCTCAATGTCAGATGTGGGACTGGTGCCCAACAATGATGGCAAGATTATTCGTCTCAATATTCCGCCGCTCACGGAAGAGCGCCGCCAAGAGTTTGTCAAAATGGCTTCGAAGCTAGCGGAAGAGGGTAAGGTCTCGGTTCGCAACATCCGCCGTGATGCGGTCGATGATGCTCGAAAGCAAGGCAAGAGCGGTGACCTATCTGAAGACCAAGCTCTCGATCTTCAAGATTCGATCCAGAAGCTAACAGATAAGTATTCAACAGAAATTGATAAGCTCCTAGCGGCCAAAGAAAAAGAAATCCTGACAGTTTGACGCTGTTTATCTATGTACGATTGCATCATTGTGGGAGCCGGACCTGCCGGTGGCACTGCCGCCTATCATCTGGCAAAGCGGGGTCGTTCGGTCTTGGTCTTAGAGAAAGAGTCTTTACCGCGCTATAAGCCTTGCGGAGGAGGCGTTTCCCCAGTAGTGGCCCAGTGGTTTGACTTTGACTTTTCACCCGCGATTTCTTTGCGAGTGAAGACCATCCGCTATACCTGGAATATGGGTGATCCGGTGGAGGCTGAGCTGCATACACCGGAGCCGATTTGGATGGTGCGTCGGGATCTGTTCGATCACTTTTTAATTCAGAAGGCCCAGGAACAAGGGGCGGAGCTGCGTGAACAGACAGAGGTCAAAGGCATTGAGTTCAAGAGCGATCGCTGGCAGGTTGACACCGCCAACGGTCCAGTAGAAGCGCGCTACCTGATTGCGGCCGACGGTGCCAAGGGGCCAATGGCGCGATGGCTCGGTTTTAAAGAGCGCAAGCGTCGGATTGGCGGAGCCTTAGAGGCCGAAGCCATAACCCCAATCGAAAATCCGGAAACGGCCCATTTTGAGTTTGGGATGGTTAAAAACGGCTATATCTGGAATTTTCCGAAGGCGGACGGCTATTCCATCGGCATTGGTGCCTTTCGCGGAGGGCTATCCCAAAACTTGAGAGAGATCGTCACCGAGTATTCCACGATGTTTGGCGTCGACTTTACCTCTATTAAGCAGCATGGCCATCCCCTCTGTTTGTGGGAAGGAAATCAGAAACTGCATACGCAGCAGGCATTGCTGGCGGGCGAAGCGGCCTGTGTCGTAGACCCGTTTACGGCAGAAGGAATTCGCCCCTCTATGTTTAGTGGTCTCAAGGCTTCTGAGGCCATTGATCTAGCCTTGAGCGGTGACATCGATGCACTGGAGCGCTATACCGCTGTGATTAGTGAAGAGTGGGGGGCTGATATGGCTTGGGCACAGCGACTGGCCGGGGTCTTCTATCGCGTTCCGGGACTGGGATATAAGATTGGTATTAAGCAGTCAAGCGCCACCCGGCGCATGGGGCAAATCCTCTCAGGTGAAGCACGCTACGGCGATGTCGCGGAAAGTGCGATTAAGAAGCTCAGTCGTGGCTTAATCGGTGGCTAATCCCAGCGATGTGTACAGGATTTGCTAGGATTTGCACAGATTAGATTCTGTCACGTCGAGAATGCATGTTGCTCACTGCCCGACAGTTATTGAGTTTTCAACGCTGTCATCGTCAAACCTATCTCGACGCCTTTGGTGATCTGCAAAATAAGGCAGAGCCTAGTGACTTTTTGACAAAGCTGAGGCAAGACAAAGCGCAGCACCAACAGGAATTTTTAGCTAACTACACGTACGAGAGACCCAATTACCCTGCACGAGACTGGATCGCGGGTGCCCAAGCAACTCTAGAGCTGATGCAGGCGGGCGTTGAACAGATTCATCGAGGCGTCCTGCGGGTTGAGTCTGACATCGATTTAGTCTCCGTTGCGATCCCCGACCTGCTAACTAAGGTACCCGGGGATTCTTTCTTTGGGGGCTGGCAGTATGTCCCGACATCGATTCAGTTGAGTAAGCGTCCGAAGCTGGAGTATCAGCTACTGGCAACGTTTCAGGCGCAGGTGCTGGCTGACTGCCAGGGGGTTTGGCCCGAGGTGGCTTATCTCTATCTGCGCGAACGCGGCTGGTATACGGTGGATCTAGAGAAAAATCGGCCGAAGCTAGCGGACCTCCTTTCTGAGCTGCTGACGATGCTGCGACAGCAGCAGGAGCCAGAGGCGTTTATTGTTAACAATCGCTGTAGCCTATGTGGTTGGTATGAACCTTGTTATGCGATCGCAAAGTCTCAAAAACACCTATCGCTCATCCCTGGCATTACCCCCAGTCGCTATCCGATTCTACAGGCCCACAATCTGACAACAACTGAGGCGATTGCAGCCATTGAGCCGTTTGATCTACAGGCTCTAACAGGTTTTAGCAAAGATGTATCCGTGAAGATGGTGCATCAGGCCCAGGCGTTTGTTCAGGATCAGCCAGTCACGCTGGCCCTGCGCCCACCGGGGTATGATCTGCCTTTGCCGACGGCGATGGTTGAACTCTATTTTGATATTGAAGCGGAACCGAGCCTAAATCTGGCCTATCTCCATGGCGTATTGGTCATCAATCGCCAAACCCAGGAGCAAACCTTTTATCCGCTGTTGGCTCAAACCCCAGAAGAGGAACAGCGGGTCTGGGAAGATTTCTTAGCGTTAGTACAGCGCTACCCCAATGCACCCATCTTTCATTTTTGCGCCTACGAGGTGCAAACGGTGGAGCGGCTAGCTCGTCTATATGACACCCCTATGCCGATGATTGAGACGCTGCTGGAGCGGTTTGTCGATCTCCACATTTGGGTCACTAAAACCGTTGTCTTACCGATTGAAAGTTATACGCTGAAGCTAATTGCCCGCTGGATCGGGTTTGAATGGCGCAACTCAGAGGCCAATGGCGCGCAGTCGATTTACTGGTATAGTCAGTGGCTAGAAACTTGCGATCGCACCTTCTTAGAAACCATTTTGATATACAACGAAGACGACTGCCGTGCCACCTACGCGGTCAAAGAATGGCTGACGATCTTTCTAGAGCAGCAGGCAACATCAACGAACGGGCAACAGCCTCTTATCTCTGACTTTGCAACCACAGACCCCCATGAAATATAGGCTTCTGCCCCTCCTCTTTGCCGTCACTTTGGGCATCAGTAGCTGTCGCTCAGAACCCACAACCATTGAAGTTACTGCGCCTGCCCCCAATCCCACGCCTGCGATTGCCGGTGAAGTCTTAGTGAGCGACCAGGGCATTGTGCAGCTCAACCGCCCGCAAGGTTGGACCGATCAGCTGGCAGAGGAAGATACCTTAAATCTAAAAATGTCGAATGAATCGGGCGATGCGCATTTAACCTTGCAAACTCGCGCAAAAAAAGACTTGCCTCAATTCAGTCTCGAAAAATTTGCAAAAATGGGGCGAGAAGCTGGTCTCCAGACAATGACAGATCTCAAGATTACAGGGCCAACAGAGGTCACATTGGTCAATGGATATCCCGCGATTCAGTATCAATTTCAGGGAAAAGTTGAGGGCGCTGAGACGGTGCTGCTACATACGGTCATTGAGTCTCCCAGTTACTTCCACCAGATTTTGGCTGGCTCCTCTGGGTTTGGCTTCGAGCGGCATCAGCCAACCCTGCAAAAAATTATTCAGACCTTCCAGGAGGTGCCTGTTACCGCGTCCGGACAGTAGCACACCAGAACGGGGCAAAACCCTATTATGAACTGATTCGTTGCAGGTAGTCCTTCAACGTAAAATGTAGCCGTACCCTCTGACGGTATGAATTAAGCGTCGCGGATTGTGCTGCTCTAGTTTTTTCCGTAGATGAGAGATATAGACGTGGATGAGGTTGTAGTTTTGCTGGTGTTCATAGTGCCAGACCTCTTTGACGATTTGCGATCGCGATAATACGCTTTTCGGGTTTCTCAGAAAATACGTCAGCAAGTCAAATTCCTTCACGGTCAACTCAACCCGTTGAGTGCCCTGCAGCACTTCACGGGACTCAAGGTTGAGCGCCAAATCTGAATATCGGAGTACCTGTGGATTCTGAAAACTTCGGAGACGAGTTCTGACTCTCGCCAACAGTTCTTCAACCCTAAAGGGCTTTACAAGATAGTCATCAGCCCCTGAATCTAGACCTGCGACTCGATCTGCAATGCAGTTTCTGGCCGTCAGTAGAATAATGGGCACTTTGCTACCCGTCTGCCGCAGACGACGACAGAGCTCTAACCCCGAAAGGCACGGCAGCATCCAATCTAAAATTACAAGATTGGGGTCAAGCTGACGCACGCCCATCAGGCCCGACATCCCGTCATTGCACACGGTGACGCCGTAACCCGCTGACGTTAGCTCTAAATTCAAAAACTGTGCTAGACGCGGCTCATCTTCAACCAATAGAATTTGTGAACTCATATCGACGGTGCAGGGAGTTGGACAGAAACCCGCGTGCCAGACTGCAGCGTTGATTCAATATGAAGCTGTCCACCGTGATCTTCGACAATTTGCTTCACAATCGCAAGGCCAAGGCCACTGCCAGAGGGTTTCGTAGTGAAAAAGGAGGTTGTCAAATGGGGCAGTGCCTGAGGTGAAATGGGGAGACCCCAGTTATGAACCTGAATACGAACCGCATTGTCTGCTGCAAGAGGTACAACCTGCCACGTAATCTCATCTTCTACTGGAGAAGCTTCGCAAGCATTGGTGAGTAAATTGATCATCACCTGCTTGAGTTTGTCTGCGTTGCCCAACAGACTAATAGGCTCAGGAGCTGGAATGAAGACAATCTTTCGATCAGCTATTTTGGGCATCATCTGGATTAGCTCTAAAAAATTTGTCATTAAAGCATTTACTTCTAGAGCTGAGTACTCTAGTGGGTAAGGTTTTGCATATTGCAGAATTTCATTGAGCAAGTGCTGCAGTCGATCGGCCTCTTCTAGGGCTAAGTTCAACCGCTGCTGCGAGGTCTCTGGCAAATTGAGATTTTCAAATGACTGCAGCGCCATCAAAATAGTGGTCAAAGGATTACGCACCTCATGAACAATCATCGCGGAGCGTTCGCCAATTTTAGCGAGGCGTGATTGGGGCTGCTGGGTAATACTCTGCAGTAATTTATCAATATCAGATGTCACTGAGCTCTCTGTTACTCCAGTCTTCATCGATGAGAATGGGCTGTCACTAGGTTTGAAGGCAGACCTCCCATGTGTCCTGCGGTGTACCGTTGGAGAATCGGTGAGACTATCTGCAAACGTCATGACCTTACCTTCATCTTCGAAACGACTTCGGTTTCAGGGACAGCTTCTTGGAGAGCCTTGCGGGCAATACGGGTGACGTAGAGGGTCACAGCAACGGTGGCAATAAAGCCGATAATGCGAATAGCCCACTGCACTGTGGGATCAGTGGGCTGATCTTCAGCCCCAATCATCGCGATGCTACCTGCCAACGAGCCAATATAGACATACATAATGGTGCCGGGAATCATGCCAACACAGCCTAAAATGTAGTCCCGAAAGGAAACCCCTGTGACGCCTAGCCCGTAGTTAAGTAGGTTGAAGGGAAAGATAGGGGACAGCCGAGTCAGCAAGACAATCTTGAAACCTTCTCGGCCAACGGCTTGATCAATGGCGTTGAACTTAGCATTGCCCGCAATGCGTTTTGAAACCCAACCTCTTGCCAGGTAGCGACCAATCAGAAAGGCCAGTGAAGCCCCTAATGTTGCGCCAATAAACACGCAGATTGATCCTTGAATCACGTCAAAGACAACGCCCGCGCCCAAGGTCAGAACAGAACCCGGCAAGAATGCGATGGTTGCAATGACATAGATGGCGATAAAGGCAACAAATCCAAGGGTCCCTAAGCTATCCACCCACTCAAGGGATGTCCGCAGCAGTGCCTGGGGGTTGAAGCTAGCAGCATTGCCCTGAGCCAATGCGGGTGCAATGATCAGGATATTCGCAATCAGGGCTAATCCGAAGAGTCTCTGTATCTTATGCATCGCTCTCTATAAGATTAGGGATGGTCGAGAATCTGGCGCTTGGCCCCCAGCGTCTGACGGGTAGAGGCCGACTCGGCTTGGTAATCGACTGCAGCGCTTGCTTTGCCCCCACGCCTGTCCATAACCTCTGCCGAGCAAAGGCGTTGAACAGCAGACGACTCTAGGGGAAAGAGCAAAAAGTAGTGAAGATGATGCCGCTCAAGTCTGATGCCATCAAGGATGGAGTGGACTTTGCGATCGCACTTCTATCTCCGGCATGAAGTTGAGCCGCAAAAAAACAACAGCATGATACGCGACCCAACCGGGCAAAGACAGCAGCGCCAACATCAACCAACGCTGCAATCAGAAGGGGTCATGGCCACTAGCAGACGCTAGCGATCATTCCTGAAGGGTGGGTTTCTGGGGTCTAGCATATCCAGGATTTTGGCAGATATTTTATTGCTTTCATCCAGCATTTCTTGAGCGAGTTGCTTGATGTCAGGGTCATCAGACGTCAAAGACTCCGAGGCCATATCTGCGACCTCCATTTGCATCACCAGCATTTCCATTAGCTGTTTACGTCGCTGGTGAGCCGGACTGATTTCCTTGCGAAAAGGAGAGGCAATCAAAAGGCCTGATTTTGGCAAATTAGATGTATGGGAAGGCCTCTTTTGTAGCGGTGCAGCACCTGCAGGAGCGGCGAAACACATAGCCATAACCGCAGCAATGGAGCTGAGTCTGTAGGGAAAAGACATTTTCATACCTCACTTAGATAATCTGATAGCAGCTTTGCAGGCAATTTACCTGCAAGAACTGCTGCACTCTAGCCCTAATCTGGATACCCTGATTCAGGGCGTAAAGTAATCAAAACTCACTCTTGATTGAACGTCATTTTCAATAACGCACCATCACATTAGCCTCCGTCCCTTGCTAACGGTCTTTTAGAATTCTGCAGAAACTAACAAAATCTTGCAGTTTTCGAATGTCTTTAATCCATTCGGAAAAACGAAACATTTCAAAAATGTCATCGAAGCTACATTTTTTAGCTTTTTTGATAAATTCAATACTTTATAGCTTGACGCCTTACCCAGAAACCATGATTTCTTCCGGGCCAGGGTTTTCTCGCTTCTCCCATTCACCGTGCAGAGGATGTTTGAAAAAGATTGACTTCCCTGCATCAGCCCCCTAGATCCCCTGTCCGAGGGGACGCAATATGGGGCTAGGGCAAAGTCAAATGGCCCAAATCAGAGAGTTATAGACACAGCAGTCCTGATTGAGAAGAGATAGAACACTTTCTCTATCTCTTCTGTGGGAGTTGCGGCCATTGTGAGCCTATAGTAGGGATACTTACATGAGGTGAGTGTCAATCCTCTACCGAATCGAATGTATGGTGACTCACAGAGCTGAGAGCAGCACTTCAGATCACGGCATCCTACAGCCCCCTCATCAGAGAGGCATTCTCACCAAAACACTCCTCGCCTTAGGAGGATACGGCTTATTTCTCATCGTCACGCTAGCGGGGGGGGGGTATTACATTGGCCGCAGTCTAGAACAGATGAATCGCTCAGTGATTGAATTTGATCGCCTCAGCCAAGATATTAAAAATGTAGATGAGTATTTTATTCGTCAGGCAAAAGATCGAAAAAACCTGTTTCTGCGCGGTCGAAACCCGAAGGATCTCGATAAATATTGGGGCCATATCAATGAGATGACTGAGAAAATTAATACTCAGGTTGATGTTGTCTTAGAGAATCCTTTATCGAAACCCTACCAGACAGAGCTGCAGACCTTCATGAGCGATCACACGCAACTGATGACGGTCTATCAAGAAGGATTCAATATTTTTCAAGAAACCCAAAAGCAGACGGCAGGCGATCAGTACGTGAGAGGACAGGGGAGCGATGTTGGGGCAGAATTGACGCAAATACTGGCGCAAATTAAGGCCGATCGGCAGCAGCTCGTCCTTGAGAAAGAGCAACATATGCAGCAGTTTCTAGTGGTGAGCACGGGGGGCTTAATTTTAGTCATCGTTACTTGCTCTGGACTGCTGGCAACAATCATTACCGATCCCATTCGTCGCGTGGTTCGCTTTACGCGATTTCTAGAAGAGCGCCATTCTGCACGGCAGGCCAGCCAAACCGTATTCGATCACGATGGGCTAGATGTTGCGGGTCATCCATTCGCAACAGAGTTAGACCAAACTTATCATCCTGCAGAAGGGTATCAGCAGGATGAGATTGGCTATATGTTTGAGACCTACAGTAAATTGGCTGGCATCATTAGCAACTATAACCACCAGCTTCGCGTGCGTGATGGTCTTCTCAACTGCGTCAATGTCGCGGCTCAATGTTTGGTCGCTAACGAAGATCTGACCGTTGCCCTCCCGGCAGTGTTGAAGATTTTGGGAGAGGGAACGGGGCAATGTCGCGCCTATATCTTGCAAAACCTGCATGATCAGCAAACCGACAACCTACTGTTCGACCTCACCCTAGAGTGGGATGCGCCGAACGTCTCGACGAAGCGCGAAGCTGGGGGGCGGTTCCCGGTGCCCATCAAAACATTTCCAGATCGACTCACGGCACCGCTTAAGGCAGGATGTGCGACACAGTTTTTAGCGTCTGAATTGGATGGCCTGAAGGAACGAGAACAAGGTCAAGCGCTTTCGTTAGTCGGCGTTCCCATTACGGTTGCCGGGGAGTGGTGGGGCCTACTCGGCCTTGATGACTGCGTAAAGGAACGGGTCTGGAGCCAGGCTGAAATTGCGGTATTGGAAGCGGCGGCGACCTCTATCGGTACGGCTCTGGAGCGAGACCGCGCTCGTCAAACTCGCGAAGCGTCTGAACGAGAGGCGCTGATGGCTTGCGAACGGGCGGCTCGGGCGGCGGAACTAGAAGCCGCAAATCACATTCTATCGGTGCGGGAACGCTGGCTAGAGACGACGGCGGCGGCGGCACACGATCTGCTGTCTACGGTGAATGTTGATGCTAGCGTCAATGCGGCGCTGCAGAGGATTGGAGAAAATTTGGGTTGTGATCGCATCGTGGTCATGCGCCACCTCCCGGACCCCAACACCCTGGGCACCATGCGAACCATTTATGAATGGGATGCCCCCAACATACATTCTCAGCTTCATCATCCTGACCTCAGAGACATCTCAAGTGCGGGTTTAGAGAACTGGTTTACTCGGCTTATGTCAGGCCAATGGGTGGGGGGCATGATTGATGCTGACGCAGACGATCCCCTCAGCCTGACAATGAAGGCGTTAGGTGTGAAGTCAACCTACACGGTTCCGGTTTTGGTTGACGAACAGTTCTGGGGGGTGATGGCCCTCGACCACTGCCATGAAGCCAAGCATCTGAGTTTGTCTGAGGTGGCGGTCTTCAAGACCGCCGCCACCTGCGTTGGCAGCGCCATCTGTCTCGACCACATGAGACGCGATCATGAACAGGTTGAACGCAGTGCCCTACTCAGCGAAGAACGCAACCGTCTGGCCCGCGAAATTCACGACACGCTAGCCCAAGTCTTTACCGGCGTTTCGCTGCAGCTTGAAGCGGCCAAGGGCATTCTGACCCAGCAACCGACTCAGGCTGAAACTCACATCAACCAGGCCAGTGACCTTGCCCGTCAGGGCTTGTCAGAAGCACGTCGTTCAGTCCGTGCCCTCCGCTCTCAAGCCTTGGAAAGCGATACCCTTGCTGAGGCGCTGCAGAAAACCCTGTGCGAGATGACCCAGGGCACAGTCATTCATTCCCAATTTCAACAGCGGGGGATGCCATACCCGCTCGCGGATGACGTGCAGCTCAACCTGCTCCGCATCGGCCAGGAGGCAATTACGAATATTCTCCGTCACGCCCAGGCCCAAACCCTGATGCTCACCCTGACCTTTGCACCTGAGCACATCAGTCTTTGCATCGTTGATGATGGCATCGGTTTTGATCCGCAATCTAGGACAAATGTGACGGGGTTTGGCTTGATTGGCGTTCGAGAGCGGGTGGCCCACTTCGACGGTCATGTTCAACTCATCAGCAGCCCGGGTCACGGCACTCAGCTTGAAGTCACGATGCCCCTAGCTGTTAAGGTCTAGAGACAATCGTTGTCTAAGGAAAGTGGAATGTCCGTAGCCCCTATTCGCGTGCTAGTCGTTGAAGATCACAGCGTTGTCCGTCAGGGGATTGTCTCTATTTTGAGCCAAGAGGCTGATATCACCGTCATTGCTGAGGCCCAAGATGGCCTGGAGGCAGTAGAGCTACACGCCGTTCAGCAGCCGGACCTCACTCTCATGGATCTGCGGATGCCAAACCTCGACGGGGTGGATGCGATCGCAAAAATCCGAGCGCAAACCCCCAGCGCCAACATCATCATTCTGACCACCTACGACACTGACGAAGACATTTATCGAGGACTCCATGCCGGGGCCAGAGGCTACATTCTCAAAGACACCACCGCCCCAGAGCTAATCAACGCCATTCGCACCGTCCACGGGGGGCAGCGCTATATTCCCCCTGAAGTTGCGCTCAAGCTGGCGGACAGAATTGACGGTACGGCTCTAACCGACCGCGAACTGGAAGTTCTGCAGTTTCTGAGTAAGGGGAACAGCAACCAAGACATTGCCGGTCACCTTTCTATTTCTGAGGGAACCGTCAAGTTCCATATCAATAATATTTTTTCTAAGCTAGGAGTGAGTGATCGCACCCAGGCTGTGATCACAGCTTTGAAGCGGGGCCTCGCACGTCTCGATTAGCAGAGAAACCACCCGAACCTGAGCGGGCTAGTTTGATAAACCGACTAAAGCAGATTGCCCTAACCAGAAAGGCAAAACTTCCCTGTCGTCGATCGCCCTCCATCTTTGTCCTAATGCTGCAAGCACAGTCCATTGCAGTGAACTTTTCTGACTAGCCCGTACTTTATTCGCGGGAGGAAGTTTGCCAACAGTACTTGTACTCAGATGACCAACCTAGCCAAAAGTTAGGGATATCATCCGGCAGAAAGACTAGGTTGATTCTTTGCCCCACGGCTAGCGACCTCACTAGTCTTTCTTGCTATAAAAAGTCATGCCTGACTGCAGGCGACGCCTAGCATATATTTTCCTAGGATTAGTTTTGAAGGCAACACTTCATAATGATAGATTCAAATCTAGATTATTCCCCCATGACGCTCCTGCGTCCGTGCGATCACATTCAAGGTCGGCCAGAAAAAAATATTACGTTGGTGGCCTATGGCGACTACCAGAATCTTCGTTCAGGTCAAGCTTACTTCATGATCAAAAATTTACTAAAGACCTTTAATGATCAACTTTGTTTTGTCTATCGACACTTTCCTCAGGCCGCTTCTCGATCTGCAGCCTGGAAGGCTGCAGAAGCTGCGGAGGTGGCCTCTGATCAAGGTAAGTTCTGGGAAATGCACGATATTCTAGCAAGAAATCATCTCGCACTAGATGACTGTGACTTAGTCAGCTATGCGGATCAGGCGGGTCTTAATATTCCGCAGTTTTTATGCGGGATGGCAAGTCACGTTCACACCCATAAAGTTGAGGCAGATGTTGAGAGTGGTAAAGCAAATGGTGTGATAGATATACCCACATTTTTTACAACAATCCGCTCTCAAGACATCCAGCATATCAATGGGCTTATGCATCAGATTGCAGAGATAAAAAATACCTTTTCGCGAATGAATAATGAATGCTAACCGCTGATCTATTGAATTATTTGCAAGAGAGTGTTGCCTTCTCTTGAAAATAAAAACAGTCAAGCTTCACAATGAGTATTCAACAGCAGTTAGGTGAACCTGATTATATATCTGAAGGGTTTGAGTTTTACGCCGGTACTGAATCATCCGTCCACTATCACGATCACAGGCATGCAGAAATTGAGATTGTACTGGTTCTCAATGCTGCTGAGGTTCATGTGGCGTGGCAGACGAGTCGCAATCAACACCAAGAGCGACAGTTAGGGAGTAACCAGCTTTGTATTATTCCGTCTCAGCAACTTCATAGTCTCTGGTGGGAAGATACGGCTGAATATATTTTTATTTTTCTGCGTCCTACTTTTTTACAACGCACGGCCCACGACTGGGTTCAAGGGAGTTCCATTGAACTGAAGGAGCAATATGCGATCGCAAATTCTCTCATTCAGTCCCTTGCCCTCACCATGCGATCCACCCTAAGTGCTGAGACGCTTGATCACCTCTATCTTGACTCACTGATCAATGTACTCGTGATCCACTTGCTTAAGACCTATGCCGATTGTCAGTTAACCACCCCGGCCCCGCTTAAGACGGCATCTAAGCAGGGGCTGAACAAGGTCATCGACTACATTGATGAGTCTCTCGACCAAGATTTACGACTTATCAAGCTGGCAGAGGTGGCGAACATGAGCGAGAGCAGCTTTTGTCATCAGTTCAAAGCACGCATGGGTACCTCTCCCCATCAATATGTGATTCAACAGCGCATCAAGCGAGCAAAGCTTTTACTGTTAAATCGTGATTTGTCCATTGTTGAAATTGCGTACCGGTGCGGCTTCAACAGCCAGAGTCACCTAACCATTTACTTCCGACAGCATACGGGCATGACGCCCAATGCCTATCGTACAACTCATATCTGAACCCAGATTAGGGTGCTGAAGTCTCATTCTCGGGATCTTGCAGCATCCTGTCAGACGTGGGGTTTCGTTATATGGCGGTATACCTAATTGATGACGACATCAAAATCGCAAAACACCCTGTCTGCTAAAGAGGAGACATCCTAACTCAGCCGGGTACTGTGATACCCGTTACGCCACCATTGCTGGCTGGCTATGCTTCACTAACGTCGCTTCCGGCAATGGCCCCCGCAAGTGTGACCAAGGTAAAACCTGAGTCGTCGGCCAGGTCTCAAACACGTAGAACTCCATCGGCGGAAGCTGACCGCGCAGTTCTTTGAAAGCGCGACGGTAGCTGCCAACAGAATCACCATAGTGGCGGGTCAGCTCCAGCAGCCGGGATAGACGACGATCGCCCCTCGATAGCAACGTCTGAATAACCGACCAGTTATAGCTTTCTGGTCGAAAATCAATGCCGTTCGAGCGTAGCCCTTTTTGCAGCAGCTTCAGTCGCTTTTGGGCGGTCGGATCGACCCCAAACCACTGGAAAGGGGTGTGAGCCTTAGGGACAAAGGTGCTGCATCCCAGCGTTAGCCGAAAACCTGGAACCTGTCGCTTGAGATCTAGGAGTAGCTTAATCGTGGCCTCTACATCTGCCTCAGTCTCTTGCGGCAGGCCAACCATACCGTAGAACTTAATGCCCTTGAGACCACCTGCCTTGGCGTTGGCAGTGGCCTCAAAAATCTGATCTTGCTCCAGCTTCTTGTTAATCAGTTCACGAATCCGTTCAGAGCCGCTTTCAATGGCAATGGTGACCGATCTCGTGTCGTGATTGGCCAGCGTCTGCGCTAGCTTTTCCGTCACGGTATTGGTGCGGACCGAGGCAATACTAAGGCGCACGTCATCACAAGCGGGTCGATCAAAGTAGGCTAGCAAATCGTCAAACTCGGGATGCTGTGTCACGGAAGCTCCCAACAATCCAATTCGACGGGTCACCTTTAAACCTCGCTCAATGGCGGGGATGAGCGAATCGGTAACGCTTGGGGTCCGGAACGGCAGTGTTAGGTAGCTCGCTAAACAAAAGCGACACATCTCCGGGCAACTCCGCACCACTTCCACCATGTAGATGCTTTCCCAGGCGGCTTTTTCGGTGACGACGGTGGAGCTAGAGAGGGTATTGCCTCGGTAGGTTTGCTTTTCTACGCAGGGTGGGATGTCGGTGAGCGGGGTGATAGTTGCGATCGCACCTTCTCGATCTTCATAAATCACCTCATAAAGGCTAGGAACATAGACACCTGGAACCCGTGCCAGAGCTTGAAGCTGCACCGATCGCTCTGCCCTACGGACCTGCTGATAAGCCGTAATAAATTGGTTCAGTAAATCTTCGCCATCCCCCAACAGAATCACATCAAAAAACTCTGCGAATGGCTCTGGGTTCGCCGTCAGCACCGGGCCGCCCCCAAAAACCAGGGGATGAGCCGACGAGCGCTCTGCGGCCCGAATTGGAACGTCAAGCTGCTCTAGCAGGTTCAAGATATTGACATAATCCAGCTCCCAAGACATCGAGAACCCCAGCAGGTCTGGCTGATGCGGTAGAGGCTCCTGCAGGTCAGTGAACAGACGGCTGACGGCCAGCCTGGGCTGACTGGCGAGTAGCGCCCACACCGTCTGATACCCCAAACTGGTAATGCCAACGCTGTAGGTATTAGGAAAAGCAAAAATCAGCGAAATGGCCTCGGAATCGGGCGACGCTGGCGTAAAAAGTAAATGTTCAGAACGGAAAGCAGACACGCAGAATTGAGCTAGGTTAGAGGACCACTGCCTTCTAATCTAGTGGATTCTCTCAACTGCAGTCGCATCACCTGACGTATAACCTGAACATTCAGGGCATCCTATTGCTATTGCAGTCGATCGGTGAGGGGGAACCGTGGCAGGTTCGGATTGGCATCACGCCGTTAGACCCTCGTTGCGATCCGCTATTCTGGCAAAGATACGGCGGGAAGTACAGTTACAAAACTTTGCGGAATATCTTCTTAGGTTTTTTATGTCAGGATTGCCCTTGGTAATTGAGTGTCAGGTTAAAGAAAATGAAGTTTAAAAATGGGTTAGAAACAGACAAATTGACGAGTGCTGGCCCAAAGTGGTGCACTGGATAGGGAAAGCTTATGCCAAATACCTTACCGACTCTCTATTGCCCTAACCCTAGATGTCAGGCAAAAAACACCGAACTTGACCCGCAGTGCCAAGAATGTGGTTCAGCACTACCCAAGCGCTATCTGTGGGTGATGGGGCTAGATGGCAAACCAGGCGAAACCCTCGCGGATCGCTACGCGTTTCGTGGACCTAACGTAGTCCTAGACACGCAGATCAACCTGCCGCTCAAGCTCAATACCGATCTTCCCAACGGCCTAATTCCCTATCTGAAGCTGTTTCCCTATCGGCTGCATGTGCCACAGCTCTATACGGTGATTCCGCCAAAGCGCAAAAAAGACTTCCCCATCGTGCTGCTGGAGCAGGCTCCTCTCAGTGCCGCTGACTTTTTTGAGACAGAGAGCGTCAATGGGGCAACTGATTTTTTAGTCAGTCCAGGACTTTCTCTGATCGACTCTTGGCCCTACGCACAGCCGCTGCGCCAGGTTAACTGGCTTTGGCAAATGGCCCAGCTTTGGCAGCCCTTCTTGATTCAAGGCGTTGCTTCTACCTTACTCCAGCCCGATCTCTTAAGGGTCGAAGAGCGTTTGCTACGCGTGCTAGAGCTGCATCCAGAGTTTGAAGAGACCCCGACTCTGGCACATTTAGGGAGTCTATGGCAGCAGTGGCTACCCGGAGCAGCAGAACCGCTGGCTCCAGATTTTGAGAAGCTGTGTCAGGCTCTCATCCAAGGCTCTCTCTCTTCACCCGAGCTGCTCCTAGATCAGCTTGAACAGCTTTTAGTACGTCACCAGGAACCTTACCAGCTCAAGATTGATATCTCTGCCCGCACCGACACAGGGCAGATGCGGAATCATAACGAAGATGCCTGCTACCCGGGTCACACCATTCTTGAGCAAAATTCCCTAGAGCGGCTGGCTGTGGTCTGTGACGGTGTCGGTGGACATGATGGCGGTGAAGTAGCGTCAGCTATTGCGATTGAGGCAATGACCTCTCATCTCACACAGCTGCAGCAGGGGGCTTTACCCACTGATGTTGTCATTGCTGAACTAGAGGCCGCCACGTTTCAGGCCAACGATCTAATCAGTGAGCGAAATGACGAAGAGAAACGGCAAGAGCGCCGACGAATGGGGACAACGCTGGTCACGACCCTGATTCACAATCAGCAGGCCTACCTGACCCATATTGGCGATAGTCGAGCTTACCTAATTACGGCGGTGGGCTGCTATCAGTTAACGGTGGATGACGATATCGCCAGTCGAGAAGTGCGGCTGGGCTATATCCCCTATCGAGACGCCTTGAAGCAGCCTGCTTCCGGCTCATTGACACAGGCTTTAGGGATGGCCCCATCATCCGTTCTGCGGCCCACGGTACAGCGCCTAGTTCTAGATGAAGACTGCGTGATTCTGCTCTGCTCTGATGGCCTCAGTGACTACGATCGGGTTGAGGCACTGTGGCGGACCGAGGTGCTACCGCTGCTGCGTCAAGAAACGGACTTGGTCACCGTCACCAAACGCTTAATTGAGCAGGCCAATGAATTGAATGGTCACGACAACATTACAGTGGCACTTTTACATTGTCGTGTGGATCGGTCTCGTGTGCCTAGAACCACAGCAGGCTCACGTCGGACACAGCTTCAGAGTCCTGTCACAACCAGTGCCCAACCAGCGCCCCCGGCGGCAATGGCCTCGCCTAGCGATCCAGCCTCTGGTTCATGGAAAAGCTGGGCGCTTGCGGGCCTCTTAGGGGCGCTTGCCCTCGCAGGATTGGCCTATTTCTTTCTGCGCCCCAAGCCTGACCCCTTTCTAGTTGCCACTTCCACGGTTCCTGAGAAGATTGAGCTGTCATTTGAGCAACTGGCAGCAGATACCCTGCTAGAGATTCAGCCGAGCAATCAACAAGAGACGGCCCTGCAGGTTTGGCCGCAGAGTCAGCCTCCGACAACCGATCCCGGTAGCACACCAGCAAGCATCCCGTTTGCAAAAGGGAGTATTGTGCGGATCGTGGGTTTACTCGAGAATTTTCCAGATGTAGAGCCACCGACCTCTGATGCCGATGTCTGGCTCAAGATTCAAATCTGTTCGCCCGTGCTGTCTTCCAATGCTACGCCAGGGAGTGTTCCTGGAGTGGCGGTTGAATCAGAAGCAGCGGGTCAAGCTTCACCGCTACTAGAGGAGCCGCCGACCGTTGCTTCGCCACCCGGAGAGACATCCGCTACCAGTCAGCCTCAAGTGGGCTGGGTCCGCTGGACTGATCTGCAAAAGCAGGTTGTCCTTAAAGCGGATGCCCCTGCCTTTAGCGCTCCCTTTTGTGGACGTTCTGTTGATGGAATTGGCGAAGTGCCAATCGGTGGTGAAGTCTTATAATTGTGGGTCCTTAGAGCTGACTTATTACAGAGGGACTAGGTCAAGGATATGAGCTATCTGGCGAATATTTTAGAGCAGCCTGCTGTGTTGCGATCGCAACTCCATACCTACAAAGAACACGAAATCTGGCAGCAAATCCAGCAGCAAGATCACACTACCGTTGTCCTCACGGGCATGGGAGCATCGTTCAACGCCCTCTATCCCACCTGGTTTTATCTGCATCAGCAGGGCATTCCGGCGGTCCACATTGAAGCTTCTGAGCTGATTCACTACAGCGACTCGCTTCTAAAGCAGCGCTGTTTGTTAGTAGTGGTTTCGCAATCAGGGACCAGCGTTGAGATTGGCCGCATCATTGAGCGCGTTCAGGCCAGCGGTGCTAAGCCCTTTATTGTTAGCGTCACGACCAATGCCGATAATAATTTGGCACAGAACAGCAATCTACAGCTTTGTACGCAAGCAGGAGCGGAGGTAGGCGTCGCCACCAAGACCTACACCAGTACGCTGTTGCTGCTGCACTGGCTGGGACGGGCGATTGCGGGACAGCTCAAGCCGGAAGATTATATTGCAGGGGATGCGATCGCAACTGCCACTGAGCAGGTCTTAGAAAATTGGTCGACCTGGATCGAGTCAGCCTATCAACGGCTCCAGGACACCACCTACGTTGCATTAATCGGGAGAGGCCCATCGTTAACCTCAGCGCTCAATGGCGGCTTAATTCTCAAAGAAGCCGTCAGACTCCCGGCAGAAGGTTTCTCAGGCGGTCGCTTCCGTCACGGACCGATGGAGCTGCTGTCATCGCAGGTGGGCTGCATTGTCTTTACAACTCCCGGTCAAACGCTGGAACTCAGTCAGCATCTAGCGACAGATATTGCGAATCGTGGCGGGCAGTTGGTGACGATTGGAGAGGCAATTTCAGATGCTGCTCCCCATGCTCATCTAGCTCTGCCAGAGGTCGATGAAGCCCTCAGCCCCATTCTGGAGATTTTAGGCCCTCAGCTCTTAGCGGCAAAGCTAGCGGAGCAAAAAGGACTTATCCCTGGTGAATTTCGCTGGAGCGGCAAGGTTGTCCATACGGAGTAAGGGGCAGGTCTCGCTCGCTCCGATAGGTGAATGCACAGCAAATGCTCCTGTTGTTCTCAATGGTCCCGTGAGGCATAAACTTCACGGGACCAGCTACGACAGGCTCTAACTATGGATGCTTTCGGTTGCAAGCACTGAGAATGGCTAATAGGGAAGCTGTGACAATATTGGGATGAATTCCCACGCCGTAGCTGCCTTTTTGCTCTTGCGCTGACTTTAGCTGGATAGTTGCGATCGCAACCGCATCACTCCCCTGCTCCAGAGCGCGCTCCTCATAATGACAAACCTGCAAATCTTGATCCAGAGCATTCAAAAAAGCATCAATCGGCCCATTCCCCTCCCCTTGAATCTTGAGAGGCTGTTGCTCACGCTCCAATTCAGCCACAATTTTCCATCCTGATCGAGTTTCACTCATCTGATGAGACTGATACTTAAACGGACTCCCCTGCAGATATTCACGCGTAAACAACTGCCATAAATCGGCTGATGACAGCTCCTGTCCAACCGTATCCATTGTTTTCTGCACGACTTGACCAAACTCAATCTGCAGCGGACGCGGCAGCACCAAACCATAATCACGCTCCAACAAGAAAGCAATGCCCCCTTTCCCAGACTGGCTGTTGACCCGTACCACCGACTCATAGGTGCGACCCACATCTGCCGGATCCATCGGCAAATAGGGAACCTGCCATAGTTCATCTGATTTTTGAACCGCAAAACCCTTCTTAATCGCATCTTGATGAGAGCCTGAGAACGCAGTAAAAACAAGCTCTCCAGCATAGGGATGACGAGGATGAATCGGCAACTGTGTACAGTCCTGAGCGACTTGAGCCACCTCATCAATCTGGCTAAAATCCAGCCCCGGATGAATGCCCTGAGTATATAAATTCATCGCCAGGGTCACCAGATCAACATTGCCGGTTCGTTCTCCATTGCCGAACAAACAGCCCTCAACACGTTCTGCCCCCGCCATCTGGGCCAGCTCCGCCGCTGCAATGCCACAACCGCGATCATTGTGGGTATGTACGCAAAGAATAACGCTGTCTCTAGGAATGAGGTGTCGATGCATCCACTCCACTTGGTCAGCAAAGACATTAGGCGTTGCCACTTCGACACTGGCAGGCAGATTGATGATCGCCTGATGCTGAGGCGTGGGCCGCCAAATATCCAGGACTGCGTTACAAATATTTCGAGCAAAATCCAGTTCCGTTGAAGTGAATACCTCTGGAGAATATTGGAACTGCCACCGCGTTTCAGGATGTTCAGCAGCAAGATCGTAGACAAGCTGAGCCGCAGTTGTTGCAAGGTCGATGGTTTGGTCTTGATCCCGCCCAAATACAATACGACGGAAGGCTGGGGCAGTCGCGTTATAGACGTGCACAATTGCCTGGGGAACCCCTTTCAATGCGGCAAAAGTACGGTGAATCAAATCTTCTCGCGCAGGGACAAGCACTTGAATGACCACATCGTCGGGAATCAAACAGTGTTCAATTAAATAGCGAACAAAATCAAACTCGGCTTGAGAAGCAGAGGGGAAACCCACTTCAATTTCTTTGAATCCAATTTGAACCAGCAGGTTGAACATCTGCAGCTTTTGAGCCGGATTCATCGGTTCTATCAGTGCTTGGTTACCGTCTCGCAGGTCGGTACTGAGCCAGATAGGTGGCCTCGAAATACTCTTGGCGGGCCAAGTACGGTCGGACAAATCAATGGGTTGAAAAGATTGGTACTTGGTTTGAGGCTGAATCAACATTTTCGTTTTCTCCGGTGTGGTTTGTATGCGGCGGAGAGTGGGCTGTCAGTGTGCCGAGCTGTCTTCTGACAACCCACCAATAGTCGTAGCCCCAGAAAAGATTGAAGTCGCAGCATAGAATTACTCCAGATCAGCAAAAAATAGAATGAGCAAGCGCACATCAAAGTGCATGTCCATATAGAAGAGACATTCAAAAAATTGTTCTGAAACCTAGTCAGCAAAAACTCACCCTCTAGGTCAGAGGTGACAGTCCCTTATTGAAAGCGGGTAAAAGTGATATGTGATTAGATAGTGCGCCCAAGGCGCAGCAGCAGTTGTAGCCCTAATAAAAGGCTAGACAACAAACGTAGAGATAACTGCTGGCAAATCATGCAGGTGAATATCTAGGAGATAAATCAAGAGCCATAAGCTCAATTATCATTCTATTAGGTTACCCTAACTTATCTAAGAATATCTGGCCATCGCGCAGTGCCAATGGTCCACTCTGGAAACATCCCACCTTGGCATTGAGCAATTAAGCCTGTAGCAATCAGATCCATAGGTGACACTGCAGCTTGACCGAAAGACCTAGGTCATCAGCATCAACAACTGCGCTGTAACGGAGCCACGATTTCGAGTGCTAAGTGCTTTGCGAAAGTGGGAGGTTCTTAGAGTGCTGTTATCGATCAGGGCATGATCATCGCCCTAAAATCTACATACCCATAATGCAGTAGCCAGAATCCACATAAATAATTTGGCCAGTGATTCCGCTTGCCAAATCACTGCTCAGAAAAGCAGCCGTATTTCCGACTTCTGTTTGAGTGACGGTGCGCTTGAGCGGTGCCATCTCTTCAACATGGTGAATCATATCCAAAATACCGCCCACCGCCGATGAAGCCAGCGTGCGAATGGGGCCAGCCGAGATACCATTGACGCGAATATTCTGAGAGCCAAGCTCAGAGGCTAAATACTTCACATTCATCTCTAGGGCCGCCTTCGCAATCCCCATCACATTGTAGTTAGGAATCACCTGTACCCCTCCGAGGTAGCTTAGCGTGATAATGCTGCCTCCCTCAGTCATTAAAGGCTTTGCAGCAGCACTAAGCTGGATCAGAGAGTAGGCACTGACATCCAAAGCCAAGTTGAAGCCCTCTAGGCTCGTCTGACTAAAATCACCCGTCAAGTCATCTCGATTCGCAAAAGCCAGACAGTGGATCAAAATATCGATCTTGCCCCACTGATCTTTAATCGTTTGAAACGTGGTGTCAACTTGGGCCTGATCCTGGACGTTGCAGGGCAGGAACAGGCTAGGCGCAAGTGGTTCAACCAGCTTCTTTACCTTGCCTTCATTGCGACCTTTGTCGTCGGGGAGATAGGTGACCCCTAAATTGGCCCCGGCTGCTTGGAGCTGCTGAGCAATGCCCCAAGCAATCGAGCGATTGTTTGCAATCCCAGTGACGAGGGCATTCTTTCCGGTCAAGTTCAGCATGGCTTATGTTTAAGTGACAGACTATTTGGACAATGAGGCTGAAATATCGCTTAAAAAGCGTAGAGATGGCGAAATAAAAGCTAATTTGCTAAAAAATACCGCTAAAGTAGATATTTTTTAGCTGTTTCTTATTTTGCACGAACGATTCTGTATCAAATAATACACACAAACCTCTGCGAGTCCGCTTAAGTAGTCTAGATGCCTCTTTAGGCGAGGACTAGACGTGATTGGACTTCCTCGGCTATAGACGCAGGAGCGAGGTCACAGGCGATCTCATTGCGAAAATCAAGTGGTACCGACAGTTAAGAGCCTTGCATCTATATCAAGTGTTTCACATGTCGTGCCTTCTTTAAGTCCTATGAGTAGAGAAAAATCCGGGGCAAAGCAAGCATGATTATGACTCAAGTTAGTCCTCTAGCAGCCGTTTTTCGTCAGATGAGCAACGGTCAGTTTCCGCCAGTGGCTGAGACGTTTGAGCGTGGCAAGACCATTTTCTTCCCCGGCGATCCTGCAGAGCGGGTCTATTTCTTGATTCGAGGCGCCGTTAAGTTATCCCGAGTTTACGAAGCGGGGGAAGAGATTACGGTGGCGCTCCTGCGAGAAAACAGCGTGTTCGGTGTTCTGTCACTGTTGACTCAGCAACGGTCTGATCGCTTCTATCATGCGGTGGCTTTTACGCAAACAGAGCTGTTGTCGGTGCCGACTGAACAGGTTGAAAAAGCCATGAAAGAAGATTCTGAGCTGCCGATGGTGCTGATGCGGGGTTTGTCTTCTCGGATCTTGCAAACAGAAATGATGATTGAAACGCTAGCCCATCGGGATATGGCGTCAAGGCTAGTCAGCTTTTTGCTGATTCTATGCAAGGATTTTGGGGTTCAAAGCGGTCCAGGTATTACCATTGACCTCAAGCTGTCTCACCAAGCGATTGCGGAAGCGATTGGTTCAACGAGGGTCACGGTCACCCGCCTGCTAGGCGAGCTGAGGGATCAAGAAAAAATTTCGATCCACAAGAAAAAGATCACGGTTCATAACCCAATGCAGTTGGGACAAGAGTTTGCCTAAGGGTTACCCTGGCACGGTCACGCGTGATTGTTGAAGGCCGTAAACCCAGATCTGTAGCGGCACACGTATTGCTGAGTACACAAAAATGTCTGAAACCCATCTGTGCTAATGAAGGGCTGTCCTAACTCAGCCGGGTACTGCTGTATTGCATTAAAAATTTAAACGACGTACAGCCTCGAAGTGGATGTACGACAGCCTTTACGCCAGTTGCGAAAGTAGGTGTAGACCGTTTGCTACGCGAGAAAGTCACCGGGCAGTCCTCGCCAAGTGCGGCCTTCACACAGGATGTAGAAAATAGCATTGAGGAGCAGCAGGTCTGTTCCAGGGCGATCTCTGCGTTTGGCTACAGGCAAAAGAGACTCTAAGAGTTCTCCTTGTTCTAGAGTGAGGTCGCTCGGATATGATTTACGCATTGCTCTTTGGTGGCTATTGTTTGGTAACGACAGCCTATAACCAAAGGGCTTTTCTTATGGAAATCTCGAATTCTCAAACATCCTCTTAGAGACCTAGGCGGAATCGGCCTGCCACCTTTTCTCAACATACAAGGCGGATTTTGCTTGTGTCGCTGCGGTTGCAACCGCCAAGTGAGAAGGTTCTCTCAGTCTTTTATTTATAAAGCAAAATTGATAGGCCATCATACCAAAAGCGACTTGGATTAACACCTTACCAAGATATGAATGATTTTAGCAATATCTACTTGTATTTTTTGTTGATCTATGGATCTAAAGTCGGCAAAAAATATTTTTCTAGCGCTGAATTCATGCACTTATAGTCCTTTTAGGAATCTTTATAATCCATGTTTTCCTTATACGCTATTATCTTTTTATCTCTGCGATGTAAAATCTGTGCAGCCAATAGCATCAGCGAAAAATTTATCTCCGATGATAACTCTTAGGGAGATCATGAAAATTCTCCTAAGACCCTTTAGATACCCTGTGGTTAGGATATTTCTAAAAATATCTAGGGTAGAAGATTTATGTAGCCAAAACTTAGTAGAGCAATTCCTCGCTCGCATATTAATCACTGCCGCTAAGAGCTATGAGCTAGTCAAAATAACCTCGCTTGAAAAAATTTACGGAGAGGATCTTGTCAAAATCAGTGCAGTGCCTTGTGAAACAATGGCAACACCGGAAGCCCCACAACTTCCTCTATTACCCAAGTATCGGCGATTTCAAGCAGAGACCTACACAACGCCCTCAAGCTATACAACAACATTGGAAGGGGTTATTTACTGTCCTGAATATAATCTTCTGTTAACAGAAGACAGAGAAATAATATCTGAATCGGTTCTCTCGGGTTGGATGAATGCGCATCTGAAGCGCGGGGTTACGTGGGAGGCACTTCATCAAGAGAACCTAGAAGTTATCAGCGGCTACAGCAGCATTATTCGAGGGTCTCCCGATTCATATTCACACGCCGTTATTGATAATATTTCTCGGGCGTTCTTGCTTGGCCACCCAGAATACTCCTGCATCGAAGAGATCAAGCTTTTATGCCCCTATCCATATCCTTTACAAGATCTAGAAAATTATTTTCTTGAAAGACTCTTGCCAAAGAACGTGAGCATGTATCCCGTTATTTCTGGAAAGCTCTACTACATTGAAAAGCTTATCTTCCCTTCTTATCTAACCGAAGAAGGTACGCATCTTTTACCTTCCTTCTGTCTAGATGAAATTCGCTCTAGATTTATGCCAGATCGACCTCGGCGTAAAAACAAGCGGATATTGATTTCTCGAATCAAAGCTGCTGAGACGCTATCCAAACGTCACATTCTCAATGAGCAAGCGCTGTATAAAGAACTAAGGGGACTGGGTTATCAGAGATATGTATTAGAAGATATGACGATTGCAGATAAGATCGAGCTATTCTACGATGCAGAATCTGTGATTGGAGCGGAGGGGGCTGGACTTACGCACTGTATCTTCTCGGAGGCCATCAACCTCTTAGCTCTAACGCCACGGACTGCAATAACGCCCTATTTCTATTTCATCAGTAAATCTCTAGGCCATAATTTTCACTATCTTTTGGGTGAAAAAAACGTGCATTACACAAATTTTCATGTCAACGTCTCACAGGTCATGGAAGTCGTCAGCGCTTTTTAAGCCTCTGCGCAGTAAGGCAGAGACAGATTTCGGTTTACACTGGTCAACGATACAGACGCCAGAGGTTAAGCATGAGTGACGCAATGGATCCGGTCAAGTTAATGAAGCAGCAGGTGGGTAAAGCCGCCGCTGACCGGGTTAAATCAGGCTCCATTGTGGGTTTAGGCACTGGATCGACGACAGCCTTTGCCATTCAGTTCTTAGGCGATCGCATCAAGTCCGGTGAGCTAACCGACATTAAAGGCGTTCCTACTTCGTTTCAAGCCTCTGTATTAGCCAAGCAGTACGGCATTCCCCTCACAACGCTAGATGAAGTTGAGCGTATCCATATCGGCATTGACGGCGCAGATGAAGTCGATCCTGCCAAGAATCTGATTAAGGGCGGTGGTGCAGCTCATACCCGCGAAAAAGTTGTAGATTCCTTAGCCGAAGAGTTTATTGTTGTCGTCGATCAGTCCAAGATTGTCGATGCCTTGGGTTCCACCTTTCCGGTCCCTGTAGAAGTTTTGCCGATGGCGATTGCCCCTGTCATGCGAGCCTTAGAGAAGTTGGGCGGTAAGACCGATTTGCGAATGGGTGTCAATAAAGATGGTCCAGTGATCACTGATCAGGGCAATATGGTGATTGATACGAAATTTGAATCCATCGCCAATCCACCGGAGCTAGAAGCGATCCTCAACAATATTCCTGGTGTG
Organism: Acaryochloris thomasi RCC1774; assembly: GCF_003231495.1. Taxonomy (NCBI): domain Bacteria; kingdom Bacillati; phylum Cyanobacteriota; class Cyanophyceae; order Acaryochloridales; family Acaryochloridaceae; genus Acaryochloris; species Acaryochloris thomasi. The sequence continues at coordinate 217,410 of NZ_PQWO01000004.1, forward strand.
CTCGAAAACGGAATTTTTGTAAATGTGACCGATTTAGTTTTGATCGGTGAGATCAAAGATGGTCAGCCCATTGTGAGAGAGATGTAGCCTTGTGTTCTAAGTTGCTGCTTGCTTTAGATCTCGCATTGATGTGCTGTTTGAGCACGTGGGTACTCTAGTCCAAGAGTCGAATACCTACTAGAGCCGTGCAAGACTTCTATGAGATCACAAGTGCTGCCACCGAAGAACAGCGCCAAAACTTAGCTGAGCTGACTGGTTCAGGATTTGGTAGCGCACCAGATACTCTTTGCAATCATATCCGGTATTTAAGATTTGGAAGCATCGGGCAAATCTTCTGCTACACCTCTTGGAAGCAAGTTGTGACAGATGTTGCAGATCAAGTGGCTATCAGCTGGTCTGAGGTCTTGGGTGATCGCACATGGCATGACTTATCGACGCAAGAGATTGAAGATGCCGTCGTTGTGAAGCAGTTTCAACATCTGTTGGAGCAGTTAAGACCAGAACAACGGCAACACCTCCTAATGGATCTGACACGAGAAAGTGACGATCCTCATCTTGAAGGTTTTCTGCTAGGCGGCGGCGCAATGCTTGCAGCAAGAATGAGCGGTTTCGGTGTTTATGTGCTCGCGAGCACTGTACTAGGGAGCCTGACGGGTGCGTTAGGTATCACCTTACCCTTTGCTGTTTATATGGGCGTGAGCCAGACTCTTGCACTCGTTCTTGGCCCTGTCGGGTGGGCAGCATTAGCTGGAGGAGTCTTATTCTCGCTTAATCAGCCCAATTGGAACCGGCTAGTTTTGTCTGTCCTACATATTGCGACACTGCGACATTCCGCGACCCCATCAGGAGCGACAGCAGAACAGCAGTATTCTAAAGCAGGTTCTATTGCTGTAGGTTGAAGTCCAAGCAAATATCAATACCGAATGCGGGGATCAATGTAGGCGTTCACAATATCGATCGCAATACTGGTAAGCACAACAATTAGTGCAAAAAAGACAATGACGCCCTGCACCGTGGGGTAGTCGCGATCGCCAATCGCTGCATAAAGACGATTGCCGAGCCCTGGCCAAGAGAACGTTACCTCTGTGAGCACAGCACCCCCTAACATTGAGGCCGTTGTTAGCCCCAAAATGGTCACAACGGGAATCAAGGCATTACGTAGCGCGTGACTCAAAAGTACCCGCCGTTCAGGGATGCCCCTGGCTTTGGCCGCTTCAACATAATCGGCCCTCAGTGTTTGCTTGAGATTGACCCGAACAATACGCTCAAAGATACCGCTCAGCACCAGCCCTAACGTGAAGCTAGGCAGCGCTAAATAGTAGAGCGTGGCACCAAATGCCTCGAAATTACCGCTCAGGAGACTGTCAATGAGATATAGACCGGTCGGACCCTCGGGGGGAAGCATTCGAATCGGGAAACGAGTCCCGTTGGGAAACCAGCCCAGTTTGACGGCAAAGAGCAGCTTCAGCAACATGCCAGCCCAAAAAAGCGGTAGTGCGTAAGTGATGATGCCAAACAAACGTCCTCCTGCATCTAGAGCAGTGCCCGGACGAGAGGCCGAGAGCACACCTGCTCCAACGCCAATCAAGAGGGCAAACACCATGCTGCAGATCGCGAGTTCAGCGGTGGCGGGGAAAAAATCTTGAATAATATCCCAAACCGGCTGACCTCTGCTGGTGAGAGAAGTACCCAGATCGAAGCTCAGCAGGTGCTTGAGGTAGTCAAAGTATTGCTCGAGCAGTGGCTTTGCTAGCCCGAGCTGCTCCCGGACGAGAGCCTTTTGTGATTCTGGTGCGCGCGGCCCCAAGATTACGTCTACGGTGTCTCCGGGGGTCGCTCTCAGCAGTAAAAACACCACGGTGCTAATCACCCAGACCATAAGGGGAGCCAGCATGAGGCGGGTGATGATGTAGGCCTGGAGCGCATGGGAGCGAGACATAGGGCGTTAACCTTCAATGTTTTTGAGGCTTTAGGATTTTTTGAGGGGCCAGAAGGGGAGATGTTGGGTCGGCTCCAATCGAATGCCTTTAACATTATCCTGGGCAAATGCGTACTCACGCCGCTGCCAGAGCGGAATATAGGGGACATCTTCCGCCACGATGTCTTGAATTTCTGCAAAAATCTTTTGTCGCTCCTGTGGATCTTGAGACTGGCGCTCTTGATCGATGAGTTGGTTCATGCGTTCTCGATAGTAAAACGACCCTTGCACAACCGTCGCTCCGGTCTGACAGCCCTCTTCTTCTGATCCTTTGCTGCAGGCTAAGAAGGGCTGGATATAGGTGTCAGGATCATAAAAGTCTCCGGTGTAGTCGAGCATAAACAGGTTGTAACGCCCTTGATTTTGACTGATGTAAGCCTGTGCAGAGTCCATGCTCTCAAGATCTACGGTGACCAAGCCATCAAGCTGTCGCTCTATTGATGATTTGATGGCTTGAGCGGCTGGAGCATCGCTCGGGACGTTACTGCGATAGCCAAGGGTCAGCTTGATGGACTTGCTTTTGGAATAGCCTCCTGCTCTGAGCCGCTCCTTTGCCTGAGCTGCTGGGTTAATATCGGCGGCAGTCCGAAAAACAGACTTTGACTCTGGATAAATACTGGGGATGAGGCTGTACAGTGGCTCTACCTGATCTCGAGAGATTCGATTTTGCAGACTTTGCCGGTCAATGACGAGAGCGATGGCCTGCCGTACTTCTATTTTGTTCAGCGGCGGATCTCGGAGGTTGAGGCTCAAGTAAGTGATGTTGCTGCCAGGACCGGTAATCGTTTGCCAGTCACCCGTTTGCTCTGCAGTACTCACCAATACCCCGATTTGATCGGGGTTGAGGGATTGATAGGCAATATCCACTAGGCCGGAACGGAAGGCATTGTAGAGGCTGGCTGCGTTGTTGTAGCGTTTGACGGTGACGCTTTTGTTCTCAGGGGGGTCGCCCCAATACTGGTCAAAGGGGGTGAGCTTGAGGTTGTCTAGGGTATCGCTGGTCAGGCGATAGGGGCCTGTGCCTACAAATGTTGATCGCCGAAAGGTTTCGACCTGATCTGTATAGGCCTGGGGAGAAACGGGAGTCAGTCCCGAAAATGCAAGTAGGGCTGGGAAGGCGACAAAGGGCTTCTTTAAACGAATCTTGAGCTTATGAGATGCGATCTCATCTACTTTCTCTACCGTATCTGACAGCAGAAAGGAGGGCTGCCCGCCGTTATCAATAAACCGCTGCAGTGAAAAAGCCATCGCCTTGGCATCAAAAGGCGTCCCGTCATGGAACACAACATCTTGACGCAGATCGATTTGATACTCCAAACCATCCTCGCTAACCTCAGGCATTGCCGTTGCGAGCTGCGGCACAAGTTCGCCCTCTTTGTAGGTATAGAGGCGATCCCCGAGGTTGTAGAGCAAATTGCCCGTGAACACTTTGTAGGCATCTGCCGGGTCCAGCGTGCGAATTTTGGCTGTGGTTCCCAGCGTCAGCGTACTAGTGATCGCGGGCGGACTAGTGCTTGGAGTCGGCGTCGGGCTGGGCGTTGGCGCAGAACTAAACCATTGGCGACAACCGACCGTCACGACCATGCAAAGACCGAATAAAGCGATAAGTAGCGGTCGCTGGAAAGCTGTGCTCCAGACGCTGCGACTCTGTAGTCTGCGTAACCATCGAGGGAGTTTTGCCAAGGGAATAATCGCTCCGATACGACTCTAGGCCAAATAGCACAATACCGAGACGACCTGAATCAGCAGTCTCGGTATGGGTTGCTTAGCTATTGTATCGGGGAGTCTTACCCTTTTGTACTCAGAAAGGACGACCCAAGCCTGAGGCTCGGACTAGTTCAATCCGACTTTATACAAGCCCCGAACGGGAGCCTGAGAGCTGGCAGACGCGAGCACAATAGGCTCTTGACCAACGCCGATGGCAACTTCCATGCCGGCCTCTTCAAAAATGGCCTTAGGCGCAACGGGGTTGCTCATGTCGAAGCCCTTCAGCAGAACCCGACCGTTAGCAACCCGATCGCCGGAGCTGATCGTGCGAGCGGTCTTCTCTTCCGGTGCCTGGACGATGGCTTGCGGTCTGCCAGCCATCACGACAATTCCCTGAACCTGAACTTCTTTTGCCGCCGTAGGTTCGGGGGCTGGTAAAGGGGGAAGCACCGCTTTACCCGGAGAAGTACTCGGTGACGATTTAGGAGTAGCCGTACTGGGTGGGCTGAGGCGAGTGCTGCTGCCCCGCGTGGCTGCTGTCGACCTTGTTGTTGGTCTAGCACCTGGCGCTGTCCGCCCGCCGCTGCCGCCTGCGCTGGGACGAACGCCAGAACCAGGGCGACTTTGAGGCTGAGCTGGCGAAACCAAAGGACGGAAGGGATCGGCCCGACCGCTCTGGATGGTGCGCACCCGTTCTTCAGGATCTGTTGGACGGATCAGGGCCACGGTGGCCGGGGCTGTTGTGCTCTGATCCACTGCAGCGATCGAGACAACCTCTGGAACTGATGTCGCCTCTACAGTGTCAGACGGCACAGCTTTTGTATCTTTTGAAATGGCATTTGACTTTAGCTCACTGCCAGAATTGCATCCACTTAAAGCTATTGCCAGGAGCGTTAAGGTTACTCCAACTGCAGATCGACGCATCTGCTCCTCCTTAAAGGTCACATCTAAAAAACTAACTGAAATATTCCCGATCAGCCAGTGACGGGCTTGAGAACTGGCTTTGCGCGATCAAGATCGCACCCCCAATCTAGAACCAGCTTTGTTTGACCGTACAATGCAGTCTAGATGTTAGCTCCATTGTACTCATGTCATTGAACAGCTTGGTCGCAATAATGGGCAGGGTCAACGGAGACCTGTACCTCTCAGGGAAATGAGTAAGCAGCAGGGCAAGGTAGATATTGTTGGTGCTGGACCTGGGGGTCTAGCCTATCTAACCTTGGCTGGGAAAAGCCTGATTGTTCAGGCCGAGGTTCTTATTTATGATGCCCTGATCCATTCCGAAATATTAACTTTGGCGACAGAAGACTGTGTGCGTTTGTCAGTCGGCAAACGGGGAGGGCAGCCGAGCACGCCACAGGACCAGATTAACCAGCTTCTGGTCGAGCAGTGTCAGCAAGGTAAACGGGTGGTGCGCTTAAAGTGCGGCGATCCTTTCATTTTTGGACGAACAGCGGCTGAGTTGCAGATGTTGAAAAGACATGGCTGTGCGGCCCAGGTGTGGCCGGGACTCTCTTCTGTGTTTACGGCTCCTTTGCTGGCGGGCATTCCGCTTACAGATGCGCGATTGAGCGGAAGTTTTGTCGTCATCAGTGGTCACGCGCCTGATCTCATCAACTGGTCGGCAGTGGCGCACATAGAGACTCTGGTGATTTTGATGGGCACCCAGACTTTATCGACAATCATTGAGCAGCTTTTGCGGCAGGGGCAAGATCCAGCCCGCCCCATCGCAATTATTCGTCGGGGTGGATGGCCGCAGCAGCAGGTTTGGGTGGGAACACTGGCAACAATTGAGCCGCAAATCCAAGGTGAAGTGCTGTCTCCGGCGGTTATTGTTGTGGGTGAGGTGGTCACTCTACGATCATCCTTGGAGGTTGCGGCTCCCAGCCATCTTCAATCTGCCGAGGATTTCAAGCGGGTGTCGCCAGCCAATGATGTCCTGCTGTCACGTTCTCTATCCATGACTGATGCCAATCGACCGCTTGCGGGTAAAACAGTCCTTGTGACGCGCTCGGCGTCTCAGGCGAAAGGGTTTTGCGATCGCATCTCTACTGCCGGAGCCACGGTCCTAGAGATGCCCGCTATCGAGATTGTTCCGCCTTCTGACTGGAGTGAATTGGATGATGCGATCGCAACCCTAGAAAAATTCCACTGGTTGATTCTCACCTCTGCCAACGGCGTCAACTACTTCTTAGATCGGCTAATCGAGAATGGGAAAGACTTGCGATCGCTCAGTCACCTCAAAATTGCTGTTGTGGGTCGCAAAACCGCCACCACCCTCAAAGAGAGAGGACTGCAGGCTGACTTTATCCCTCCCAGCTTTGTGGCCGACTCCCTAGTCGAACATTTCCCGCAGCAAGATCTTCGCGATCTACCCATGCTGTTCCCAAGGGTTGAAACCGGAGGGCGTGACGTATTGGTTGCTCAGTTCAAAGCTCAGGGGGCAGACATCACCGAAGCCCCTGCCTATCAATCACAGTGTACCCGCAGCATCAGCCCCTCAGTGCTAGAAGCGCTGCAGACGCGGTCTGTTGACGTGATTACCTTTGCCAGCTCTAAGACCGTTCAGTGCTTCTGTCAGCTTTTGCAGCATACCGCCACGGCTGCAGGACAAAACTGGCTGCAGTGGATTCAACAGGCTCAGATTGCCTCCATCGGTCCCCAAACCTCTGCCACCTGTGAACAGCTTCTGGGACGGGTCGATGTAGAAGCGTCAGAATATACGCTAGAAGGTCTAATACAAAGCATCTTGGATCACTGCATCAAGCCTGAAGCCAACATCTTGAATAAAGAATAGTGAACCTAACTTTTTGCAGTGATTTAGATCACAGTAGTCTGTGATCTCTAGCACAGCGACCCGTCACCCCGGCCGTCATGATACTTATGCCTTCTATAAGGTATACGCAATACAAAACAGGGATTGTCAGATGTGGCGGTCCTTTTTTCTATGCTTTTGACGAAATCAGGAATCCTGCACACTCTTTGAAACCAGGCGATTGACGTTGGCCGCAGTGGTCTCGGGCTTGCCGGAGAGCGGAAAAACCAACACGCTCTTAATGGCTTTATTCTCGATCAGCTCGGGTAGACGATGGAGCTGATTGTCGGTGATCGCAATGCCTGCATGTTTTCTGGCATATTCTAGCTCCTTGTCAAAATTAGCCTCGTTATAGGCCTGCACAAAGACGCGGTCCACATCCCAGTTTTTCCAGTCAGCAGCGAAATATCGTTTGGACCAGTAGGGGTTGTGGTGACAGAGATCGAAGCTCACATCAGGATTGACCTTTTTCATCGCCTGAATCATCGCTTGAGAAAATTTAGTCAGACTTTCTGTTCGATCGACATCTCCAGGGAGTTCGGCATGGTAGCCCAAGTAGTCGTCCCACTGAACCGCATCAATGGTGGGATACTTTTGAGCAAACTCAGCCAGGATATCCCTGAAAAAATCAGACACCTCAGGATTTGCTACGTCTAGGACATGATGTTCGACATTACTGTAGGTGCGGTCAATACCAGGAACCGTCCATTTCTGTGACATGGCTAAATCGAAAAGCGGACTGTTTTTATCGATCTTGATGCCTTTCTCAAAATAGGCATGAACCTGCATATCTTGCTTATGGGCTTCATCTATGAGCCAGTCTAGCCACTGAGCTTGAAACTTATTGGGGCAGCTATCGTAGCCGAGCTTTTTTGCCATCACCTTGCTCTTGTACATGGTGCAGGCATTCCCCCAAACGCCGTGGAGAATGGTGTTAAATCCCTGGGAACGGTAGTAGCGGACTCTTTCGCGAATGGTTTCTTCCGAGGCGTTGTTGGTGACTTGATAGCGGCTCAGATAAATTCCTCGCATCTCTTTTTGATACCAAGGTGACTGAGGCTGGTCTCTCTCCTGCGGTGGCTTTGCTGTGATCGTCTCGGGTGCCTTCTCAATCTCAGGTGGATCTGTGGCCGGAAGAATGGCGGTGGGGAGCGGCGTTGGCACCGGGGGCACTGCAGGAGTTGATGGATTTAGATTGACGGTTAGATCTAGAACCGGAAGCGTGAGGGTTTGATCGGGGGGGACGTATCGGCTGATCTCTCGATTTTGCGGTTGACTGAACCACCAATATCCAGCCCCTAAGAAGAGCAGAATGACGGAGAAGGGAATACTGCCGCATCCGCAACCTTGGGGTTCTTTCTTTTGGCTCGCCATAATTCCGTTCACCCTAGATATTTTGTCGCTGGCTGTAGGAAAGCGTATCTCAACCAGTCCTTACTTTTGGACGCTCTTAAAAAAGGGCTGAGCTTGAAACTTCAGGCCTCCAGCAATCAAAACGGTGGGGAAATCTCGTAGTGACTGATTGTAGATCTGGACTGCTTGGTTGTAGCGCATCCGCTCAGTGGCCATTCGGTTCTCGGTTCCGGCAATTTCGTACTGCAGGTTGATGAACAGTTCGTTGGATTGAAGGGAGGGATTGCGAGCGGTGATAGTTTGGAAGTTTGCGATCGCATCTTTCACCCCCCCATCTGCAGCCTGCTTCTGGGCAATCGTTTCCGCATTAAGAAAAGCAGTCTGGGCCTTCGCTAGCTCTTGAATCATCTGCTGTTCTGAACTGGCGTAGGACTGCGCCACCTGCGTTAGCTGTGGAATCAAATCAGCACGGCGCTGCATCTGGTTTTCTACCTGTGCCCATTTACCTTCGACGGTGGATTTTGAGGCGTTGAGAGAATTGTAGGTTGCGCCAAACCAGATGGTTCCGAGGAGAGGGAGGAGAGTTGCGATCGCACCTCCGATCATCAAATACTGCCGCTGTTGTGTCTGACGCCGCTTTGCATCCTCCTGCTCTCGCTGAAGCTGTCTGTATGCCTGTTGAATCAGCTCGGCTGGAATCTGAGCTTCTGAACCTGCATCCATCAGTTCCTCAAGGGAGTAGCCCTCAGGGCCAGTATTCTGTAGATAAAGCTGGCCTGCCTTTTCTAGCACGACAGGAACGAGTTCTTCAGGAATGACGTTTTTAGAATTCATAGCAGGAAGCAAAATGGGTTAGCAAATCGAAATTAAAGAGAATCGGAGCACTACCAGCTCCCGCCCGCACCACCGCCACCGCTGCTGCCCCCGCCGAAACTGGAGCCGCTGGAAGAACTACTGGAAGAACTACTGGAAGAGCTGGAAGAACTCGATGAGCTATAGCTATAGCTGCTGTAACTACTAGAAGAGCTGGAAGAAGAGCTAGAGCGGCGCGGAATAGCCACTCGTTTTTCAATTGTTTTGTCACAGCAGGCACAGTGTCTCGTCACCAGTCTTTCTCCCTCCACACGGGTTGTCGCAGGTGTGAGAACTTTTGATATTTTCGTCACTGTGAGGGCATCACAGTCGCTGCAGCGCTCAAATTTCTGGGACCGCATGACTTCAGAGAACAGGTGCAGATCAAAGCCATCCTGAGCCAGAACAGGACTGCAGGCCGGACACTGCCAACCTTCGTAAATCGTACTTTTGATTTTCTTCGCCGCTTGTTCTGCTGGCTTGAGACGCTGTTGTAGAGCATCTTCCGCGAGGGGCTGCATGGGGCCATCGCACGATAAACACAGAACTTCGTTATGCTCACAGAGCGATCGCAACAGCCGTAGTGACCCCGCACAGGCACCACCAAAAGCCGCCAAAAACAAGGAGGGTAGGAAAAAGAACTCCTCGAAGATGCTAAATATCACGAGCATCATAAACAAAGCTACGAAACTAAACGTAAAGAGCGTAACCATAACGGTCTTTAGTGCTTTTCTTCCCTTAATATCGCGTTTAGCGCAGCACCAAAGCTCATAGCCGAACCAGGCCCAAATGAGCAGAAGCTTCAGCAGTATGCCTCCTGCAATTATGGAGGACACAACCCAAAGCCCCGCAAAAAGGCCAAACAAGGTCCACCAGCCTTGAAACACTGTTCGGGTTGGATTAAGAACAATACCCAGCTTGAGGGGGCGTCGCTCTGTACCCTCCAAAGGCGAGCAGTCTCCGGCTAACCAACGGAGGCCCGCCACCCACTGCCCTCTCCAGTCATCCGTTTTTACAGAGACTGTGCGCCCCAGCGGCGCAACTAAAATAGCCTGCTGCCCTCCCTTGAGCATTCTCTTTAGCTGCGCAGCTACGATGGCGACGAATACTACGGCCACAGCATTTGCACTGCTAAATAGCCCGCCTGTGTATCGATTGATTTGCTCTAAGGGTGTCGGTGGCTCAAAGATTTCGTTCTCTAACAAGGCGATCAGGGCTTGGGTTCCGTTGACGATACCCTCATCAAAGTTGCCCTGCTTAAACTGTGGCGTCACTTCAAGCCTTATGATTTTGCCCACCCTTGCATCGGGTAAGATTCCTTCTACGCCATAGCCTGTTTCGATTTCCGTGCGGCGATCGCCCTTAGAAACCATAAACAAAACCCCATTGTCTACCCCTTTTTTGCCAATTCCCCAGGTCTTGAATAGCTCTGTTGTGAACGTTTTGGGCGATGCTGAGGGCTGCGTATCCGGTACGGTGACCACCGCAATCTCTGCACCATTGGTGGCTTCCAGGGCTGAGAGCATCTGATTGAGCTGATCTTCACTGCTGGGACTGAGCAGATTGGCCATATCTGTGACCCAGACGTTGTTTTGACGCGGGTTGGGAACGGCAGACACTTCAATGGCTTGGCTGGGAACAAGCGATGACAGTAAGAAGCTGAGACCTAGGCCCAAGGCAAAGGTCGGCAAGATGCGATAGCAATATCTCAATTGGTTTAGAAGCACGGTTGCAGAAATAGAGTGTTCGAGAGGCAAAGAAAAACTGCTGAGTCAAGATGACAAGCTAGTTCTAGGGTTCCCCAGATCGAAGCTGTACTTGAGGAACTGCAATTTTGCAAAATTGAGCATCGCCTTGTCGTTACCAGCTTCCGCCCGCACCACCGCCGCCGCTGGAGCCGCCTCCAAAGCTGCCGCCACTACTGCCGCCAGAAGAACCACCAGCACTTCCTCCCGAGCTATAGCTACCGCTAGACCCGCTCGAATAACTTGAACTCGAAGAAGAACTACGTCTGACTTTGGGTTTGGGCTTGCGCTTCTGCCAACGTTTGATGTTTTCATAGCCACACAAATGACAAGTTTCCGTGCGGTAGTAGTAGATGTGAATCAAATCCCCAGATTTGCGCTGTGTCGTTTCGCTCTCTAAGGTATCGGCTTTACACTCGGGGCAGTCAGTCTTGGACTTGCGGAAACGGCGTTTTAGATAAGCGGTGCCGGGACGCTGCTCAGGATGACAATGCTGACAGCTATAAGCCTGATATTTGATATTGCCGATATCGATCGCGATCGCCTCTGCTTTACTTAAGCTTTCAGGGTGCAGCGTTGCTTTTCTCACTTGCTCAGAGAGGGTCAAGCCACGCTTGCCGAGACCAAAGCCACAGTCTCGGCAAGCGGTTTGTTTCTCTAGATGTTGTTTTTGAAAAGAAAGCCAGAGCTGCCGTAAGAGGTTGGCTAAATAGATAGACACCACCAATGAAAAAGCAGCGGAGATCTGTGCTGAAGTCACATCGGGAGCAAACGTGCTACTTGGTTCAGTCGCTGCCGTCAAGGCGGGGATAGTATAAAAGAGGAAACAGAGGATGCCGATTACCACCAGAGCAGAATTGACACATCCAGAGGCCGAAGACGTCTTAAAGAAGGTCTTGGCTGACCAGGGTTTCAGCTCACGCTGCCGACAAAACTTGGATTGCAGTTGAGCCACTCTGCAGGCCGTCAATCTCAATATTAACGACTGTCCCTTGATTAAACCCACAAATGCAGCAGGAATAGCCAGGAGAATCCAGGGAGTTTGCGATCGCATCAAAGCCACAATGGCCCATCCCATCAAACCTGCGCTGAGAGTCGCTAGTCCCACCCCTGCCAAACCGCCATAGCTATACATGCTCCATCCAAGCGGAGGCAATTGAATGGCGGCAGCCTGTAGCCTTACCCCTTCATTTAATTGTTGCTCCTGGGAATGGCCTCCAGTCGAGAGGCTATGGGGAGTGAGCTGCGCAGCCTTCAATCGACTTTGAACACGATTTAGGAAACAAACTAACCCCAGAATCGAGAGCAATCCCCCAGAGACTGAAAGTTGCTTATAGAGTGGCAAGCGTTGCTGTTGTTCCGCCTCCAACTCCACCCGCCGTCGCGCCTCAGCCAGTGATCGCTCCTGTTGACGCTGACGTTCTACTTGTCTCTGTTTTTCTCGTTTCTGTTGATACTGAAGCCGCCGTTTTGCTTGTTCTTCCTTGTAAAGTTTTTCCTGATGTCGCGCCACTGCCAAGGCAGCTGCCTTTTGGGTTAAAGGCTCCGAAATACTATCTGGCAGCTTCAGATCTGGGGCAATTCCCAAAACCACGGCCAGAGTCCCGTTGACAATCCCTGTCTCATAGGCCTCACGCTTAAACTCTGGAATCATCTCGGTGCGAATGATTGCCCCGACCTTTGCATCGGGCAAAATTGCTTCCATCCCGTACCCTGTCTCAATCTCAACTCGACGATCGCCCTTCGATACCATCACCAGCACACCGTTATCTTGCCCCTCTTTCCCAATCCCCCAGGTATTAAACAGTTCTGTAGTAAAGGCTTTAGGAGAAGCAGAGGGCGCAACATCAGGCACCGTCACGACGGCCACTTCTGCGCCATTGTTCTCTTCTAGCTGGGTGAGTAAAGCATTGAGCTGAGCTTCTGCATTGTCGCTAAGCAGATTAGCTTGATCTGAGACCCAACCCCCATTTGCCTGTCGCGGATTCACCACATCAGAAATTTGAATCGCAGTGCTGGGCAGCACGAGGGCTAGCAAGAAACTCAGACCTAAAACAAACCCTATTGGGGCGCGGTGTCCCATTCGTTGAGGGAGCATTGATTTCAAAGATTTATGAGAACAGTAGAGGACTCTGATGGCCACAGTTTTTATGCGGCAGGTTGTGAGGTCAATTCCTCTGGGGCCGTCCCGTTTTTGCAATAGCTTTGCGTCGCATTGAATGTGGACACGAATGATTGGGATGCCGCTGTATTTTGTGCGATCACAGCTTGGGCCTGCGGGCTGTCGTCGAAACTGCCGCTTGGACCTGAAAGCTGGGCCAGTTGGAGAGTGGCTTGACTTTGCTCTCGCATGGATTGAGCTAGGTGCGATCGCAAATTGCTCAGTTTTTTATCGTCTAGCTTCAATGCGTCTAAATCAGTCGCTGTTTGGGTTGCTAGCTTCGATAGCGTAGATAGACCACCCGGCTTATCCATCAGGGAGGGCGTGACTGAAGACAAGCTGTTGACAATATCTCCGACTTTCTGGCATTGCGCCACTTTGGTTTCGCCTCCGCAAGCGTTGATCAGACCGGCGCATAGGAGCATCGAGCATAGCAAGGCAGACGATAGACGCTGTGTTCTCATCGAATTCATCCGATTCCAGTGTTTTAGGGAGTGTGCCCACTGGAACGATCGTTGAGAACACTGAGAAACTTGATCTGCCGCATTGTTGGGAAATCTATACAACAGATTAAATATGCGCCGCTTATTCAGGGATCGATCTACAATTCAAAACTTATACCCAAATCAGTTCATCCTCGGGACTGAATAAAACTCCAGCGAAGCTTTAGTTCACTCATTAACTACAGGAGTTTTTACGTCACGAATGTCAGCGTTTTGAACCATTGCCCACGGCTGAGCCTGATCCAGAAAGCGATCCTAAGAAATGGATTCTCCTTGCTTAAGTCAAGCAGCCAGCACTCAATCTGAAGTTTAGATTCAGTAGAAATTATCTCCCCATTGCCCGTAAAGACCTTTAAGCCCTTGGCTACTTCTATCTCACGATCGCCTTGACCCATTTGCCTTACTGAGGCGCTAGGATACCAACAAGGCAATAAGTATTTATACCTACTAAAGTACAAAGGAGCGCTCATGACTGTTGCTGTTTCTAAAGCAGTTGACACCAGCCCAGCCCAAGAGGCATCAACTCAGACTCAGCTTGTGGTGGGAATTCCCAAAGAGGTTTTTCCCGGAGAGTGCCGCGTTGCCGCTACGCCAGAAACATCACAAAAGCTGCAAAAGCTTGGCTTCAAGGTCCTGATCGAATCCGGTGCCGGTGCCGCCGCTAATTTTTCAGATACCGCCTATGAAGAGGCCGGTTGTCACATCGTTTCTGACGCTGCAACCCTCTGGGGATCGTCAAAAATCATCCTCAAGGTGCGCGCGCCACAGGTGAATCCTGCTTCCAGTCAGCATGAGTCAGAGCTGCTCACCGAAGATAAAACGCTGATTAGCTTTATTTGGCCTGCTCAAAATGCTGAGTTGCTAGAACAGCTTGCTGCTCGCAAAGCAACCGTCCTGGCAATGGACTCGATCCCCAGAATCTCGCGGGCGCAGAAAATGGATGCCCTTAGCTCGATGGCAAACATTGCCGGGTATCGAGCCGTGATTGAGGCTGCTCAAAACTTTGGTCGCTTTTTCACTGGACAAATCACTGCTGCGGGTAAAGTGCCGCCAGCGAAAGTGCTGGTAATTGGTGCAGGCGTGGCGGGTCTCGCGGCCATTGGTGCCGCCCGTAGCTTGGGTGCAATTGTGCGAGCCTTTGATACGCGACCTGTTGTCAAAGAACAGGTTCAAAGCATGGGGGCTGAATTCTTAGAGCTTGAGTTTGAAGAAGATGGCACAGGCCAGGGTGGCTATGCCAAAACGATGAGTAAAGAGTTCATCGACGCAGAAATGGCGCTGTTTTTAGAGCAGGCCCATGACGTCGATATCATCGTCACTACCGCACTGATTCCTGGTCGTCCAGCGCCGAAGCTGATCACCGAAGAAATGGTAAACGCCATGAAAGATGGCTCTGTGATTGTCGATATGGCGGCAGAGCAGGGCGGTAACTGTGAGCTAACGAAGCCCAACGAAATTTATTGCCACAACGGGGTTTCCATTCTGGGTCTAACGGATCTACCTAGCCGGATGGCGAGTCAGTCCAGTCAGCTGTACGGCACCAACCTCTGGCATCTGCTCAAGGATATGGGCGGCTCTGACAACTACAATGTCAATTTTGAAGACGAGGTGGTGCGGGGCGCGTTGGTCATGCACGAAGGTGAGATCACTTGGCCTGCCCCTAAGCCTGAACCCAGTCCGGCGGCGGCAGCTCCAGCGCAAAAAGCTGAGGTCCAAGCACCGACTGCAGTGGTTGAAGCTGAACCGTTTCCTTTAAAAGGTTTGCTGTGGCCTGTATTAGCAGGTCTAGCGTTAGTGGGCGTTGGTATTGGTGCACCGCCATCTTTCCTCTCGCACTTCACCGTGTTTGTGTTGGCCTGTTTTGTGGGCTGGCAGGTGATCTGGAATGTTTCTCCAGCCTTGCATACGCCTTTGATGAGTGTGACCAACGCCATTAGCGGCATTATTATTCTCGGCGGAATGCTCCAGATTTCGGGGCCGCTGACCTCGCCGACGACTGTTTTAGGTGCGATCGCAATTCTAGTGGGCACCATCAATATCTCCGGGGGCTTTTTGGTCACCCAACGAATGCTGCAGATGTTCCGTAAGTAGAGTGTGGGGTGTTTGTAAGGGGTGGTTGAGCAGTATCACCGACTTTGAACTAGCTCCCCAATTCTGGGGGGAGAGTAGCGACGGTTATTCTCGTCATCACCATTTGATACGTTTTCTGAAATCTAAATCTATTTACCCAGTACCGACTAACAGCTACGGAAGAAGAAATTAGCTATGACCAATAGTCTTGTCACCGTCGCTTATATTGCGGCTAGTGCGTTATTCATTCTAAGTCTGGCTGGCCTCTCTAACCAAGAGACTGCCCGCAAAGGAAACCTCTACGGCATTGCCGGAATGCTGATTGCCTTTGTCGCCACTGCCCTAGGTAGCCAGGTGACAGGATATACAACCCTCATTGCCGTGATTATCCCCGGCGTGATCATTGGGGCGATTTTAGCTTCTCGGGTCGCCATGACCTCTATGCCTGAGCTAGTTGCCATTCTGCACAGCTTCGTCGGCTTAGCCGCCGTACTGGTGGGAATCGGCAACTATCTGCAGCCGGAGTCAGGTTTGACTGGATCTGAAGAAGTGATTCACCAGATCGAAATCTATATCGGTGTCTTTATTGGGGCCGTTACTTTCACCGGTTCCATCATCGCCTTCGGTAAGCTACGGGCCATTTTGGGCAGTAAGCCTCTAATGCTTCCCGGCCGCCATATTTTGAATATCAGTCTGTTGGTGGCAACCGTTGTCTTTGGTGTGCAGTTCATGGGGGCTGACAGCACTGCCGCTGGCCTCACGCCACTGTTGATTATGACGGGTCTGGCAAGCTTTCTTGGCATTCACCTCGTGGTTTCCATTGGTGGGGCTGACATGCCGGTGGTGATTTCTATGCTGAACAGCTACTCTGGCTGGGCGGCTGCAGCGGCGGGCTTTATGCTCTCTAACGACCTGCTGATTATTATTGGTGCGCTTGTTGGCAGCAGTGGTGCGATTCTGAGCTACATCATGTGTGAAGCGATGAACCGCTCTTTCTTCAGCGTTATTCTAGGCGGATTTGGTACTGGAGCACCTACCGGCGAAGCGAAGAAAATTGAAGGTGAAGCGACACCGACCACCGTTGAAGAGACGGCTGAAAAGCTGCGGAACGCCAAGAACATCATTATCGCCCCTGGTTATGGAATGGCTGTGGCTCAGGCTCAGCATTCGGTGGCTCAGATTACGAAGAATCTGAGAGATCGCGGTGCTAATGTCCGTTTCGGGATTCACCCTGTTGCCGGTCGTCTACCCGGTCACATGAACGTGCTGCTAGCTGAGGCCAATCTCCCCTACGACATCGTGCTGGAGATGGACGAAATCAACGATGACTTTGGTGAAACCGATCTGGTGCTTGTGATTGGCGCTAACGATACGGTGAACCCCAGTGCAATCGAAGATCCCAACAGCCCCATTGCCGGGATGCCGGTTCTCGAAGTTTGGAACGCTGAAAATGTTGTGGTTATGAAGCGCAGCCTTGGTAGCGGCTATGCAGGTGTTGATAATCCTCTGTTTTATAAAGAGAACACTGACATGCTGTTTGGTGATGCTCGGGAGAACGTGGATGCCATTCTTGGTCAGTTGGCGGCCAAGTCTTCTGGCAAAACTTTGGTGGGAGCCGGAAAGTAGACCTCTTTGGAAGTTGAAGTCAGCCGACTTTGCTTCCAGCCAATATAAATAAAGGGTAGTCAGCATTCGTGTTGTCTACCCTTTGTTCTTAGAATCCATCGATCATCTTGGCTGTATGCCATTGATGGTCGATTTAAAGAACCTACGGCTGAAAAAGTTTAGGCTGCAACAACCACCGAAGAACCCCTTGCCCACAGGTAACCTGTTGCCAAATATCGACATCAAAATCGATCCGCGCTATTGCTCCCGTAGGGAAGCGGAGCTGTCCCCCTCCAATCAGCTGTGATGCTAAAGCTGAGCAAGTGGGTTCGTGGCCTGCTAACAGCAAAGTATTGATCTCGATAGCGACCTGATGAATGATAGTCAGAACCTGGGTAGGGCTAGCCTCATAAAGCTGATTGGTGACCTGGACTGGACAGCCCCATTGTCCCGCCTGCAGGGCTAGCTCCACTGTTCGTTTGGCTCTGACAGCAGAAGAAGTAATCACGAGATCGGGTGTTGCATTGCTCAATAGACGACCCATTGTTTTGGCGGTTTCAATACCCCGCTTTGTGAGGTTGCGATCGCAATCCTTTTTATAAACCGCACTCCAGTCAGACTTACCGTGACGAAAAAGGATGAGTTTCTTACTCATAAATACCCCTGCTTTAGGCCGTAAAAGCAACCTGAATAAGCTGTGAGTCAGGTGGGGGTACCTGCACGTTTCGAGGACGAGTCCGAATGAGATAGTAACCTTTAGTAGGAAAGGGAGGAACCGTCACGGTTTCTTGCTCAATCTTGGTGTAAAACAGGGGCAGGCTAGAACGGCTATAGAGCGTGAAGTAAATATCGTAGTTTTGTAACGCCGTAGGGTGCAGGGAGAGAGAGAGAGCCTGCTGCGCTTCAACATAGTCATAGAAAAAGGCTGTGTCAGGATTGCCCACGGGTAGATATTCTCGGGTGACAAAGGCCTCTGGCAGCCAGGGGCGAAGCTGAAGGAGCGTATAGATATAGTAGTGAAGTGCAAGATAAAACCCGTTGTGGCGATCGCTTAGATGGCGATAAAACGCATTGGTCTCTGCAGAAGCCGTCTGGGCATTGATAGTGGGCGGCTCTGACGATGATGGGTTTTCGGTGTCGGCAGGAGTTTGATCATCGGCTCCTGGCGCAACGGTGACGGCATCGGCCTGAACGCTGGGGAATTCAACAGCTCCCGAACATTCGTAATATCGGAGGGCCAAACTATATTTTCCGGGTGCGACTTTGAGGGTGTGCTGTAGCTCTGCACCCTGTTCGAGTGAGCTGAGCTGGGCCACGGTGGCATAGTCAGGATAGCGATAAACAACAATGGTCCAGGATTGCGCCGATTGGCGCGGAGGAGTCAGGTCAATCGAAATAGCTTCCTGAGCAGCAAAAGGACCGACGGTGCCAATGATGGCGTGGGTGTTCCAGCGGGGGCCTTTGGTCATCAGCACCGGGAGCACGATGGGAATGCTCAACACGTCGGTAGAGAGAACCTGCCACTGGGTCGCTCGGTTGCGATCTCGACTCAAATAAATCCCATAGAAAAGCCCAATCAACGTCTTCACGACCTTGAAAAAGCAAAAGGACAGCACGGCCAAGGGAAGTTCCCAGAGCAGAGAAAGCGGCAGGGGACGCCTAGTGTTGCTCACGGGTTTGAACCTCTGCCGAGTCCAGAAGAGCCAAAATCTGCTGAGATAGCTCTGCGGATGCATCTAAATGAATGTTATGCCCTCCCGGCAGCGTGATTTGCTGGGCATGGGGTAAAGCAGCCTGCTGATCGCTTAAGTCTTGGGGACGATTGAAGCGACTGCGGTCACCATAAACGAGAGTCACCGGCATTTGAATGCGCCGCAAAAGTTGCAGATAGCCCTCTCGATCAAACGGCGCACCGCGCAAACTGGTGCGCGTCCGCAAGATCGGATCCCAACGCCAGCGCACTCCTACGCCGTCAGTCTGTGTGGCGCGTTCCGCCAAAAGCTGAGCGAACTGGGGCGAGAGGCTGGGGGTAGCCTGCTGTAAACGATGGGCGGCAGCAGCCTGATCTGTTAGCAGGGAATGCTCCGGCGGAGACGCAGCATAATCAAGATGGGTCAAGAGCTGATTGGCTGGATCGGTATTGTTCTCAGCAGCAGGCAAAATCGTTTCAACCAGGATCAACTGCCGTACCCACTGAGGCCGCACGCTGGCAAACAGGGCGGTAACCACTGAACCCAGAGAATGCCCGATTAGAGTAACCGGCTGATCCGTTAGTTTTGGAACAAGCTGGTCGAGATCTGCTAAAAAGTCCTGGAGCTGGTAAGTGACCGTACGGCCTGACTTCCCGTGTCCTCGCAGGTCGGGAGCGATGACCCGGTACCCTTGCGCTGCAAGCTGCGCCGCAATCGGATCCCAAACGGCTCCCTGCTCTAGGATGCCATGTAGACAGAGAACGAGAGGACCCTCTTCTGGCCCCCAGGTGCAGAGACAGAGTTCTAGATCGCCCAGCGAGAGCGAGGTTTCCGCCAGCATTGCACCGGGTTCAGGTTCAGCCTCGGGCAGATCATAGCCCAGTTGAAGCGTGATGTGACGGGCAAAATTTCCGAGCTTGTGGGGGAGTCTAATTTTTCTCCAGGCATCACCCAAGGCTTTTTCAACACGGTTGTGTTTCAAGAAGTTCGGGTCGCCGAGGGAAAGCGACTGCTGATGGAGCCCATCGGTCATCCGCTGACCGTCGTAGGGCTGCAGCACTGAAGGGTCAAAGGGAATCCCGAGAAAGGTACAGAGCCGCTGCATCACTTTTTGTGGCTCGCTCACGAGATCTTCGTAATGAATCAAGTGATGGCGGTCGCTGCCCAAGGTTTTGGCAAACTGCAGCACATTTTGATTGCTACGGGTCCAGATACTTTCAGCGATGCGGTAGGGGTTACCGTCACCCGCCCCAATCAGCTTATCCATTCGCATGCGGACGAAGGATTCAATCATGGCGTAGGGATGCCGCACCAGATGAATGTACTTGGCGTCGGCAAAGATTTCTTCAGCTCGGCCTAAGGTCTCAAGACTCATGGCATAGGTGGGAGACTTATCCACCAGTAGGCGGCTGCCGGCCAGCTCCTGCAGCATGGCGTAGACGTTTTGAATCGGTGAGGACCGCTGCACCAAATCTTGAATCAGTGACTGGCTGGTTTTGACTCCTAGCCCTTTGAGGTCCATCAGCACCCGCTGCAGGCCTTCGCCCAGATTCGACAGCGACAGATCTTTGGCCCGTTCGGCCATTGTTTCAAAAGGCAGCAGATGCAGTTCTGGTGTTGAGAGCAGCCTCGGATGCCCCGCCAGCATAACGCGCAGCAGGGTGGAACCGGAACGGGGACTCGACAGAATAAAGACAATGCCGGGGAGCCGATCGCTCGGGGGATCCGTGGTGGTGGGTTTGGCGGTCGGCGTAGCAAAAGTCTGGAAATCGGTGTCGAGGTCTTCTTCTAGATCAGACGCATCGGTTAGGGGCTGAGCACCGTGGCTGCGCTCAAATTCTTCGGCAAGGTAGGCGGCAAAGACTTGGATGCGGGGGCGGTCGTAGAACTCGCGGGGATAGAGCATCAACTGCAGATCTTGCTGGATCTGATTCAGTAGCTCCATCATCATTAGAGAATCGCATCCCTTCTCTAGCAGGTTCTCTTCAATATCAATATTGGCGGGCTGGAGATGCAGGACGTGGGCAATCTGCTGCTGCAGATAGTGGGTGAGATGGGAGGTGCGATCGCAAATATTCATCTCTTTAAGCGTTTCAAAGATTCGCGATTCACGAACGCTAGGCTTTGCCTGTATCAAAGCCTGTAAATAAGGGCTGCTGGCATAGGAACCCAAGTCTGACCAACGCACCGACAGCGCCCCCACCTGAGCGGGGAAGGCTTCTCCATTCGCAATCAGCATCTCCAGTAGACGCAGTCCTTGAGCCACCGGAATGGGATCAATACCACTAGCCGTCAGCGTCTTCTCATTCTGGACGGCCATGCCTGCCTGTGCCCACGGTCCCCAATTAATGCTCAGAGCCGGAAGCTGTTGCTGACGACGGAAGTGAGCCAGGGCATCCATGAAGGCATTAGCAGCGGCGTAGTTCCCCTGTCCCGGAGAGCCTAAAAGCGAAGCCGCTGACGAAAACATCACGAAAAAATCGAGGGGCTGATCCTGAGTCAAAGTGTGGAGGTTCCAGGCACCCGTGACTTTTGGAGCCATGACCTGCTGAAACTGCTCCCAGGTTTGCTGCTCTAAGATGCCGTCCTTCAAAACGCCAGCAGCATGAATGACGCCCCGTAGAGGTGGGCTAGATGCAAGGGTTGACTGGAGAGTGGGGAGCTGGTTGCGATCGCAAATATCAACTGGTGCCGTACTGATCACAACACCCTGTTCTTCTAGGCACTGCAGCACCTCTATCGCCGCTGCAGAGGGGGCGTTACGACCCACCAGCACCAGCGATCGCGCGCCTTGGGTCACCAGCCACTGCGCCACCTGCAGACCTAACGCTCCCAGGCCACCCGTGATTAGGTAGGTGCCTTGCGGGTGACAAATTGCTTGTTTCACGTTTTGAACAGGGACCTGCGAGCGCTGCAGACGGGCCACGTAGCGCTGCTGTCCTCGAAGTGCAACCTGCGTTTCTGTGTGGGGGTGTGCCAGCTCAGCTAGCAGTGCCGCCGAGCCTAAGGTGTCTACATCAACCAAACCACCCCAAAGGTGAGGATGCTCCAGCGCTAAGACTTTGCCGAGACCCCAGAGAGAAGACTGTGCCAGCCGCTGCTCCATGTTCTGATCCGATGGCAATCGAATCGCCTCTTGGGTGACAATCCAAAATCGGGGCTGCAGCTTCAGCGCCGTGGGCAGCGCCGCCGTCAGGGTTTGCAAGAGATAAAGAACGGCCTGACAGTCTGCGATCTGCGCCAGTGCTTCAGGCCGATCTGACGCTAAATTCCAGAGCTGCAGGATGCCCGCCAGCGGTGGCTGCTCATCCGTCAAAGCCTCAGCCCAGAGGCGTTTCCAGTCTGCTGGCTGACTCGGATCGATCCGCCATTTCTGGCCCTGATGGTGGTAGGCCGCACCCGCATAGACCCGCAGGCATGTATGTCCCTGGGTCTCTAACTGCGTTGCCAGCGCTTCGCCCGCCGGATCCATCAGCAACAGCCAGCGGCCCGTCGCCACTGCAGAGGCATCCACAGACTGCGGCTGCCAGTCCACCTGATAGAGACAGTCTTCTAGAGCAGAAGTCTGCTGTTCTTGCTGGTGCTGCTCAACCAAGTGGTTAACGACCGTGGGGAGAAGCGCCGCCTGATCTGCCGAAAGCGCCATCGACTGCTGCAGCCACCGCGCCAGCGGTTCCGTTTGCCCCTGCTTAATCCACTGCACAACTGAGGTTTCTGAGGCATTGATCGGGAGAGTCTTTGGCTCCAGCCAATAACGCTGCCGCTGCCAAGGATAGGTGGGCAACGGTAGACGCTGACGGTGATAT
Organism: Acaryochloris thomasi RCC1774; assembly: GCF_003231495.1. NCBI lineage: Bacteria > Bacillati > Cyanobacteriota > Cyanophyceae > Acaryochloridales > Acaryochloridaceae > Acaryochloris > Acaryochloris thomasi. The sequence continues at coordinate 239,696 of NZ_PQWO01000004.1, forward strand.
CCGGCTTCGAATTGAGACCAATTGGGGGCCAACCCTTGGGTATAAAGCGTCCCTAAACTCTGCAAAAGCTGCAGCCAATCAGCCTGCTGCCGCCGCAGACTGGGTAACCATGCCCCTGTGCTCTTGGGTAGACAACGCCGTCCCATCCCCAGCAGCGTGGGCTGCGGCCCGATCTCTAAGAATGTTTGGCATCCCATTGTATTGAGGGTCTGCAGGCTGCTCTCAAAGCGAACCGTTTCCAGAATGTGCTGACACCAGTAATCGGCATGCGTCAATTCTTCTGCAGCCCGCTGTCCGGTAACGTTAGAGATTAAGGGTAAGTGAGGCAGACGATAGCTTACCTCATTCGCTACCTGACGAAAGGCATCCAGCATGGGGGCCATTAGCTGCGAGTGAAAGGCATGGGAAACCCGCAGCCACCGCATTTTAATACCCGCAGTGGTAAGGTCGGCCACCATCGATTCAATGGTCTGGTGATCTCCTGAAACCACGATGTTCTCTGGCCCGTTTTCAGCCGCAATGGTTGCCGAGGCAGCATAGGGCTGCAGCATTTCCTGCACTCTGGTTGCCGAGGCAAAGATAGCCACCATCGCTCCCGTTTGCGGCAGTTTCTGCATCAGATGCGCGCGCGTCGCCACTAGCTTTAGAGCATCTTCTAGAGAGAAGACACCGGCCACACAGGCCGCTACATATTCCCCGACACTGTGCCCCATCACCACGGCGGGCTGAATGCCCCAGGACTGCCACAGCCGACAGAGGGCGTATTCCACGGCAAATAGAGCCGGTTGCGTATAGGCGGTCTGATCGAGCAGATCTCGCTCAAGCGTAGACTCAGACGCAGCGTTCGGAGGATAGAGAATGTCGAGGAGGGACTGGTCAAGGTAGTTCTGAAGGATGCGATCGCATCTCTCTAAAATCTCTCGGAATAGAGGCTGTGTCTTATAGAGCTGTCGCCCCATCCCCGAATACTGAGACCCCTGCCCCGTGAATAGAAAGGCTGTTTGAGATCCCCCTGCCGCACCACTATGCGCCGTTTTTTTCCCTTCGAGATAGTCCGTCAGCCGTTGTTCCAGCGTTGAAATCGAATCCGATACTGCGGCAAAGCGATACTCCAGGGACGAGCGCCCTGTGTTCGCTGAATAGCAAAGATCCGCTAGGTTCGGCGAGGTCTGCAGATGATCAACGTAGCTAAGAACCAATTCCCTCAACGCGGGTTCGGTCTTCGCCGATAGGGTTAGCAGATGCCAAGGCCGGTCAGGCTGAGGGGTCGGAGGCACTTCAGCTACTTGAGGCGCAGCCTCGATCACCACATGGGCATTGGTGCCGCCGAAGCCAAAGGAACTCACCCCAGCAAATCTTTGAGCTTGCGACCATGCCCGATGCTGCGTCGGCACGTCAAGGGGCGTTCCCTTCAGATCGATCAGACTGTTGATCTCGTTTAGGTGCAAATGGGGAGGAATGGATTCATGCTGCAGCGCCAGCACAATCTTCAGCAGTCCGGCAATTCCCGCCGCTGCTTCTAAATGACCAATATTCGTTTTCACCGACCCAATCCAGCAGGGCTGCTCGGGGTCTCGATCCTGGAGTAGAACCGTCTTGAGAGCGCTCATCTCGATGGGGTCACCGAGAGACGTTCCCGTGCCGTGGGCATCCACATAGCTAATTTGGTCCGGCGTCACCTGGGCCTGCGCGAGAGCCTGATGAATCACCGCCTGCTGCGCGGGACCGTTGGGTGCCGTGAGGCCGTTGCTGCGACCATCTTGATTGATCGCGGAACCCCGAATCACGGCCAGAACATTGTCGCCATCGGCCTGGGCCTGCGATAGACGCTTGAGCAACACAACGCCGCAGCCTTCACCGCGCACATAGCCATCGGCGCTGTCGTCAAAGGTTTTACAGCGGCCATCCGCGGCCAGCATTCCGGCTTGAGCAAAGGTGTCGGTCAGGGTTGAGGATAAAATCAGATTGACGCCGCCGACGAGCGCCTGATCGCATTCCCCCTGGCGGATACTCTGGCTAGCGAGATGCACCGCAACTAGTGAAGAGGAGCAGGCCGTATCCACCGCGAGAGAAGGGCCGCGCAAATCAAGCAGATAGGACAGGCGATTGGCGGCAATACTGTGGGCGTTGCCGGTACCGGAATAGGCGCTCACGTCCTGCGGCATTTGAGCATAGTCAGAGCTGCTCATGCCGATGAAGACGCCCGTGGCCGTCTGCGCGAGCTGGTGGGGCGGGATGCCGGCCTGCTCTAGGGTTTCCCAAACCACCTCTAGCAAAAGGCGCTGCTGCGGATCCATATACTCCGCTTCACGGGGAGAAATGCCGAAGAATTGAGCGTCAAACTGATCAACCTGCTCTAGATAGCCACCCGGAGCGTGGGGGACGCGGCTACAGCCCTTTTGAATGGCATCTACGCCGTTGGACAATAGATTCCAAAAAGCGTCAGGGTTTTCTGCTCTAGGGAAACGACAGCCCATGCCGACAACCGCGATCGCTTCTACGGCATGACCCTCTATCTGCGGAGCCTGAATAACGGCTTCAGTGCCCAGGTAGTGCGCTAAGGCTGCAATCGAGGGATAGTCATAGACCAAGGTGGGTGACAGAGACCGGCCTAACCAGTCCTGTAGCTCTCCCGTGAGCTGAACGGCAGCCATCGAATCTAAGCCACTTTCAGAAAAGGGCTGATGAGGATCAATATCAGCCGTCTGCAGGCCCAAACGCCGCGCAATATTGTTTCTCAGCCAGTCTTGGATAGCCTCTGCCATTGCAGATGTAGGCTGAGGCCTCGGCGACTCGCTCGACGACTCACAAACGTTTTGCTCGAGCGGTTGGGCAGATGCGGGATCAATCCACTGACCCAAAACATTTAAATTATTTTCGACCACACCCTGGCGGCAAGCAAATCGTCGAATTTTACCGCTGGAGGTCTTGGGAATGCTGCCGGTCTTGAGCAGAACAATCTGCCAAGGCTGGAGTTGATGTTGCTGAACAACAGCTTTGCGGATTGCGGCGGTCACGGCGTCACTATCCAATCGTCGAATCGCGGTTCGCTGGACCTCTTGGGCAATGACGAGACGCTCTTCTCCCTCTACTTCCATGGAGAAAGCAGCACCGCAGGCAGGACGGAGGGCTTCATGGCTCTGCTCCACTGTCGCTTCGATATCTTGAGGATAGTGGTTGCGTCCCCGGATAATAATCAGATCTTTGAGGCGTCCTGTGACGAATAGCTCTCCGTCCTGCAGAAAGCCTAAATCGCCTGTGCGGAGGAAGGGACCAGCTTTGGTATCCTTCAGATAAGCGTTGAAGGTCTGCTCTGTTTTTTCAGCTTGCTGCCAGTAGCCTTGGGCGACACTGGGGCCAGAAACCCAGATCTCTCCGATGCCGCTGTTGTCGACTGAAGTCAGAGTATCGGGATTTGCGATCGCAACCTTCAAGTCTGCGGGCACCCGCCCACTACTGACCACCGTGCGCGTTCCGGGCTGATCGGGAGTTCCTGACACCACACGATTGTGGGTAATCCCCTCCTCGCAAATCGTTTTGAGAACCGGCGGATCTTGATGAACAGCCCCCGTCGTAATCAGCGTCGTCTCCGCCATCCCGTAGCAGGGATAAAAGGCTTCGCGCTTAAACCCGTAGGGCGCAAAGGTCTCTGCAAATAAATCAAGGGTCTCAGCCCGAATCGGCTCCGCCCCTGTGAAAGCTAGATTCCAATGGCTTAGATCTAGACCTTCACACTGCTCAGGCTTCACCTGTCGCGCACAGAGATCGTAGGCAAAATTGGGACCACCACTGGTTGTCGCCCTGAAATTAGAGATTGCTCGCAACCAGCTCACGGGCTTCTGCAAAAACGCCACGGGCGGCATCAGAGCCACCGGGAACCCCGCATAGAGCGGCTGCAGAACGCCACCAATCAATCCCATATCGTGATAAGGCGGAAGCCAGATCACGCCCTGACTTTTAGCGCTGTGACCAAAGAAGTCGTAAATCAAAGAAGAATTATGCAGCAAGTTACCGTGGCTGACCATGACCCCCTTGGGGTTACCGGTGGAGCCAGAGGTGTACTGCAAAAAAGCAAGATTTTGGGCCGTTAGCTGAGGCTCCTGCCAGCCGTCAGCCAGCGCCACATCTAATGTATCCGTTGCTAGACACTGGAGCGATAATAGCCCCCCCAACTGCTGCTCAATTTTGCTCAGTAGACCTGCGGTTGTCAGAGCGACCTTAGCCTGGGCATCCGTAATCACGGCCTCTAAGCGGGCCATCATTTGCTTAGAGCGCGGCGGATAGGCCGGGACGGGAATCGCCCCTGCGTAGAGACAGCCAAAAAATGCCGTAACAAAGCTCAGGTCTGGGGCATACAGCAGTAGCGCCCGCTCGTCAGCCATTCCCAAAGACTGGAGTTGAGTTGCGATCGCACGGGCCTGTCGATCAAGATCGCTGTAGGTGAGTCGCGCCGATTCCGTTTCACCGTCTTGCAAGAAGATGAATGCGGTCTGATCAGATTGGTGTTGGGCGCGGTAACGCAGCAGCTCAACTAACGTCGAAAAATCATGCATAGTATTTGGGAACTTATTAATCGAGCCGGTTAGTTCGCTCCTTTTTACTGCGGGACTTTAGAATTGGTCTTGACCCCTGACCGTTAGCGACCCCGTTTAACGCTGAAATTAGCAGCAGATGGCTAATCTCGAACCCATTTATCAGCCAAACCTCAAAAAACGGTTCAAATTAGGATTTCATTAAAATCATAAAATCTTTTAAAGTTTACTCCACTCTTACCCCTCAACTTCATTTGGCTGTTTTGAACCCGTCAACAATGGTCAAGTGAGTCATAAACTGAACCTATATATAGTTCCTACAGCAACCGAGCATAGAGGTTTATGCTGGATCGCAAAAGATTGATAGTCGGGTTCTTAGACGTCTTTTATGAGACCGCGTTCCCCTTCTAGGTTCCTCTAGCTCGAGTCCCAGAGACATCCTGGTCATGGAACTGAATCTTCGAGACAGACAGCAGGGCGTATCCCATTCGTGAACAATTCCATCATGTCTGCTGCGGCAGTCAGAATGGGCCATGTTTGGCAGAGATAGTGGCTACGTTTGGCCACGTTTGGCCTCGACTTGAGGATGCCAGATTAAACTGATGAATAGAGAGTGCAAACAGGGTTCAGAAATCGGAATTTCGCGATGCCGCAATCAACGCTGACAGCTTCTACCATCGGACTCAAGCAGGCTCAGAAAGCACTGCAGTCCTTAGGTCTGTCCCAAAGGGGCTTAGCCTCTGCAATTCAGCTGGCTCATGAGTATGCCTTTGTGAGTCGAGGGGTCATCGACAAATTTTTCAACGGCCTCCCGATTAGAAATGAGGGGTTCGTTCTCATTTGCAAAACTTTGAATCTAGACTGGGCAGGGATTGTAGGGCTAGAGACATCACCTACAGTACAGGAAGCATCGGAACCTTTTTCGACACAGCCAACTCAGCAGCATCGAGTAAAGACCGAAACGGTGGGCATCAACCGAGCTGTAGTGGATAGCCCGACGAACTTACCTCGCAGTGGCATTAAAGACTTTGTTGGACGTAACGAACCACTACAGCAACTGCACCGACAACTACAGGCCTCAGAACGAGCAGAGATTTCAGTGATTTCAGGCATGGGAGGCATTGGCAAAACAGAACTAGCGTTACAGTATGCTCTACAGTCCTATCAGCAGCAGACTTACCCAGGCGGGATCTGTTGGCTACAGGCCCAAGAGCAGAACATCGGAGCACAAATTGTTGATTTTGCTCAGGTTCAGTTGGGTCTAAACGTACCGCAAGAGTTGCCCCTAGAGCAGCAAGTTGCCTTCTGCTGGAGGTATTGGCCCCCTGGCTCTGTACTTGTAGTTTTGGATCACGTCATAGACTATCGCAGCGTCGAACACTATCTACCAAGCGCAAAATCACGCTTCAAGGTGTTGATAACAACCCGGCAGGCTCAGCTTGCCGAAGGATTAATATCGCTACAGCTAGACGTTTTGAGCGAAGCGGGGGGACTAGATCTCCTACGTTCTTTAATAGGGACAGCGCGGATCAACCAGGAGCTACAATCCGCGAAAGAGCTGTGTCAACGGCTGGGCTGCCTGCCCTTGGGTCTAAATCTCGTAGGCAGCTACTTAGCGAGAAAGCTTGACTGGTCTTTAGATCAGATGTTAGAGGAGTTGGCGACGAAAGGCTTAGCAACGCCCGCTCTAGATAAAACCCTACCGGGAATGACCGCCCAACACGGAATTGTTGCGGCCTTTAATATGAGCTGGAAATCACTGAATGAAGAGGGACGACGGCTGGCCTGCTTTCTAAGCTGTTTTGCTCAGGCTCCCATTCCGTGGATTTTAGTAGAAGGCGCACTGGGGTGGGATCGGTCAACGCTGGAGGAATTACGAGATGAGCAGCTGTTCGGTTTACATTTGCTGGAGCGGTTAGACAATGGCGTCTATCGCTTGCATCATCTCGTGTGGGAATTTTTTCGAGAGCAGCTCGAAAATGACGAGACGTGCGCAGAGGTGAAACACGCATTCTGTCGTCAGATGATTGCTGTTGCTAAATGGATGCCGCAGACCGCAACGTTCCGACAGCTCCGAATTGCAGAAGTTGTGATTCCTCATCTAACCGAGGCGTTGGCGATCTCAACATCGCATGAACTCCGACGGGTACTCTTTTCCGAGCTTCGGCAGATCATTGTCATTGAGTTGCGCCAGCTAATCTTCAGCATGATTAAGCGGCTCATTGCCAGTCCGCTCCGGCGAGTTGTGCTCAGCTGAAGCAGGTTAGCCAGGTTCTAGAAAATCCTTCAGCATTCCAGCAAAGAGAGTGATCAGAGTGTCAGTAATCTGCCTGCTCCATCAACACTGGTAGACTTTGGGCCAAGGAACGGAGTTATCTGAGCTATGCCGACCATTTTGATAACTCGATCGCTTTGTCTGCGTAGGTCCTAATAGTATTCTTGAGGGATATCAGTTCCCCTTGAACGTCCTCAACGGGACTGTCCTACTTGGTGATGAAGAGGTGTAATGCGGCGCATTTTAGGACTAGCATTCATGGCTCTGGCTGTGACATCATTCCCTGTTAATGCAGGGGAATCTCTCAAAGTCGTTTATCCCATCGATGGACACACCACGTCAGCCGAGAAAATCTTCTTTATCGGTACAGCCCCTGCAGATGGCAGCGTTACGATTAACGGCCAACAGATTGCGAACCGAAGCCCCAGCGGTAATTTTGCCCCCAGCCTCCCGCTGAAACCTGGGGAAAATACATTCACGCTCCAGCATGGGAAGCAAACGGTCACCCTGAACATTATCCGCACAGTTACTGACCCTACGGAGACCGGCTTCAGTACGCTAGCCCCCACCACTGATATTACTCGTCAGTCCCAAGAGCCCATTTGCTTTAGTGCCGTTGCTCCCCCAGAGTCAGATGTCTCAGTCAAAATAGGAGGCCAAACGCTTACGCTTCAGAGCCAGACTAGTAGCGCCCTTCCGCCTAATTCAGCAGTGTTGACCGACCAAAACCAGCCAGCCAGCGCCAGCGGCCAATACCAAGGCTGCACAACCTTCATAAAGCCAGGGAAGCTAGGCTCACCCCTCTTTCAACTCCGCACAGACGGCCAAACCATCAAGCAAAAAGGACCGGGCAGCGTTGAGATTCTCGACACTACCTTTGAAACGATAGAAGTGCTGAGCGAGCAAGGTGTCGCTCGCACTGGCCCCAGCACCAATCACTCGCGGCTTACCCCCCTACCCCAAGGAACCCGCGCTCGGGTCACGGGCAAAGAAGGTGAATGGCTACGGCTCGACTACGGTGGCTGGATTAAAGCCGCAGAGACACAGGCACTTCCCCCAGGTCTGCTGCCCCAGGCCACGATTCGCAGCTTTCGCAGTCGCATCATCCCTAACTGGACTGAGGTTGTATTCCCGCTCACAACAGCAGTACCAATTTCAGTTGATCAGCGGGGTAGTACCTTTTCTCTCACGCTCCACAATGCCACTGCAGAAACCGATACCAACGCCATTAAAGACGACCCGATCATTGAACGCCTAGATTGGTCGCAGCCAGATCCGAGTAAAATCCAGTACCACTTTCAGTTCAAATCCAATCAGCAATGGGGTTATAAGCTGCGCTACGAAGGCACGAATTTAGTCCTCTCTTTACGCCATCCCCCTGCTTCGCTTAGCACTACACGTTCAGGTTCTACGTCATTAGCCCTATTGAGCAGTTCTCGTGGACGATCAGATCCACCGACTCTATCGCCAGAAAGCCTTGTCCACAGCAGGAATCGAGCGCCAGGGTCTGAAGTTTCTCCTTATCTCAATGGCGTCAAAATTCTGCTGGATGCTGGTCATGGCGGTGCGGAGACAGGGGCTGTGGGGCCAACAGGTATACCCGAGAAAACAATCAACCTACAGGTCACCAAACTTCTGCAGCAGGAACTCCAGCAACGGGGCGCGACAGTTCTAATGACGCGCGAAGAGGATGTGGATGTGTCGCTAGGCGATCGAGTCCAAATGATTCAGACTCAAGATCCGAACATTGCCCTCAGCATCCACTACAACGCTCTCCCCGACAGCGGCGACGCCATCAACACTGCCGGAATCGGCATGTTTTGGTATCACGCTCAAAGCCACCATCCCTCGCAGTTCCTCTATGAATATCTCGTAACCGAGCTAGACCGTCCCCGATACGGTGTTTTTTGGAATAACCTAGCCCTCACTCGCCCCACCGCCGCTCCCGCCGTTCTACTGGAGCTAGGGTTTATGATCAATCCAACCGAGTTCGAGTGGATCAGCGACCCGCAAGCGCAACGTCAGCTGGCGTCAACCTTAGCGGATGGCATCACGGCTTGGTTCCTGACGCAAGCAACGCAAGCCCCCGCTCCATAAATCAAATCAAGTACACCTTTATGACCTCAGAACAACAGCAGCAGCACCGCCTCATTCTCCAGATCCTCATGGGGTCTGCCTGGGCCGATCAGCATTTAGAGCCGCAGGAAGTGAGCTACCTGCAGAACTTACTCCAGCGTTATCATCTCAGCCATGATTCTGAGCTGCAGTCCCTTCTAGAAAACCCTGTTTCTCCCCAGCAGACTGAGAACTGGATCGTGGCCTACCTCAGAAACGCAGACGAAGAAGAGCGCCTGATCCTGCTGGCTAAAATTGGCAAGCTTTTGATCTCTGACGACGATGTTTCAGACAGTGAACATGACCTACTCGATCGCTACTACGAACTCATGGACCGCACACCGCACCATAGCGAAGCCATTCCTAAACTAGTGAAGACGCTGGGTCAGTTTGTCCGTGACTCGATAAAGACCATTAGCGAGCTTGCTGAGCGATAGTCGACGATACTTCCACGTCGGCCAAGATGTAAGACTTCGGATCGATCGCCTTGTCATTCTTATAGATGGTGTAATGCAGGTGCGTGCCAGAAGACCGACCCGTACTCCCCATAAAGCCGATGATCTGTCCTCGCTTGACTTTAGCCTTCTCGGGCACGGCTAACTTCGTCATATGAGCGTAGAGACTTCTGTATCCATAGCCATGCTGGATTTCAACAGTGTTGCCAAAACCGCCAAAGTACGCGGCCCGTGAAACCACGCCATCTCCTGTTGCGTAGATGGGGGTTCCATGAGGGCCCAGAAAATCCATACCATTGTGCATCTCGCGCGCGCCCCCAAAAACACCGGGGCGAGGCCCAAATTCAGACGAGATTTCTGGGATTCCAGCCACGGGCATTCCCTGAGGTGTCGCCACAAACCGAGCTTCTTCATCTTTGAGCGTTTTTTCCAAAGCAGGTTTCACTTTGGCCTCTAGCCGTTTGGCAAGCTTCGGCAACTGCTCCCGCACAATCTGCAGTCGAGACGCAGCAGCCTCAGGGTCAGGAATCAACGCACCACCCTTGCCACCTTGGGGTCGGAAGGTTAGATTTTGGGGCAGCCGCTCACTTCTCTGCTGCTCATTTTTTAACCCAGCCCGCTCCTGGAGCTTTTCGACTTCTGCGTCTAGATCTTCAAGCTCTTCTAAAACCTCTGCCGTGGACTCAGATAGCTCGCTGTTGTTCTTGTGTAGTGTGTAGAACGTTCTACCCAGCCAAGCTAACGGAGAGATAATGGCGATAGAAGCCCCTAGGGCCAGCGGGAGCAATTGAACAGAAAGTTTAAGAGATTTCTTCCCCGAACGCGGGATAACAATTGTGCAGGACCGTGATCTTTGCAAGCGCATGAACACCAGAAGCAAACTCCGTTAAGAATCATATCAAAGCCCGGGATCATTGTTAAGTTTTTATTAACCCTCACAAAGAAAATTCTTTTCTCTTCGGGATCAATCCGACCTAAGCCGAACTCCTGTGGATAATAAGGAATGCATTAAATCAGGAGCACTAATCAGCATGGATGTGAAAGCCGCTGTAGCCCATGGGGCGGGTCAACCGTTAACCATCGAGACCGTCCAATTAGAAGGACCGAAGGCCGGAGAAGTCCTGATTGAACTGAAGGCCACAGGCGTTTGCCATACGGATGCCTTTACGCTGTCTGGAGAGGATCCTGAGGGTCTGTTCCCTGCCATCTTGGGTCACGAGGGAGCAGGCGTTGTGGTTGAAGTGGGTCCCGAGGTCAAAAGCCTGAAGCCAGGGGATCACGTCATTCCGCTTTATACGCCTGAATGTCGAGCCTGTAGCTATTGTCTCAGCGGTAAAACCAACCTTTGTCAGGCGATTCGGTCCACGCAGGGCAAAGGGCTAATGCCCGATGGCAGCAGCCGATTTTCGCTCAATGGTCAGATGCTGCACCACTATATGGGCACCTCTACTTTTGCCAACTACACCGTATTGCCTGAAATTGCTGTGGCAAAAATCAGAGAAGACGCCCCCTTCGACAAGGTGTGCCTGATTGGATGCGGTGTCACCACGGGAATCGGTGCTGTCGTTAACACCGCCAAAGTCGAACCAGGTGCAAATGTCGTCGTCTTTGGACTAGGCGGCATTGGTCTGAACGTGATCCAGGCGGCTCGTATGGTGGGTGCAGATCGAATTGTGGGCGTCGACCTCAATCCAGAGAAAAAGGCACTGGCAGAAAAAATGGGCATGACCCACTTTGTGAACCCCAAAGAGGTCGATGGCGATCTGGTGGCTTATCTCGTGGAGCTAACCAAGGGTGGGGCCGACTATAGCTTTGAGTGCATCGGCAACGTTGAAGTCATGCGTCAGGCCCTAGAATGTTGTCATAAGGGCTGGGGCGAAAGCATCATTATTGGGGTCGCAGGAGCGGGGCAAGAAATTAGCACCCGCCCTTTCCAATTAGTGACCGGCCGCGTCTGGAAAGGGAGCGCTTTCGGCGGGGCCAAGGGACGCACCGATGTCCCTAAAATTGTGGACTGGTACATGGACGGCAAGATTGAGATTGATCCCTTGGTGACCCACACTTTGCCTTTGAAAAAAATCAACGATGCTTTTAACCTCATGCATGCCGGAGAGTCTATTCGCAGCGTGGTGACTTTCTAAAAATATCGATACGGCTGATCATAAATCTACAAAAAAATGGCTGTGTTTACATGAACCGTCAGCAATGCTCTGATGAGCTTGAACTCAACGGCTTTACCGTCGTTAGAGACTGTTTGCCTAGCACCACGGTCGCGATGCTTTTAGAGCAAATCTTACAGGTGGGGCCTTGCACCGTTGCTCGGAGCCGTGGAGGTCAACTCTATGCGGTGCGTAATTTGCTTACGGCGGTCCCCCAGATTAAGTCATTGGCTTTCAGTGAGCCTCTGCAAGGACTGGCAAGAAACCTACTGGGTTCTCAGGCCAGGCCCGTGAAAGGAATTTTGTTTGATAAACACGAGACATCCAACTGGAAGGTGCCGTGGCATCAAGATCAGATCATCACAGTGCAAAATTATGCTGAGGCACCAGGCTTTGGTCCCTGGTCTACCAAACATGGTTTTCATGCTGTGCAGCCTCCGGTTGAGGTTCTTGAACAAATGATTGCGTTCAGGATTCACCTAGATGACTGTTCTGTAATTAATGGTGCCTTGAAGGTTATTCCAGGGAGTCATCTTCAAGGAAAGCTATCTGCTGAGCAGATTTCTCAATATCGAAAACAAGCTGCTGTAATGTGTGAGGCCAGGATGGGTGATGTGTTGATCATGCGGCCGCTGCTTCTGCATCAATCTTCTGCAGGATCACGGCCTAGCCACCGCCGCGTCATTCATTTGGAGTACGCAGCAACAGATTTGCCAGGAGATTTGAAGTGGCCTGAGTAGAAGGGGCCAGTGTTCTACGCGACCGCTGAGAGTGGTAGGGTGAATACGATTTAGTTATCCCATGGATGGTGTTGATGATCGAGCACGATCGGTTGTTTAAAGAGTTAATTACCACGTTCTTCGTGGAATTTATTGATCTGTTTTTTCCGAAGACAGCGGTTGCTATTGACTCAAAAACGATTGAGTTTCTTGATCAGGGTAAAGAAGCAGAGGCCGATCAAAACAGCATTTTTGTGAAAACTCGCCTCAGAATGAGAGAGGCCTGCTTCTGGATCAGCATTGAGAGCCAAGGGAAATCAGATATTGACTTCAATCGCCGCATCTTCCACAAGTACGCGCAGTTAGATGCGACCTATAATCTACCGATCTATCCGATCATCCTGTTCCCGATTGATCCGCCGCAGCGTCCTGAACCCAACTATTATCGCGTTGAATTTGTGGACCGTAAGGTCATGGATTTCAACTTTCTAACACTGCAGATGTCTCGACTTAATTGGCGAGACTTTCTTAAGCGACGTAATCCGGTGGCTGCGGCACTAATGACGACGATGAATGTCAAAATATCGGATAAGCCTGCGGTCAAAGCAGAATGCCTCCGGCTGTTGGCAACGCTGAAGCTAGATGCAGGCCGCCTTAAGGTCGTGTCGAACTTTATTGATACCTATCTCAAGCTCAGTGAAGCTGAGGAACAAGTGTTCAAGCGTGAAGTTGAACGCATGGGGCTGCTAGAACGAGAGCAGGTCATGGACTTGGTCTCTGGCGCGGGGCAGCAGCAGCAGACTCTAGAGGCAGGTGCCAAGCAAGAGGCTCTGTCGCTCGTCATCCGGTTGCTCAATCGGCGGCTCAGTGGTCTGAACCCAGAGTTAGCAGAGCGAGTGCAGCGCTTGCCCGTTAATCAGGTGGAAGACTTAGGGGAAGCCCTGCTAGATTTCGGCAACGAAGAGGATTTGAGAAATTGGCTTGATCAGCCTCGATAGGCTAAAGCTGATCAAGCATCTTGTGCGTTTGCGGTACCACACGCACCGTTTTGAGTCTCTGCTTGAGGTCCGCTTGCCACTGCAGCACTTGGGCTGGAGTTGGAGGCTGCATGATGCTCTGGGGGAGAGGGGTCACTGGCTGCAAATAGACGGGGATATTCGGACTGATTGTGGCGATAGTTTGTAGGACTTGCTGGAGGTCTTCTGGGTCTGTGTGCTGCGCGACGATCACTTTACAGAAAACATCGATGCGGGCCTGCTGACACAGTTTGAGGCACTGGGAATGCTCTCGCCAGTGGGTCTCACCGCTAACGCTGGGGAGTTTGAGATCCATTCCAATCAGATCTAGATAGGGCAATAACGTTTGCAGATCTTGAGGGCGATGCCCCCCTGTCTCTAGATAAATAGGCAGATGGATGGAGTCACGAAGTTGTGGCAGGAAGAGGCGTAAAAAATCGGCATGGAGTAGAGGTTCCCCACCCGTCAGGCTGATGCTGTCATGGAGGTTCGGCTGATTTTGCTGGGCAATCCAGGTCAGGAGCTGGGTCTGCGAGATGGGGTTCGGATAGGTCACGAAGTCCCGGAGACCAGGAGTTTGCTCAATGCGACAGGTCTCGCTGGGGTGCCAAGTATGGACGCTATCGCAAAAGCGGCAGCGCAGATCGCAGCCCCCGAAGCGGATGAAAATTTGCCTCGTGCCGACATTGACGCCTTCGCCCTGAATAGCTGAGAAGATCTCCACAAGAGCTGCTGTCGTCAATGCACTGGACGTCAATGCGTCTGGAGTGGAGATAGAAGTTGGGACCGCATTCGACATTATTTCAGGGCTTCGATATAGGAGGTCATGAGCTGATAATTGGTGGTGTCTTTTTGATCTTGAAAGTAGGCTGCGGCCTTCTGAATATCAGCGAGGGCCTGCTGCGGACGGTTGAAAAGTTCGGCTAGGAGCGTGCCTCGAAACCGATAGGAGTTGCCGTCATTGGGATCATTGCGAAGGGCTTGATTGAGCTGTACGAGCATTCCCTCGGCGTTGGGGAAGGTGGTCTGAGGATCGTCTTGGGTTGCGTAACGTCGGGCAATGCTGGCGTCGGTAATTCTCAACATGCTTTTAGCGATTAGGTATTGAGGTAACTGGCGCTGCTGTTGGGCCAAGGCTGCGGCATCCTGAAAGTCTGAGGCGGCTCCCTGGATATCTTTAAGCTGAATGCGGACGGCGGCACGGGCTAGGTAGTGGTTGAAGGTGCCTTTCCCTTGTTGAAGCTTACTGAATACGGTAATTCCCTGCTCAATGCTTTCGGCCTGAGCGGTGTTGCCTTGAGATCGCATCAACTCCGCTGTCTTTTTCAAATCAGTCACGGCTCCCGAATAGTCTTCGAGCAGCAGTCGAAGGGTCCCTCGTAGCCCGTAGCTACCGGCAAAGTTGGGCTGCAGGCTGACGCCTTTTTCGGCATCGGCTAGTGCTTCTTGGGTTTCACCAATGCGGCTGCGAACCAAACCCCGCACCAAATAAGCTCTGAAATTTTGAGGATCTAAGCGAATAGCCTGCTCGCTGTCGGCGAGGGCAGCGGAGGCTTTTGCGAGTCGAGCTTGAGCGAACCCTCTTTGGGCATAGGCGGCGGAGTAGTCGGGGTTGAGATCGATAGCCTGGGTTAGGGTTGCGATCGCATCTTCATACTCTTCCCGATCAATCTGAGCCTGAGCCTGTAGAAAGTAGTCATCCGCTGTTGTTTGGGATGCGGTTTGCTGCGTGGGTGTGGCAAATCCTAAATTCAAACCAGTTTTAGGCGCGAGCTGCAGAAACGTGCGCGTGGGAATGCCTAGATTGAAGCCGCTCTTAATATAAATATCGGGGTTGAGACTCTGATCTTGAACCCTTTCGGTTGTGTCAGCCCGACCGTGGATGCCAATCAGCTTCCCCTGCTCGTTGAGGACCGGTCCGCCGCTCATGCCCGGTAGCGTGTTGTTGGAATAGACCAGCGCATAGCCATCCTGTAGCGCGCGTCCAGCATTGGCGGTAATTTTGCCCTCAGTGAAGTTGTAAATTGTCTCTGAGATTGCCTCCGTTCGCAGCGGAAACCCCGAGACATAGCTGAGAGAGCCTTCTGAGACCTGTCCTGAGTCGCCCAGTTCGACCACTGAATGAGTCTGATTGCTGGTGAACTGCACTAAAGCTAAATCGACTTCGGGGAGCTTCTTAATCGTGGTCGGTTGCGCACGACTGCCATCGGGGGTAATTACCTCATAATCATCGGCGGATGCCACGACGTGAGCGGCGGTTAAGACAGTGTAGGTATTGCCCTCTTGCTTGATGAGTACACCTGAGCCTGCCGTTTGACTAATAATTCTAACTGTAGTGCCCTTGGCAATTTGGCTAATGGCCCGTGAGCTGAGAGCGGTGGCTTGAGGACAGATCCACACTAAAGCTGTTGTAGTACCCAGCAAGCCTGAGAGCAGCAGACTAGATCGATTCATTGTGATTTATAAAAAACAGGGTTCTGGAGTATCTTTTGTCGTTTAACTTCTATGATAAGCCGACACTTTCTTTGAACTGGCAAAAATAGCAAATAGATTTCAAAGTCTATCGACTCGATTGCCTTTTTAAGACTTCGAGATAAGACGCCATCAATTGACGATTTGTCATATCTTGCTGAGTACGGTAGAAGTTAGTCGCTTTCTGAATATCAGGGATTGCTTGCTGCTGTCGGTTGAAGACCTCTGCCAGCAACGTTCCTCGAAATCGATAGAAGGCTGCGTCATTGGGGTTACGCTGAATTTTTTGATTGAGATGATTGAGAACGGCTGGAGAGTCGGTGAAGACAGCCTGGGGATTATCTTGAGTGGCATAGCGCTGGGCAGCACTAGGTTCCGTGGCTCACAACATATATTTTTCGGTCAGATAGGGAGAAAGCTGCTTTCTCTGATGCGCCACAGAGGCCGCTGCTTGGAAATCAGCAATGGCTCCTGTCGCTTGGGAACTCAGAGCACTGGCAGAGGGGCAAACCCACACTAGGGCCACAGAAGCCCCCAAGCCACCTAATAAGTAAGATCGATTCATGGCCGTTCCGAAACCCCTTAGATATCTTCACCAGTTGCCCCGCTTAACATCGTCTCGTGGAATGCGATCTCAACACAAGTGAAACGAGATTCTATTGACCCTTTAAGATAACCAATAGTTTCTATATCGAGGGTTAGGGTGCTGCATTCAAAAACACTAAACTGGGCGCTCGCCATTGTGTGCTGCCTGATCTGCTGTGGCTGTAGCCTGCCTCAGGTAACGGCTGAATCCAGAATCTTTTTGAATTTAGACCTGGAATTTGTTGGCGACTACGCGCTGCCTCAGACCTCTTTCGAGGGCACGACTGTGGGCGGACTTTCAGCGTTGACCTATGACCAGAGACGCGATCTCATCTACGCGCTCAGCGACGATCGTCAGCAGCCCCGCTTTTATACCCTAGCCCTGAACATCAGCGAAGCCGATCAGATTGAAGAGATCACCGTCGAAACGGTCACAGTCCTCCAAGATGAGCAGGAGCAATCTGTTGCCCCTAAAGTACTCGACCCCGAAGGCATTGTCCTCACGCCCCAAGACCAGCTTTGGATCTCCAGCGAAGGCGTCCAGACTCAAAGTCCACCGATTTTAGCCGCCTTTGATTTAGCCCAAGGCAGTTGGCAAGAACAACTCAAGCTACCAAGCCATTTTTTGCCCGCGTTGGCAACAGATGAGCTAGAGACCAGCGAACCGCCAGCACCTCAGGGAATTGCGGATAATCGTGGGTTTGAAGCTTTAGCCATCAGTCCAGAGGGCGATCGCATCTTCACAGCCACGGAGCTGCCCCTGATTCAAGACGTAAATCCCGATGACTCAGACCCTAAATTCTATAGTCGCCTGCTGCATTATCTGGTTGGCGATGTTCGCCCGCTGCTGATCTCTGAATACTTGTATCCGCTGGAGCCGCCCACCTTGGGCACGGGTCTCAATGGCCTCACGGAGCTGACCACCCTTGATAGTGGCGGTCATTTTCTGAGCTTAGAGCGCTCCTTTAGTCCTCTATCAGGATTTAATGCAAAAGTCTTTCAGATTGCCACAGGCGGTGCCACTGATACCTCTAGCTTAGAGAAGCTTGAGCTACCGCTGCAGGGCGTGAATCCGGTCTTTAAGCAGCCACTTTTAAATCTGAGAGATCTGGGAATGACGCTCAGCAATCTAGAGGGAATGGTGAGCGGGCCTATCTTGTCTGACGGCAGCCGAAGCCTGTTATTGGTAAGTGACAATGGTTTTGAAGCAGAGCAGCCGACTCAGTTTTTACTGTTTCGTCTCAAAAAGAAGCCTCAACAGTCCACTAGTGGGTAGGGCAAACCTCAATGCCTGGAATACCAAGACAAACAACTCAAAGCAGCAATGTATGCGACCCTCCTTCAGCGACTTCATCAACTGAGTCCCTTAAGCCTTCAGCAACAGCGGCAACTGTGCCGCTGCATACAGACCGAAAAAGTCCTTGAGGGTTCTGTTGTCCTGCTAGATAGTCGTTCAGCTATCTTGGTGCCATCAGTGGTGAATGTTGATTACACTGACGAGGCTGACCTGCTCATAAATGGCATCTTATGAAATCACCTTGGACTGATGCCAAGCAGCGAAGCTCGATTCTCGCTGCTAGAATTCAAAAATTCAAACTGCTGCGCCCCAACTATCCCTTTAGACCCGATCGCTGGCCGTTTTTTTATGGCTGGATGATTGTGGCGGTGACCACCATCGGTATTTTGATGAGCATTCCCGGCCAGACAATGGGCGTGAGCGTGTTCACCGATCATCTGCTGGAAGCTACCGGACTTTCTCGGCTGGCGCTCAGTAATGCTTACTTGGTGGGGACTTTAACCAGCGGTTTGCTGCTGCCCTTCGGTGGCATTTTGCTCGATCGCCTGGGTGCAAGATTGATGGTAGTGCTGTCCTCTGTTTGGCTGGCGCTGACGCTGGTGTATTTGAGTGGTTGCGATCGCATCTCCCTCCTTCTCTCTACCCAAACATCAATCCCCACATCAACCACAGCTCTAATTCTGCTGACGCTAGGCTTCGTCAGTCTCCGGTTCAGCGGACAGGGCATGTTAACCCTCACCAGCCGCAACACTCTAGGCAAATGGTTTGATCGCAAGCGAGGACTTGCCTGCGGTATTTCTGGTATCTTCACAGCCTTTGGCTTCGCCGCCACCCCCCTGATCTTAAGCTACGGCATTGGTCTGGCCGGATGGCGAGGCACCTGGCTGGGCCTCGCGGCGATCGTAGGCATTGGCATGGGTCTGATCGGCGGGCTTTTTTTTCGTGATCATCCTGAAGAGTGCGGGCTGCAGATGGATGGCGTGGCTGCAAGTGCAGCAGAGCCGATACCGCACACCGTTGAGCCAGTTATAATTCTGCAGCAGCACGAGTTCACGCGCAGTGAAGCCCTGCAAACGCTGGCGTTTTGGGCAACATCAATGGCGCTATCATCACAGGCGCTCGTCGTTACCGGCATCACCTTTCACGTCGTTAATCTAGGGGAGACGGTGGGCTTATCAGAAGCAGAGGCCGTCAGCTGGTTTTTACCGATGGCTGTCGTGTCAACAATTGTGGGCTACAGCATTGGCATTGCTGCCGACCGCGTTAATCTTAAAAACCTATATCTGATGATGATGGTAGCTCAAGGGTTCGGATTCATCGGAGTCGCAAATCTGGGTATTCCTCTGTTTCGAGGTATTGCCATTCTTGGCTTGGGAATGAGTGGTGGCTGCTTTAGTACGTTATCAAGCGTGACGCTACCGCGTTTCTTCGGCCGTGCTCACTTGGGCGCTATTTCTGGTGTTCAGATGATGAGCATGGTGATTGCCAGCGCCATCGGCCCCTCGTTTTTGGCTGTCTTTAAAGAGCAGCTAGGGTCATATCAAACCGGACTGTATTTTTGCTGCGGTTTTCCTGCGATCGCATTTTTCCTGCTTCTTGGGTCGCGCAATCCTCAACGGGGCTAGCATGACAGAATTGATAGTAGGAAATCGTTTTTAAAAAGCTACGCATCACTCAGGCAAAAAACCATCAATGAGCAATTCTTCCAGTTCATAAGGGCAATCTACTGGGAATGCTTTTATATCTAACCCTGTCTCTCCTGCAGCCTGTAATCGCGCATTAGCATAACAATCAGCAAACTCTGACTCTAAATAGGATCTTAAACTGGGAGAGTCCTTCAACAATCGCTTAGCACGTCGGCGATGTTCGATAATTGAACCTTTCCAGCTACCTGAGCGCTTTTCAGGCTGGTATCGCCATTTGAGCAGATGGAGGATCACAATGATGAGGTTGCTGCTCATCGCTCTTTTATCGCTCCGTCCCAAGCTCTCAACCTCTTCAATTAGGTTCTTTATATCCAGTTCGTCGAGTTTGCCTTCTTTCAGCAATTGGACCGTTTGGTCTATCCACTGGGCAAAGTCCTGATCATATAGCTTGGAGGTTGTCGGAGTGCTGAGCATGGTTATACCGGCATAGCGCTGCTTCCAGTCTACACACAGTCATCGGTACTGGTTGAATGTCCGATCCCAAAGCATCTTTTCGCATGAGTGTGCTGCTTTCAGCCCAGCGAGCGCTCGTGGGTGAAGTTACCTCAAGAATGCGCCAGATTGGAGTCGAGTTCTCACCGGCTTACATTCGATTTATTATTTGGTACGACGGTCCCATTGGTGAAGACGAAAAAAATAATTTTGATGCAGGCGTAATCAGTCAAGTGGTTGCCGACTTTCCCGATCCCGAGCATGGTGATCCTCTCGTCGGTCTAAAGTTTATCCGCTGCGATGCACCTACAAAGATTGACTATCAGGGGTTCGACGGGGACTTAGTATATGGCAGAAGTGAACCTTTTGAAGCGTCATGATACTTCACTGGACTGGAGCCTTCTCAAGGCGCTTGAACCAAAACTCTTTAGCCATGTGGTTCGTCGCTGAGACTCCTAATGTACTTCTGATATTGCGGCTATCGAATACAAAAACTCCTGGACAGTTCAATTGTCCAGGAGCCTTGATTCTATATGATCCCTGAGATTAATTATCCAGGAGATTTACTTCGCAGCCTGACGCTCTTTCGCTTCTGTAATCACCTCTTCCGCCACATTTTTGGGGCAAGGCGCATAGTGCGAGAACAGCATTGAGAACTGGCCACGACCAGAGGTCATGGTTCGCAGATCGCCAATGTAGCCAAACATTTCGCTTAGGGGCACATCGGCTTTAATCCGTGATCCTGTTGCCGTGGGGTTCTGAGACTTGATCATGCCTCGGCGACGGTTGAGGTCACCGATCACATCACCCACATAGTCCTCTGGAGTGAAGGCATCGACAGCCATGATGGGTTCCAGTAGCTGTGGACCTGCTTTCGGGAAGGACTGACGATAGGCGGCTCTAGCTGCAGTCTCAAATGCGATCGCAGATGAATCCACTGCGTGATAAGCACCATCGGTTAACGTCACCTTCAAATCAGCCACCGGGAAGCCTGCCATCATGCCTTTATCTAGGCAGCTTGCGAACCCCTTCTGAACCGCAGGCCAGAATTCACGAGGCACGTTACCGCCCGTGACCTTAGACTCAAACGCGAATCCTTCTCCAGGTTCACCTGGCTCAATCACGTAATCGATTTTTCCGTATTGTCCCGAACCACCGGACTGCTTCTTGTGGGTATAGCTATCTTCAAGACGCTTAGTGATCGACTCGCGATAGGCAACCTGAGGTTTGCCCACCTCGACCTCAACACCGTGGGTGCGCTTCAAGATATCCACTTTGATATCTAAGTGCAATTCGCCCATGCCCTTGAGAATCGTTTCACCACTTTCCTGGTCGGTTTCGACATGAAAGGAGGGATCTTCCTGAACCATCTTGCTCAGAGCCATGCCCATCTTCTCAGAGCCACCCTTATTAACAGGAGATACTGCAATCGAAATCACTGGGTCTGGGAAGATCATCAGTTCCAGCGTTGCCGGATCTTTTGGATCGCACAGCGTGTGACCGGTCTGGACATTCTTCATACCCACGATGGCCACAATATCGCCAGCCTGAGCAACAGTAACCTCTTCACGAGAGTCAGCGTGCATTTCCACAAGGCGACCGATGCGCTCTGTTTTACCCGTTGCCGTGTTGAGAATCGTGTCACCCTTGGCAATTTTGCCAGAGTAAATACGCGTGAAGGTGAGTGCGCCGAAACGATCGTCCATGATTTTGAACGCGAGGGCCCGGAGCGGCTTGTCGACGTCGACAATGGCAACACCACCGGTTTCATTACCCTCAAGGTCCACTTCTGGCTGAGGCCTAACTTCCGTGGGGTTTGGCAGGTAGTCAACAACGGCATCTAAGACAAGCTGTACACCCTTGTTCTTAAACGAGGAGCCACAGTAAGTTGGGAAGAAGGCTAGGTCACGAGTCCCCTTACGGATACAGTTTTTGATCTCGTCGATGCTCAGCTCTTCACCCTCAAGATACTTCTCCATGACAGCATCATCCTGCTCCACGGCCAGCTCAATGAGCTGCTCACGATAAAGCGCGACATCATCAGCCATGTCGGCGGGCACGTCTTTGATCTCGTAATTCATGGGGTCGCCAGAATCATCCCAGATCCAGGCTTTTTGGGTGAGGAGGTCAACTAAACCCGTGAACTGTTCTTCAATTCCGATGGGCAGCACCATAACAAGGGGCTTCGCACCTAGAATCTCGTCTACCTGCTTGACGACACTGTAGAAGTCGCCGCCTGTTCTATCGAGCTTATTAACGTAGATGATTCGAGCAACCTTGGAGTCGTTGGCGTAGCGCCAATTGGTCTCGGACTGAGGTTCTACCCCACCAGAGGCACAGAACACACCCACACCGCCGTCAAGGACCTTGAGGGAGCGATACACTTCAATCGTGAAGTCAACGTGTCCAGGCGTATCAATAATATTGAGCTGGTGATCCTTCCAGAAACAGGTTGTTGCAGCAGACTGAATCGTGATTCCCCGTTCCTGCTCCTGCTCCATAAAGTCTGTGGTTGCCGCACCATCATGCACCTCACCGATCTTGTGGATCTTACCGGTCAGCTTCAAAATTCTTTCTGTAGTGGTGGTCTTGCCAGCATCTACGTGGGCGAAGATGCCGATGTTGCGGTAATGGCTGAGGTCTTTCATATCTGCTCTCTAGTTAAGTGCGACAAGCCACTGAGTCAAGGGGACACAGGTGCCGACGATGGGGCCAAACTGGCCTAGGTGGACTGGACTTCAATATCTTAAAAAGATTAAGAAATCCCTTTCTATATTCTTAGAAACGTTACTAATTGTAAAGTGTCTCGGCGATACTAGACAGGGGTTGATAACCCTAATTCTGCAGCACATATAAGATCTGCAAATTGTCTATAGTCATCCAGGTTGCCCATAGAGCTGCAGCAATTGACGGCAGAGCTTTGGGGGGAGACTAAGTATCTTCACCTACTATTGTGAACTATTCCTTCACGTTTTTTCTGCAATTGCCTGTTTGAGTTCGCTGACTATGGAATAGATAGGGCCGTTCTCTGCATCAAAAAAGGCTGAGCTGCTGGGGTTCTGCAGCAAACTGATCCCAAGGGAGTGGCGGGACGGGGACCTGTTGTTGCTGCAGCAGATGGTGAAAGTTTTGAGCGGTGCGAGGGGAGTGCTCTTCAACGGGGCAGTGGACGAAGAAATAGATGCGAGTACCGTGCTGCAGCCATTGCTCAACGTCGCGGACCCAATCTTCTAAGAAGGGCTGATTGAGGTCAAAGGTGGGGTGGCTGATGTAGCGAATGATGCTGAAGGGAGCCGTGACGACAGGCTGCAGCGGCACATTAGGTTTACGGCGCTGCGACCCTAGCTGCGGATCTTCGGGGAACTGATACATCGGGCGACTATCGAGCAGTACCCGTCCTACCTGAAGACGATGCAGAAGTTCTGAAAGCTTTTCTGCGTGGGGTGATTTGAACCAGTCAGGATGTCGAACTTCAAGGGCCAGAGGGGTCCCGCAGTGCTGCAGCCCTGTAAAAAAAGTCTCGAGGTCAGCAAAGGAGGCTGGGCTATAGGAAGGGGGAAGCTGAGCGAAGATGGGACCAAGACGATCGCCCAAGCCCTGCATCAGGTCGATAAAGTTGAGGGCTGCATCGATACCTTGGTGGAGAGGACTATCGTGGGTAATACAGCGTGGAAACTTTGGACAGAACTCAAACCCCGGTGGCGTTTGGGCCTGCCAGCGGGCGACAGTGGCCGCACTGGGGACGGAATAGAAGGTGGCGTTGCATTCGACGGTGGTGAATCGCTGGCTATAGAGCTGCAGAAACTTTGAGGAAGCGCTGCCGGATGGAAACAAATCCCCTAGCCATCCCTTGTAGGCCCAAATTGCACAGCCGATGGAAAAACTCATGAAGTGTGAGGCAACCGCTGGGTATTTCGGTGTGTGGTTCTGTCTCTATCCTACGAGGATTGCGGGTTTGTAGCCAAGGGAGTTTCTAGCCTGCGTGAAATAAGGCTGAATTTTTGCCACCCAACCCGACTTAACCGACTCAATGATGAAGCAACAACCGACTTCAGCCGACTGACGTGCTCAGGGTCGGCTGCCTAAGCTGTGGGCGGCAGAGAACGCTAAGACAACAGGAGCAAGAAGCGTAATGACTGACGCTATTTCACTAGGACGCACAGCCACATGTGGGAGGGGAAAACCTTATTTGAAGCAAATGCGCCAGCGCATCGGAGTGTTGGTGGATCAATACTTGGCGGAGGAGATGCTGTGCGATCGCATCCAAAATCTTCCCCAACAGTTTCAGAATCCACAGCCGCGCAAATGGGGCACTATCGACTGGCAGGGCATTGATCCAGAGCAAATCATCGGCATCGACCCACTGATCTTCATCGCCATCTTGGCCGGGTGTATTGATACCGAACTGCCGATTCGTGGGTATACACAAACCAGTCGCCAGTATCTAGAAAATCTATGTCCGCCAATGGCAAAGTTCGTCGGTGGTGAGGTCGATAACCACGGCAATCTGATCGATCTAGGGCTTTGGGAGAAAGAAGAGCGGCAGCATGCCCCCACCCTCCAGAAAATTTATACACAGTTGACGGGGTTGAAGCTAAGGCCGATTCCCCATGAACCCAGGCCCTACCAGTCCACAGGGGATATATACAGCGATCTTTATATACATGGACTGCATCGGGTGGCCACAGAATATGGGGCCGCTTGCCTGTATCTGTGGCTGATGGCTCACTCGACAGGTCCACTGCAGGTGGCGATCGCAGAAATGCTGCGAGATGAGGTTAACCACATGACAAAATTCTGGGGCTTCGGTCTCTGGGCTTATCCCGACTCTTCTATTCTAAAAGTTGTCAAAACGCTTGTCGGCGCTGCTCTCGGTAAACTGTGCCGCCGTCAGCCTTCTCAAGCCAGCTTAATCCACACGCTCCGACGTATGGCTCAGGTGCTGCACTGGTCAGCTTGGTCCTGGGGCAACAAGCTGACCTTTACATGGACCTTCATGGTGGTGCTGTTGCGGCTGTGGCGCTGGAGCTGGAGCCTAACGCCTGCCTATCTGAAATCACTGCTCGGAACACAAATATCAGGAGAATATCGCTCCTGACCCACATCCTTAAGATGCCTCTATTGCAGAAAGCTTTGGCAACTTAGCTGATCTAAACACTATCAAGCGCAGGGTCTTATGCCCTGCTCATTTTTCAACCCGCAAGACAGTATCTAAAACCATGATCGCTCAGAATCTTTCACCCCTACCGATAGACCTCAACCCACAATGCCTGCCTCAACACGTCGCGGTGATTATGGATGGCAATGGCCGCTGGGCGACCCGCCAAGGCTTTCCACGGGTGGCAGGCCATCGACAGGGGGCTAGAACCCTGAAGGCGCTGCTGCGCTGCTGCAAAGACTGGGAGATTCCCACGCTAACGGCCTATGCCTTTTCGACGGAGAACTGGCGTCGTCCGACAGAAGAGGTTGATTTTTTAATGCTTTTGTTTGAGCGACTCTTGAAGAAAGAGCTAGCAGAAATGAACCGCGAAGGGGTTCGCATTTCTTTTATCGGTGATCTAGACGCGCTAGCGCCTTCTCTGCAGCGCCAGATTGAGCGGGCGACAAAAGCCACAGCAGAGAATCAATCCGTGCATCTGATGGTGGCGGCGAACTACGGCAGTCGCTCAGAGATGATTCATGCCTGTCAAAAGATTGCCCAGCAGGTCCAGCAAGGGAAGCTAGACCCTACCGAAATTACAGAAAAAGTGCTCAGTCAACAGCTCTATACCAGCGACATCCCTGACCCTGATTTGCTGATTCGCACCAGTGGGGAAACGCGCCTTAGTAACTATCTGCTCTGGCAGATAGCCTACACCGAGCTATATTTTACCGATACGCTGTGGCCTGATTTTGATCAATCGGCCTTTCATCAAGCGTTGAAGGAGTATGGGAAACGCGATCGCAAATTTGGTCAGGTTCGTCTTTCGGCCTAACAAAAAAGCAGCGCTGGTGATGTGGCGGTCAACCATTTTAGAGCAAGAGCCAGCATAGCGCGGCCACCGACAAAACTGACACAGACCAAAAGCAGTGCTACGCTATCAGCGTGATGCCGAGGGGTTAAGCCAACCCTAAGCTGTCGCCAATCTAAGCATAGGCACCAATACTGCATAATATTCCTCCAGCACCCTCAAAATCATTTATAGAAAACGGCTCTAACCAAACAATTAAAGTAGCCTCGTCACCCCTTCAGGAGAGGGATTTTTATTGATGCAAATAGCTCAAAACTTAGCGCCCAAAATGAACCCTGCCAGCAATCAACTAAAAAGCCCCATCTTCTTACTCGGCTCACACAAAAGCGGCACAAGTTTACTCAGAAGTCTATTAGATAGCCATTCTGAGCTATTCGCAGCTCCCATGGAAATGCACTTCTTCAAGTGTATGGGGTACTGGGTAGACTATAGATTGCAGCGGTCTTGGCCTCACGATTTGAGTATAGAAGAAAAATATACAGCGCTAATTAATAGCATCGAGAGCCGCAACAAAAATAAGAATCCTTATTCAGACTCTGTTCTTCCAGATGCTTGTGATTTGGACCTATTTCGTAGTTGCCTAGAAAGCAGCAACCCCAAAACGAATACAGAACTCTTTATCGCGTACGTAAACTCACTCTATTACTCTCTGACAGGCAAGACGCTAGACTGCAATATTCGGCTTGTTGAAAAATCAGTAGAGAATGCTGAGTATGCACCGTTGCTGAGCCACATGTTTTCAGATAGTAAATTTATTCATATCATTCGTAATCCTTATTCAACGATAGTTGCGCTCAGAAAATCAAAAACAAAATCTTGCTATCCCTACCTGGGAGGCATGGCTCAGTCATTGCATAACTCATACTATAACCTGCATAAGAATCAGCTCTTCATCAAGAACTATTTAGTCATTAGGTATGAAGATTTACTCACTTCTACGCAAGAAGTCATGCAGCAGATCGCAGACTTTCTCAATATAAAGTTCTCTGAAAGCCTGATACAGCCGACACTTCTAGGTAAGCCGTGGGGTGGCAACAGTAGCAGTAACCAAGCATTTCAGAAGATTTCACTCTCTCCCCTCCACACCTGGAAAGAGAATATTACTGACCTAGAGATTCAGTTAGTGAATAAAATGCTTCTGCCAGCAGTCCAAGAATTTGGATATCCAACTTTATCTGCATCGCGTTCACTCCTCATGCCTGCTCCCCAAGAGCCATGGTTCAACTATGCAAAAAATCGTTCCTTTCTCAGATTGATGGGGCAATCGGCCTTAGAGTCCTCCTGAAAGGTCTACTCTGCTCTATATTTCCCAACACAGAGAGAAGGGTGAGAATGCACATCTGTCTGTACGTGCTAGACGAAGATATTGCTCCCAACCCTATATTTCTAGTGGTGCAATCCACATTTCTAGTGGTGCAATCCACGCTTGGTGAGTAGATAAACGGCAAATGTCCCTACCCAATGACTGCTGGCATAGTGCTCATCGGTGATGTCAGCCCTAGTGAACTGCCAATACTGAGCTGCTTTTGCGTTCAGGTACTCTATGCGCGGATCGTCAGAGGGTAGGCCGGAACATAGTCCCTCCAGCATCCAAGCTCGGCTGAGGTGAAGTCCCCGAAAGTGCGCTTGCTGATAATTTTCGGGATTCTTGGCTGAGACAAGCTGCCACTCTCTTTGCTCTAGCGCTGATGAGGGCAAGAAATCCGTTAGCCAGTTAGCAAACGCAGCGGGCCGAAGTAGCCGTCGCATCAGATCGGCCTCTGACAGGCTAGGGGAGATGAAGTCATAGCCTAACGGTTCGAGCCAAAATGGATAATCTCGGTCCTGTCGATAAAAGCGGCGACTCTGATCGTGAATGAGGTCGGCGAGTGCTTGATGTCCTGAGGTGCGGGTCCAGTCAAAGGCTAATCCCAACGCAAAGGCTGTATTGGCATGTACCCCCGTTCGATTCGGCTGCTCTAGGTTCTGTAGCCAGTGCTGAAAGTGGCTAGCAACAGTGGCTTCTAAGGGTTCAAGCGCCGACAGCCAGACGGTGGCTTGCGGATCTGACCATTCGCGCAGCTCCGTCGCGAGCTGCAGGAGCCAGGCCCAGCCGTAGGGGCATTCAAACAAGGGGTGTTGCTTCAGGTAAGTCGCTTCTTGCTGCAGATTGACAGGGGTGAGGCTGCCATCGAGTGCAGTTCTCACAGAGGTCTGAAAGGATGCCTCCGGGAAGCAGCGGGCTAAGCGCACCAGTAACCAGTGACCGTGAACCGCGGAGTGCCAGTCTAGACAGCCATAAAAAGCTGGGTGAACCTCTCGGGGAGATTTGATATCCGCTTCGCTATTGAGCCAAACTTTGCCGCTATGGGGATATTCGCGGTTAATATTGCTGAGGACAAGCTGGATGAATTGAGTTGCGATGGTCTCCAACCGGCCTGCCTCCGAGGGAGGAGCTTCGCTAACGGCTATTGCATCGTCAATGTTCATATTTACCCCGCACCATCCCTGTCCAAATCACTCTCTATCCTGTCGCTTATGAATTTGATGATAGACGGCCTGCATTAAATACTGGGCCGCGATTTTATGAAAACCCTCATCGTTCATGAGATGGAGAAAGATGTCTTCGTTGTCTTCCATACGTTCGATGAAGAGGGATTCGAGCAGCTTATAAAAGACAGGGGCGAAGTTCTCAATGGTATTGGCCTCAGCAGCCTGCTGAATTTGAGTGTTGGTGATTGCGACTTCGCGAATTTGCTCGAAGAAGAGCTGATCGGCTGGGGTGAAGTCTGTGCCAAAGCGATCGTTGAGCTTGTCCACGAGGGTTGAGAGCAGAACGTCTTCATCAGCTTGGCCTGTACCGACTTCTTTGGGACCATAGAGACCTTCAGCTTCCCCTGCTTTGAGGCTGATTGCACCCTCGCTAATTTTTTGGAGGCGATAGTATTTGAGTTCAACCTCATCGTCAACGTTGATTTGGGTACTGTCTGGCGTGCGGGGAAGCTTGGTGAGCAGGTAGCGGCCAAAGGTATACAGCTTTTCTAAATCGGAGTCTTGGTAGGGAATAATTTGAGAGAGGAAGAGATAAAGGTTCCGAAAGCTGGCTAATTGGCTTTTGAACAGGGCTTGATCCTCTTCTGTAAGGGTCAGGTACTGTTCAACGACCTGATCGAGGATGCTGTTGAGCTGCTTGTGTTCGCGGCCAGTGGGATTGATGCGATCGCAAAACCAGATCTTGCACCAGCGATTAATATCATCGTCATCATAAAGCTGCCATTGACTAAGGCGATAGGCTAAATCATTAAGCTGTTGCGGATCAGACTGCCCACCAATGGGAGTCATTTCATAGTAGGGCTTGAAGGCAGCATAGATTTCATCAGGATCGTTCACAAAGTCGAGGACAAAGGTATCGGTTTTGCCTCGGGTGGTGCGATTGAGTCGCGAAAGGGTCTGCACTGCTTGAATATTAGCCAGCCGCTTATCGACGTACATTGTGTGCAACAGCGGCTGGTCAAATCCGGTTTGGTATTTTTCGGCCACCAGCAGCACCTGGTATTCTTCCGTGTCAAACTTTTCCCGCAGTTCAGCTTCTTTGACGCCGTTGTT
This sequence comes from Acaryochloris thomasi RCC1774, assembly GCF_003231495.1. Lineage (NCBI taxonomy): Bacteria > Bacillati > Cyanobacteriota > Cyanophyceae > Acaryochloridales > Acaryochloridaceae > Acaryochloris > Acaryochloris thomasi. The sequence goes on from NZ_PQWO01000004.1 coordinate 269,055, forward strand.
CATCCCAACTTCGGTAAATTTCTGGTTGGGATAGTCTTTGAGAGCGACTTCACCCGAGAAAGCCACGAGGGATTTCACGTCGGTGTAGCCTTTGTCTTTGATGTACTGATCAAAGGCTAGCTTGTAGCGGACGGCATGTTCGCGAGAGCTGGTGACCACCATCGCCTTGGCCCGACCGCCAATTTTGTGGCGGGTGTGGGTGCGGAAATGCTCCACCATGATTTCTACTTTTTGGGCAATGTTGTAGTCATGTAGATCGACAAAGCGGGCTAGGGCGCGGGCAGCTTTGCGGCGGGGAACTTCAGGATCCTCTTCAATGGCTTGGACAAGTTCGTAATAGCGCTGGTAGCAGGCGTAGTGGGCCAGGACATCCATAATGAAATTCTCTTCAATGGCCTGCCGCATACTGTAGAGATGAAAGGGGGACTGGCCGCTGTCTCCGGGTTCATCGAAGACGGCGAGGGTTTTGAATTTGGGGGTGGCGGTAAAGGCAAAGAAGCTGAGGTTGGGCTGTTTGGTGCGCTTGAGCTGTTCCCGCAGTAAATTCTCTTGGGCAACATCGCTGAGATTGTCTTCTTCGAGGTCAAGGAACTGTTCAGCAATGGCGGACTCAATGCCGTCTTTGTTGAGGATTTTGCGGAGTTCCATCGCGGTTTCGCCACTTTGAGAGCTGTGAGCTTCATCGACGATGATGGCGAAGCGTTTGCCTTGGGTGGCAATTTCGATAGTTTGACCTTTTTTCTCTAAGGTCTGAATCGCCTGGGTAATGAAAGGGAATTTTTGGATGGTGGAAATGATAATGGGCACGCCATCAGCAAGGGCGGTGGCAAGCTGTTGAGTGTTGTCTTCGATTTTTTGGACGACGCCTTGCTTGTGTTCAAACTGGTAGATGGTGTCTTGAAGCTGTTTATCGAGGACGACGCGATCGGTGATAACAACAACGGAATGGAAGACTTTTTGATCGTTAGTGTCATGGAGACTGGAGAGGCGATGGGCTAACCAAGCAATAGAATTAGATTTGCCAGACCCGGCGGAATGCTGAATCAGGTAGTTATGCCCAGAGCCATGTTCCCAGGCGTGGTTCGTGAGCTTACGAACGACATCGAGCTGATGGTAGCGCGGAAAAATCAGGGCTTCTCTCTGGTGGCGCTTGAGTCCTTTGGCGGTGGCAACCTTAGTTTCTTTAACTTCTAAATGGAGAAATCGCGCCAGGATACCCATGAGGCTGTCTTTGGTGAGCACCGCTTGCCACAGGTAGCTCGTGCGGACATCGCCGTCGATGGGTGGGTTCCCGGCTCCGTGGTGGTGGCCGCGATTGAAGGGCAGAAAGAAGGTGTCTTTGCCTTCGAGTTTGGTGGTCATGTAGACCCGATCGGGGTCTACGGCAAAGTGAACGAGGCAGCGCTGTTTGAAGGTAAACAGCAGTTCTTTGGGGTCGCGGTCTTTGTACTGCTGCTGGGCGTGGTCTACGGTTTGGCCGCTGGTGGGGTTTTTTAGCTCTAGGGAGGCGATGGGTAAACCATTAACGGCAATGACGAGATCGGGAATAGCTCCGCTGGCAGTTTTGACTTGGCGAGTGAGGGTGAGGCGATTTTGGGTGTAGCGGGTGTAGGCGTCGGGGTCCATGCCGGTGTTGGGGGCAAAGTAGGCAAGGCGGACGGTTTTGCCGAAGCATTTGAAGCCGTTGCGGAGAATAGTGAGCATCCCTTTGCTCTGTAGCTCTTTGGTGAGGCTATCGAGGAGGATGGTATCGGCGTTGTCTGGGTTGAGGGTGGTGAAGCGGGTCCAGAATTTGGGTTGGGTGGTCTGGATGAAGTGGATGATGTCGGCGGGGAAGAGGGCGCGCTCTTTATCGTAGTCGTGGGGGTCGCCTTTGCTGTAGCCGCCTGCGGTGGTTAGGGATTGCTCAATGGCGTCTTCAAAGTTGATTTCTTTGAGCATGAGAAGTGACCGAAAAGGGTTTAACTACTTTGGGCTGGACGATTGACTCGAACGAGTTGTCCCGTTAAGTTACCTGCGCTGAGAATGGCGGCATGAATCCTCTCTGACATCCGTTGACGATTGAGATCTTCGGTACAAACGATAATACCTGCGTGGTCAGGAGAACTTTTGTGTAAACGAATGAAGTCAGCTCGATTAACAGTAATGACTGCGCGATCAAGTGAGATCGCAAACGCTAAAACATCCTCGTCAGGAATGCGTTGATTGGCTTGTCCAGCTTCTTGAACGGTCAAGACATCATGGCCCAATTCCCGTAGATAGTCGCTGACTTTTTTGGAGAATCCTTCGTCAGCGTAGAGTCTTGCCTGATATGGTTCTGACATTGTTTAGGCTGCTGCTTGCCGCTGAAGTGCGGCTTCAATTTCATCGGTATGAAGATCGGCATAGTGCCATGCATTGGTAAGGTCAGCAGCGGTCAGAGCAGGGTAATCTTCAAGTAGATCGGCTTCGGTTGCACCTTGATGGCGCAGGCTGATGAGTTGCCAAACTGTGATGCGGGTTTGACGGATACAAGCATCGCCCCCCATAACGCCTGAATTTTTTTCGATGCCAATCCAGATATCGCTAAGGCTACCTACAAGCAGTTGGATGGCCTGGGCTTTCTCTTCAGGGGTTAGGGCTAATAGTTTTTGGTGGAGCTGCTGAAGGGTCATCGTTTCTTGACTCTCTGCGATTGTGTGTCATAGAAGGTTTCTATCGATTTTCGGAGATTGATCAGGCTGGTGTAGATGTATATGTAGGTGCCAAGGGGAAAAGCTATATGTAATTTTAGGGACTCAACATTACATATAAACAATCTTATGTAAGGCAAGAGGCTTATTCCATAATGCGTTGAGAGTTTGGTTCAGATGGAAATTTCATCTAGAGGCAGTAAACCTGCATCGACATCAGGGAATTCCTCTTCAATATCGGGGAGAGTGGCCAGCAGTTCCGTTGGAGTGGGTTGGGGGAGTTTTACGTTGCGGACGTCGATTTTGCCGGTGACGGCGTTGGTGATGAGGGCGGTGCGGTATTCTTTGAGCTTTTTTAAAGATATCTGTGTTGCAGATGCCAAGCTATGGTCTATTTCTAGTTTCGAATCCAAAAAATTGATAATACACACTTGTTCGTTTAGAGGTGGCAGCAAGATGTTTATCTTTTTCAGAAAATCGCAAGTTAGTGCAGCCCGTGTACTACCGGCACCATTACTTTCATTCCGAAGCCATTGATAAGCAGCTTGCAAGTATCTCCGAAGATAAATTGCACCCATGACCTCAGAGATAGGTTGAATAGAGGCTAAATGCTGGCTAATGGTTGCTTCAAAGCTAAGTAATGCAGAACGCCCACGAGTTTGCCCCTCGCCTGTAATGGCAATTAATACACTTCCTGCGGGCACAACTGGTAGATGACACTCCTCTAGCGCTTGTTTGGAAATATGCTGCTCTGCCTCTACAATAATTTCCTCATTGATTTTGCTACTGTTGAGCCAAGGAAAATCTTTTCTAGACCAGTATTCTGCTTTGTCACGCTTAGGGGTTGAGCCGTTACCGATGCTAGCAAAGTACCCCAGCTTTGCTATTCCCCAATGGGCTGGAATTTCGCCTAGCCATTTGATGCCGGAGTCTTTCATGGGGACGGTGGGGTCGAGTCCTTTGGTGACGGCTTGGCTGATGAGGGCGGTGCGTTTTTCGGCGAGCTTTTCTAGGAGGGCTTCTTTTTTGGCAATCAGAGCGTCGATTTGGGCCGTTTTGTGGTCGAGAAAAGTTGCGATCGTTTGTTGTTCTGGGAGGGATGGGACAAGTATCGCCAGATTTCCTATGAAGTCCCAGCTCGCGCGAGGCATCTTTGTACCGAAAGTTGAGGAGTCAACTATATGAATAAAATCTCTAGAAACTGAGTAATAGCGTAAGAAAGGAGGAAAAATACTATCTCTGCTACGCAAAACCAGTGCTTCTGTCGAAGCTAGTCCCTCATGTTTAGCCAAGTGTACTTTGGCTAGATATGGTCTCAGCTTTCCGAACAGAACATCATTAGGCAAGAAGTGGGAGCCAATTCCCTCACTAGAGGCATTAGAGTCCTTAATCCGTTCTCCAGTCCACGATTGAATATGCTCTAATCCCATATAGGGAAGAGTACTACTCTCAGCATCAATTTTTTGATTAACCAAATAAGCCGAGAATTTGAGACGTTTGAGTAACCAAAACTCTGGAACCTCTCCTATCCAATCAATTCCAGAATCTTTATATTTCGGATAAAGCTGATGTTTCCCCATTAATTAAAATTCTCCAAGAATTTCAGCATTTGCCCGCTCAAGCAAAGCACTGGCTTGCTCAACTTCCTGCTGCAGTTCCTCAAGCTCCAGGGAATCATCAAATAATGGGATTCCCAATTTCCCCATACGCTCAATCATCTCTAGTCGAGAAATCCCCAATACGTTAGCCGCTCTACCACTGCTGATTTCACCTGCTCTTAATAGAGCTATTACCTCAGCCTCTTTCGCTTTTTTGAGTGCCTCTGCCTGCACGGAGTTTAGATCGCTGTTCATGTTGCACTCGCCCCCTAAATCCCCCATTCTGGGGGACTTGAAGATTTATCTGTCCTACAAGTTTTGCGTGATACAGACTGAATACAAAGCGGACTTGATTGCAGCAAAAAATCCGTTGACAGTGTAGGCAAAATTAGAGCATTCTTTTTCATAGTCTGGCAAGAGTAAGAGTTCAAAGTCCCCTACCCGTGGGGGATTTAGGGGGCTAACGCAGTACCTTTGGTACCTCTAACCCATTCCTTTGAAATTGAACTGCATCATCATAGGTGAGTCAATGTGCGATCGCGATTTTCAGCAATTCTCATGCTGCCTCCCTAATCAAGGCTGTATATCTCCTATTACCAGTATTACCAGAATTCCCGTTTGCAGCTATCCTCCTTTGCCAATTGTTGCGACATGTCGCAACAATCTCATCACACGATCTCCCCCAGCATCGCCACAATATCCTTCTCCAGCGCCTTAATATCTGCCTCAATCTCCGCCAACGGACGGGGTGGCTCATACACATAAAAATGCCGATTCAACGGAATCTCATACCCCACCTTGGTCTTGCGATAGTCAATCCAAGCATTCGGCACATGGGGCAACACCTCCGTCCGCAGATAGTTCTCACAGTGCCCCTTCACCAAACTCAAAAGCTGATCTAATCCCGTCTCACCGTCATAGCCCAACGGTAGCGGTAGCTTAATCTCTGCAGGCAACGGCACAATTTCCGTATCCCGAAGCTCACTATCCGGCTCAGGATTGCCCTTCTTATCTCGGCAAATTTCCGCCGTCGAGTCTCGCTCACTCAAAGCAGCCAACACCATCTTCTTCACCGCTGCAGCTAGCTTTAGATCTGCTGCTTTTAGGGCCTGGTTTAGGGTTTTGAGAAACTGGGTGCGATCGCAATACAACACCCCCGAATCCAACGTCTCTAGCATCTCAATGATCGCCGCCTGCAGCCGCTCCCCTGCCTCAATCTCAGCCTGCTGAGCCGCCAAATCTTTGCGCTTCTTACTCGTCGCCAAATTACTAAACGCCGACTGCTCCCACAGCCGCTCTATTCGTTCAGGACTTGCCTGAAAATTGAGTCGTAACGGTCGCTCCACTGTCACCTTCAAGAACCCAAACGCCTGATTCGGCAAAATCTTAGAGCAGACCCGCGACTCTTCCCCGAACTCACTGGCAGCATTATGGTCATAGTTCCCGTACAGCCGCACCAGTTCCGCTATGTGGGCATCCGAGAGTTCATTGCGCTTGTTGCCTAAACTCTTCTTCATCTTCTGGAAATGACGAGTGCCGTCAATCAACTGCACCTGTCCCTGTCGATGGGGCGGCTTCTTGTTCGTCACCAGCCAGATATAGGTGTAGATGCCCGTGTTGTAAAACATCTGATCCGGCAGCGCCACCACCGCATCTAGCCAGTCATTTTCAATAATCCAGCGGCGGATATTGCTCTCGCCACTGTTGGCATCTCCTGTAAACAACGGCGACCCATTAAAGACGATCGCAATCTTAGAACCATCGCCCCCGTCCACCGGAGCCGGACGCATTTTGGAGATCATATGGAGCAAAAACAGCAGCGACCCATCATTGATACGCGGTAGCCCCGGACCAAACCGCCCGCTAAATCCCTTCTCCCTATGTTCTTCCTTAACCGCAGACTCCTCCGGCTTCCACTCCACCCCAAACGGCGGATTCGCCAGCATGTAGTGAAACTGCTGCTCCCCATGACCATCGTGGGGAATAAAGTTATTGGCCTTGTTCTTGGCCTCCTTGAGACCCAGCGTGTCGCCGAACACCAGATTGTCGATGGGGGCATCTTTAATCAGCAGATCAGAGCAGCAGATGGCGTAGGCTTCCGGGTTATATTCCTGCCCAAACAGCTCTAGGTTGGCATCCGGGTTCTGGGCCTTGATATATTCCTCCGAGACTGACAGCATCCCACCCGTTCCGGCTGTGGGGTCATAGATAGTTTTGTAGATGCCCTGCTTAAAGACATCTTCTTCATTGCTGAACAGCAGATTCACCATCAATCGGATCACTTCACGCGGGGTGAAATGGTCGCCCGCCTCTTCGTTGGCCTGCTCATTAAATTTACGGACCAGCTCTTCAAACAAGTACCCCATCTGTAAATTTGAGAGAGCCTGGGGCGAGAGGTCAATCTGAGAGCTGCAAAACTCTTTGATGATCAAGAACAGCCGGTTGTTCTCATCCAGTTTTTCAATTTCGTTTTCAAACTCAAACTTCTCAAAAATGTCCCGCGCTCGGGGCGAGAACCCATTGATGTAGGCCACTAAGTTGCTGGCAATTCCTGGTGGATCGCCGAGGAGCTTCGTAAAGGTCCACTGGCTGGTGTTGTATAGGGGCTGCGATCGCTCTTTCCCCACGGCAACTTTAGACAGGGCTTTTTCCAGCGCCACATCCTTAAAACCCTTTGCATCCAGGTGGATCTTCTCCGCAATTACCTGCTCTTTAGTGGTTTCCAAGACCGCATCTAAACGCCGGAGCACCACCAACGGCAGCATTACCTTTCGATACTGAGGCGGACGGTAGGGGCCACGGAGCTTGTTGGCAATATTCCAGATGAAGCCGACGAGATCTTGATGGTGACCAGACATGGACATAACTGAACAGTACGCCGATCAATTGTAGTTGCAGAACAAGCCTTGGAAGCTACCCGAAAAATATTGATAGCTTGGGAGAGTCGTAAACCCTAGTCAACTGACTGATGCATTGGCTCACCTGTCCCGCTGAACAACTCTTCGAGACCTATTCTGAGTCGATACAGGCGCTTGCCGTACCCGAGAAACTTTCTAAAGCACAGCTACATACTCCCCATTTTCGGCTGTATGCTGAACGGCGGCTAGAGATTTACTATGCCCCTCTAGGATACGTGCGTAAAGCAGCCAAAGTCGCTCTGGTGGGCCTGACCCCCGGCTGGCAGCAGATGGAGTTGTCCTATCGTCTTGCTGCAGAGCTGATGAAGGTCCCTGATGTGGGCCAAAATAGGCAATGGGTTATGTCAGAAATCAAGCGACGGATGTCTTTTGCCGGACCCATGCGGCGAAATCTGCTGAAGATGCTGGATGCATTAGACTTCGCTACAGTTCTAGGACTCACTTCGTCGGCTGCTATTTTTGAGAACCGTGCCGATCTTGTTCACACGACCTCTGCCCTTCGCTATCCGGTTTTTTATTGCCATCGCAACTACACTGGCCACAATCCTAAAATGCTGAGCCGCAGTATTCAGATGCAAATGGTTGATCACCTATTGGGGCAAGAACTGAGTCAGCTCCCGAAAGCGTTAATCATTCCGATGGGCGAGGGGGCAACGCGGGCCATCCGGCATTTGGTCAACACCCATGTGTTAGACGAAGCCAGGTGTCTTTTCGGGTTTCCGCATCCCTCAGGAGCGAATGGCCACCGGCATCAGCAGTTTGCAGCACATCGTCAGGCGCTTAAAGACCAGCTCAAAAGCTGGCTGAAGGACCGGTCTTGAGACGAGATTAAGAGATTACGATCGCAGATCTTGCGGGATATCTACGGTTGATAAACCTGCGATCGCAAGTAAATTCTGACTACGAATCAGTTCATTGAAGGTCAAGCTCGCCCGTTTTTCCAATTGGGCTGCGGCCTTAATCGCCTGCATGAGATGCTGGGCGGCCTCAGGTTCAGAATAGCCACGGCGTTGAGCCACCTTGAGGGCCAGATTATCAGCCTCTAGCTCTACCGGCAGACCACGGGTGTTACGCCAGATTTGAGTGGTTGCGATCGCACCTAAGCCTGCAGCCACGACCACCCCCACCGCATCTCCCTGCACCAACTCCACCAGCGTTCCAACCAGACCAGCAACCGCTCCCCCCTGATAAAGATCTGGCTTCAGCCAGCGACTGCTTTTGAGCCAGCCCACTGTTCTCAGGAGGAGTAAATCGCACTGTGGCTGCGGGAGCTGACTCCACAGGTCAAAATTAATCGTGATCGGGCGCTTTTCTAAACGCAAAATAGAGCCGCCACAGTCAATCACCTGGGACTGCAAAGGAGCCTGAACAATTTTGGAATTCATGCGACCCGAGGCCGGCATCACATCCAAGAGACGACGAATTTCTGAGTTGGGATTCGTGGAGTCAGACACGGTTTAAGCCATGCTCAAACATAGAAGGATAGTACTCTCCATATCGTCGCATCCCATTGCTCAATTTAGACTCAAAACCCCCAGCACTCAGACAAAATTGTTGCCAGCACTGAGGGTTTCTATCTATTTGATGGCTAGAGTTTTGAGCGAACCTGACAGCGTTAAACGCCACCTTGAACCACAAAGGCATCGCTAGAGAGGCGAATTTTGTAGCCTGCATCAGCGGGAACCGTCAGCAGCTCGGCCTGGAAGGTGACAGTCTGCCCAGGGGCTAAAGTCGAAGGCTGAGGTGCTGCACTCCCGGTTTGCACGAGCTGACCGCTGGAGTCAATAATTTCAAAATTGACGCTAGCCACAGTCACAGCTTCTTTGTTGCCATTTGTCAGCGAACCCGCCGCGAGCGAGGAGCCATTAAGACGAATAATCGGATCAAGCCGCAGCTTGCTCACCCGCAAATTCTTTTCCAGCTTTTTCGCCAGTGCTTGAGGATCTTCACCCTGAGCACCAGATGCGGCGGTTTGCGTCTCTGCGGGGGCTGATGGAGCGTTGAGATTCAGCAACTGAGTCCAATAGGATTGAAACTCAGACCACTCCAGTGGGGAGTCACCAATCACCACAATATCCCCAGGGGTCTGAGTCCTTGCAGCCTGTGGCGCTAAAGCCACCGTAGAGACCAGTACAGAACCCACCAGCAGTCGGCTCAGGATATTCGGGAATCCAGTTAACATAATGTCGTTACTCTCTTAACCAGCGTATTGAAGCCCAGAGGGCAATCATAAGAATTCGTTTAGCAGGCCAGCCGCTATATTCTTTAGTATTCCCCAACGGTGGTCAAGACTGAACACTGACTATCCGCCGTACTGCCAAGGTGTATCCTGCAGCAAGAGTGGCTCTCCCTCTCGGTAAAGCTCAGACGCGACAACTTCCCCTAGAAAGATGGAGTGATCTCCCTCCTCTAGACTGCCCCTCACTCGACATTCGATATAGCCCAAAGCAGACTGAATAATCGGACAGCCAGTGGCTTCACCCAAGGTATAGTCCACATCGCCGAATTTGCTACCTTCACCTTTTTGGGGCTTGAAGAAAGTCTCTGCCATGTCTTTCTGGCTTTTATCTAAGAAGCTTACGGCAAAGACTTGACTCGCTTTAATCATGGCGTGGGAGCGTGAGTCTTGACGGACGCCGATCGCAATCATGGGTGGCTTAAAAGAAGCCTGGGTTGTCCAGCTTAGGGTAAAGCCATTGATCTCTTCACCCTCTTTGACGCCGCAGATATTGAGAGGGTGAGGAAGATGGCGCAGTAGGGTACGCTTGGCGTTATCGTCCAGCAATGATTTGATCTCCCTTACGGTACAGCTACTGTTCACTGTAGCAACTATGGGTCAAGGGTTGAATCGCGCGGATGGACCTCTGGGTCACAGTCATAATCATCTGTTTTACAGGAGTCATAACTTAACATAAAAACACCCGTAATTTAACGTACTTTCACTGAAACAAGCCCTATAGTAATAGCTGGTCCAGTTCTGGTCAATCACAGAGTTGTTTAGCAAGTAAAGAACGGGGGACATTTTGGACAATCCAGGCATTCTTTCATTGGAATTAGGCGCAATTCGAGTCCGTGAAGGTGACGAAGAGGCCATCATTTCTGTTCTTCGCACAGAAGGCAGCGACGGCACAATATCAGTAGACTACTCCATCAACGATGGAACAGCCAGAGATGGAAGTGACTATACAGGTAGTTCTGGAACCTTAACCTTTGGCCCCGGCGAAACAAAAATAGATGTCAGAGTTCCGATTCTGGCAGACAATCAGCCAGAGGTTGATGAGACCTTTAATATTGCCATTGGTAGCCCCATCGGCGCTGTCCTGGGAGCTATCCGGTCTGCGGTTATTACGATTACAGATGATGACACCACAGATGAAGATACTGTCGCCTTCGAGGATGCAGAATACAGTATTGGTGAAAACGCAGGGGAAGCAAGCATCGATATTGTCCGTACAGGCAATATCGATCGCACCGCTACGGTCAATTATGCATTGGGCGACGACTACGCGCGTGCTGGCCTAGACTTTGCCTCTGTTTCGGGCACTGTGACCTTCCAACCAGGTGAAGCACGTCAAACATTTGCGGTCCCCATTCTAGAAGACGAGCTACAAGAGTTCGATGAGTCCCTTACTCTAACGCTGACTGATCCCGTTGGCAGCAATTTGGGCGTGCAGAGCAGTGCCCAATTGACGATTGTAGATAACGATGAGGCTCCCTTTACGTTCGAGCGCGAAGTCGTTGTTTCAGGTTTAGCCGAGGGAGAAAGAGTCGCGCGGTTTTCTGCACCACCCGGACCAACAGCCTTTGACTGGGCACCTGATGGGACGATGTTCATTGCCAATCTAGATGGCGTTGTCCAAATTTTCGACAATGGTGAACTCTTAGAGCAGCCTTTCATTGATATTTCTGAGCAGGTGAATACGGGTGGGCAACGGGGACTATTGGGGCTAGCTGTTCATCCCGATTTTCCTGAAAGTCCCTACGTGTACCTAGCTTATTCCTACGATGCCCCTGGCGTGGAGCCGGACACGTCTAATACTCTACGCCCGACGCGGCTGGTTCGTGTGGAAGCGGACCCCGCCTCAGGTTATCGAGAGGTCTTGCCCGGTAGCGAAGTCATTCTGTTAGAAACGCCTCCCGTCAGTAACTTTCACGCAGCAGGGGCCATTAAGTTTGCAGAAGATGGCTCTCTCTTCTTTACCCATGGAGATGGAACCCAGGTTGGTAATACACCCACACCGGAGCAGGCAGAGCTACTGCAGAGCCTAGATAATCCCTTTGGTAAGCTCTTTCGCATTGACCCGCTGACGGGCGAGGGATATGCAGACAACCCGTTCTTCGATGGCGATACCACCAGTACTCAGTCCAAGATTTATAACTACGGCCTGCGGAACCCTTGGCGCTATACGCTTCATCCAGAGACAGGTGTCCCCTTTATTGGTGATGTCGGCTGGACAAACTGGGAAGAGATAAATACTGGGCGGGGGGAAAACTTTGGTTGGCCATTGTTTGAAGGCGGCAACGGCGTTAGCCGTAGGACCGAAGCCCTGGCTGATCTGCCTGAGTTCGAGACTCTCTTTCAAGGTGCATCAGATGTAACAGCCCCCCTCTTTGCACTCCGCCATCCCACCTCCCGCTCGATTACGCTCGGCGACTTTTACACAGGCGAAGCTTATCCTGATTTTTATGAGGGAGCACTTTTCTTTGCCGACAATACCGTGGGTGGGGTCAGTGCTCTACTTTTCGACGAGCAAGGGAATATCGATTCAGCTATTCCTTTTGCGGATGAGGAGCTAGGAATCACTCAGATTTCGGTGGGACCAGACTCAAATTTATATTTTGCGAATGTTTTCTCTGGCGAGATTGGACGCTGGGTTCCCGCCTCAATAAACGAAAATGAAACGTTGATCGGGGGAAACAGTGGTGATGTCTTGAATGGTGGTGCTGGAGATGACGTTCTACGCGGTCAGGAAGGTAATGACACTTTAGCGGGTGAGGCTGGTGACGATACCCTCAAAGGAGGGGCCGGTGACGATAGCCTTACAGGTGGCGCAGGTGACGATACCGTGATTGTTAATGACTTTAGTGGCGTTGACGTCTTTGACGGAGGATCGGGAAAAGATGTTATCCGGTTCTTACCCAGTGATGGCCGAAATATAAATGTTCGTATTGCCGAAGGATTCGTCGGTGACAGGCGCGAGGGCGGTCAGTTCTTTGAAAACTTTGAGCGTGTCCTAACCGGCAGCGGCAACGACAGCTTGTTTGGCGATGCGAATAACAATGAGCTGTTTAGTGGTGCAGGCAATGATACCTTCGAAGGCGGTGCGGGAAATGACATCTTAAAAGGTGGGTCCGGTAACGACGTCATTGACGGCGGGTCCGGTGACGATACCGTGATTGTTAATGACTTTAGTGGCGTTGACTTCTTTGATGGAGGAGAGGGGAACGATGCTATCCGGTTCTTACCCAGTGATGGCCGCAATATAAATGTTCGTATTGCCGAAGGATTCGTCGGTGACAGGCGCGAGGGCGTTCAGTTCTTTGAAAACTTTGAGAGTGTCTTGACTGGCAGTGGCGACGATAGCTTGTTCGGCAACGATGACGATAATCAACTCTACGGTGCGAATGGTCAAGACACGCTGCTGGGCGGCGGTGGTGATGACTTGCTCGCGGGCGGACTAGGAGATGACTGGGTAACCGGGGGCAGCGGCTCAGATACCTTTATACTCGCGTCTGATGATGGCACTGATCAGATCACTGATTTTGAACGTGGAGAGGATTTGATTGCCCTAGCAGGCGGCTTAAGTTTTGCAGAGCTAAGCTTCAGTGGCGATCAAATTTTATTGCAAGATCAAGCACTTGCTGTTCTAGACGGTATTGCTACTACCAGTTTGGTGGAGACTGACTTCATCTCGGTTGCGTAGCAGCTTGCCCCAATGTGAGGCGTAGAAAAGCTAAGGGACTTCATAAAACACTGGTTTGCCTTCTGATTCCGGTACGGCAAGTCTGGCAGAGCAAAACTGAGTGATTTTAAACTGTTTCTGTATAGACCTCTTGATCTGGGGTGACGACTACGAGGCTGTTCTCAGCAACCGCAGTCCAGTGTTTGTTCTCAAAAGTTGGCTCAGACGCAATTAAGACACCGCTGGGTAGAGATAAGTCATCCTGAACCCAGTAAAGGGAAGGAGGGGGGTTGGGATAGGCATATCTTGAAGCGACTAGGGACTGACCATCACTCAAAACAATGTTCAAGCTGACGCTAATGTTGGCAGCTGCGGCCCAGTTGGTAATGCGTTTCAGGGTCGCCGTCAGTGCAGACTGCAGCGGTAAGTCAGGGGTCTGCTCAAGTTCATGGCAGACGAGGGCAAAGATATGCTCTGAATCGGTGGTGCCCTCGATGGTCTGATAGCAGCGATCGCTTAGATGACTCCGCAGCTTGCGATAGAGTGTTGAGCGAAATTGATCAATAAACCCATTGTGAATGCCTAGCAGTTGCCCTTGCCGATAGGGCTGGCAGTTACTGAGCTGCACGCTTTGGCCTACGGTGGCGCTGCGGACATAGGCGAGCATACAGCCAGATTCTACATAGTGAGCAAGATTTGTAAGGTTTTGATCGCTCCAAATGGGCGTTGTATTACGATAGATACAGGGTGCAATGGGCTGTTCAGGATGGTACCAGCCAAGGCCAAAGCCATCTGCATTGAGCAACCCAGCGGTCATTTCTCGGGGTTGGTAGCTTTGCGCAATTAGTGAATGCTCGGGTTTCAGCAACAGTGTGTCTAAGCGAACAGAGGGACCGAGGTAGCCAAGCAAACGACACATAGAGGGGTAAATAGTTTTTTGTGTTCCTCAAACTATAGCTTTTGTTCCCAATTTGAGGGATGTCTCAGCAGATGTTCAGATTGAGCTGTAGTGATTCTCATCTCTGAGCTATTTAATTTAAATCGGGTGAGGAAGGCATTCGCATCAATCTGACTCCATCAGCAAGTCAATGTATCCGCTTGTCTTGTTTCTGCAAGCATTCAGCTTGCGATTGCGCTACACAGGACATCACGTTGCCTTATCTCTGATAGTCGCTGTGTCAATTTTCAGTTGTTAATCACTCCAGGAAGAATCATGTTCTCACTCACAAAGATGATTTTCGGAGGCTTGGGCACAGCCGTAGCCTGTAGCTTGCCGCTTGCGATCGCAACATTCCAGCCCCCAGCATCAGCCCAGTCTACCCCCCAGCCGCCGCCGCAACAAAGTGCCGACGCCTTAGGGGGTGCCCTGACGCAGTCCAATGAGAACTTGTTTCAAGCCCCGCAGACTCAAAGACCAGAAAGGAAAACGTCTGAAACTCTCAAGTTGGATGGCACGACTCCAGTCAATGAGAACGCTCAGACGCCCATGGATTGGCAATCCGAACACCTCGACAATCAGCGGCAGAGCAGCAGCGGTTTCTCTCTCGTCAACGTTGATCTCTAGCCGCCACAGCGCGTTGTGGCGAGCCTGAACTCGCTCACGTAGTCGGCTGGGGAATGGTGAAGTAAAACGTACTGCCCTGCCCCAGCTGACTATCGACCCAGATTTGTCCGCCATGCTGCTGAACAATACTGCGGCAAATCGATAGACCTAGGCCCGTGCCCTCATGATTGCGGGTATCAGAAGAATCAGCCTGCTGAAATCGCTCAAAGATCAGGTCAATCTTGTCCGCAGCAATCCCGCGCCCCCGATCCTGCACGCTAAAGCAGAGGACCTGCGGCTGTGTCGTTTCAGCGCTGAGCCATACGGTACTGCCACGAGTTGAGAATTTAATGGCGTTGCTCAGGAGATTGGTGAAGGTTTGCAAAATCCGATCTGGGTCGGCCCGAATCTGCGCGGAGATCGGTTGCACTATCAAGGTGACGCCCTCCTGTTCGGCCATCCCCTGCATCGTATTGGCGGCCTGCGTCATCAGAGCTTCAGCCCAGCAGGGCCGCAGCTTCATTTCCACGTTGCCCGATTCGATGCGCTCAACGTCTAATACATCGTTAATTAAGCGCACCAGCCGGTCGGTACTGTCTGCGGCGATCTTGAGCAGCCGCTGGTTTTTGTCTGCTTGGGTGCTGAGCATGCCGCTGGCAAGCATCCGTAGAGACCCGTGAATAGAAGTGAGGGGCGTCCGTAGTTCATGACTGACAATGGAGATGAATTCATCCTTCATCCGCTCCATGACTTTGCGATCGCTAATGTCTTTAAAAGTGATCACAGCGCCAATAATCTTGCCCTGCTCAAGAATGGGAGTACTGAGATATTCCACCGGGAAGCAGAAACGGTCTCGGCGGCAGAAGATTGCCTCTGATAGCGGCTGCGGTGTCCCGGCCTGCAGTGAAGCATAGATAGAGGCCAAAGCCTCTGGAACAAGCTCACGATGGTCGGGTTCGAGAACACTGGGGAAGAGAATTTCAAGGGTTTGATTCATTAAGTCATCGGCGGTGTACCCAAGATATTGTTCGGCAGCAGCATTGACGAAGGTGAATTGCCCCTGCAGATTGAGCCCGCAGAGTCCTTCGCCAATGGCGTTAAGAATTAGCTCGTTTTGATGACTCATGCGCTCCAGCGTTTCCTGGGCCTGTTTACGCTGTGAAATATCACGCAGAATGACGGTGTAAAGGGTTTCAGTTTCTAATTCCAGCTTTGAAATCGAAGCCTCAGCTGGAAATTCGGTGCCATCTTTACGGCGACCAAAGAGTTCTTGGCGCTCTGCAATCCGCGTCGACGGTCCCCCACTGGCAACACGCTGACGATGAATCATCTCCGCCTGATTGGGCAGAAGCAGATCTAAGGATTGCCCAATCACCTCTGAGGATTCGTAACCAAAAATTTGCTCAGCGCCCTGATTAAAAAGGGTAATGGCCTCAGAAGCATTGACGGAAATAATAGCGTCGTTGGCAATTTCTAAAATGCCTGAAAAGCGCTCTTGAGAAACCTTCAGGGCGCTCTCGGTGGCCTTGCGTTCAAACAGTTCTTGGTTGAGCTGTTGGTTGACGCTGATCAGTTCTGCCGTACGCTCGGTCACCTTGCTCTCCAAGTTTTTGCGCGCTTCTTGCAGCACAATTTCCACCTGTTCACGTTCAGCTAGTTCAATTTGTAATTTCTGATAAAGCTCCGATTGCTGCAGCGCGATGGCCAGCTGGGTTGCCAGTCGGGTGAGCAAATTGATTTCACTTTGCTGCCACTGTCGAGGGGCAGAGCAGTGGTGAGCAATCAACAACCCCCAAAGCCGATCGCCCTGCAGAATCGGTACGATCAGGCTAGCCTGCACCTGAAACTGCTCTAGGAATTCGATATAGCAAGGTGTCAACCCAGCACAGTGAACATCTTCAAAGGCCGTAACGTGCCCCTGGCGAAAGGGTTCAATGTAGGCTTCAGCAAAGCAGGGATCATAAATCTTCATCTCAAGCACTGAGGTCCAGGTCGTCGCCCCTAAAGACTCAACGAGTGCCTTGCCGCTCCAGTCTGGGTTGAACTTAAAAATCAGGACACGGTCGGTTGCCAGTACTCGCTGTACTTCCGTCACAGCCGTGCTCAAAATATCCTTTAAGTCTAGAGACTGGCGAATGTGAGCGGCGATCTCTCCCACGAGTTGCTCCTGGGCCACCTGCTGCTGCAGCGCGGCTTCATTGTGCTGTTGTTCAGCATTATCCAGCAGTCGCTCTAACAGATGGGTGCGCTCATCATGTTTGAGTACCTCGGCGAGCGGCTCAATTTTAGAGAGCTGCCGCTGCAGTCTGGTGCGCTCTAAGCGATTGAGAATTCGCACGATCAGTTCAGGCCCCATAATCGGCTTACTGACGAAATCATCGGCTCCGACGCTATAGACCCGGTTGACGATTTCAGCTTCAGTGTGGGCCGTCAAGAAAATGATCGGTAGCTGCTCCCAGCGAGCGTCATCGCGAATTTTCTGGCAGAGATCAATGCCGTTCATCTTCGGCATCTCAACATCTAGCACCAATAAATCAGGGGTGTGTTCGGCCAGCCTCTGCCAAACCTGACTCGGTTCGGTGAGGGTTGTCACCTGAAATCCCCAGGGTTGCAGGAGGGTCGTGACGGTCTCCGAAACAAGGGGATCGTCATCAACAACCATGATCTGAGCCTCTATAGAGCCTAGGGAAGAGGGCGGAACGGTAAGGCCTTCCCGCGGCCCGGCAGTGGACGGCTCCAAGATGGGGTAGGGGGGCTGAGGCGGGAAAGACCTGAGGGACGGCAAATCGGCACGGCTAATTTCAGACCGCAGCGCAATGACATTCTGCTGCAGCGCTAAGGCTTGATCCTCGGTCAGGATCGTCTCCTGGAGTAAATGCTCAATGCTGCGCGCGAACTGCGACCCTTGGGCATAACCAAAAGTGCCGAGTCCTCCAGCTAAAGTATGGGCTTCTTGTCGCGCCTGTTGATGGAGTTCTGTCGCTAACGAACCTTGCGTGAGGGCGGTGGCAGCCTGCTCTAAGATACCGACCTGCTGGTTAATCCGAGGCTGGAATTTGACCCAAACATCGGTGAGGGCGGCCTGTGGCTGTGGTTCAGCTTCTGGCATCACCTGTGGCTTGGCGGGTTCAGGAAGGGGCTTGAGGCGGTATCCAATCCCATAGACTGTTTCAATTAAGTCAGGGGGGGCACCCGCAGCCTTAAGCTTCTGCCGGAGCCCTTTAATGTGGGTGCGAACGGCTTCTTCTCCTGGCGTATCTTCGTAGGTCCACAGATGCTCTAAGACCATGCCACAGCTAAAGACGCGACGATTATTGCGCATCAATAGCTCTAGGAGTGCATATTCTTTGGGGGTTAGCGATAGCAGAACATCAGCATAGGTGACTTCACAGGCTTTGGGATCGAGCCGAATATTTTCCCATTCAAGGATGGGGGCTTCAGTGCCTTGGCTCCGACGCAGTAGGGCTCGCACCCGCGCCGTTAACTCTTCTGGATCAAAGGGCTTAACAACATAGTCGTCGGCTCCGGCATCTAGGCCCATGGCCTTGTCATGACCACTGTCTTTGCCTGTGAGCAATAAAATGGGAGTGGGGCAGCCTTGCGATCGCAACTGTCGACAGAGACTGACGCCATCTAGCCCTGGTAGCATCACGTCAGAAAGAATCAGATCGTACTCGAACGCCTCCACGAGATCTGCGACGGCTTGACCGTCTGCGACCTTCTCCACTGCATAATTCTGTTGGGTAAACAGGAGCTCAAGCGCTTTTGCATTCAGCTCATCATCTTCAACAATCAGAATCCTCATGCTCTCTCTCGTTAGGGTCTGGCGTGATGGGATCAGGTTCTAAACGACTCACGAAGTCATCTAGACATCTATTCATTCTTGCTAGGTCATTAAGACTTTTGTGAACAGTTCCGGCTCAAAAACAGACAGCAGAGACTCCATCATGCTGGCTCAAAGCTTTGGTAATCCTATGATAGCCTCAGGTCGCGATTCAGCTCTGATTAAGGCTTCCGGAATTGTGGATGCTTCACTGTCAAGCACTCGCAGTATTCCCCTGCTATGATCTGAAGTCATTTGTAATCACTCGACCAGGATGCAATGGATAGTAGGGACCTAGCAGATGCCTCCATAAGCGTGAGGCCAAGCAAAAGACAGGATTACTCAGCCGTTGCGTCGATCTATAACCAGGCGATCGCAACCGGCGGTATGACCTTCCATGAGCAGGAACTATCGGCAGGTTATATACAACGATGGGTGGAAGGATTTTGCGATCGCGAGTCTCTCTTAGTCCTTGTATACAACGATCAGATTTTGGGCTGGGGTGTTGTCAAACGCTATAGCGATCGCACAGGCTATCGATTTTGCTGTGAAACCTCAATTTATCTCGATAGTGCAGAAACAGGGAAAGGCTACGGCAGTATTTTGCAAAAGGCTTTGCTGCAGAAGGCGGTAGAGCTGAATTATCACCACGTTGTTCTCAAAATTGTGGCCTCCAATCAAGGCAGCATCCGCTTCCATGAACAATTTGGGTTTGAAACAGTTGGCATTCAAGAAGAGATCGGCTTCACACATGGTCGTTGGCATGACGTAGCAATCATGCAGCTCATTTTGCCTGCCCATTAGCCGACTGTGCACACAGGTCTTAGAAAGTAACATCACTTACCTGCGAATAAATTTCAGGCTTATTTGCCCCACCAATTTCAATGGGTTAGGACGTGCTTTCATCATCCCAACGGAGGCTCTTTATTAGAATGAGCTGAGCGCGAGTTTTCCTACGGGCTTATCACGGTAGCATGTGAGGATATAGCCGTTAGCCTCTAAAAACGACACTATCTATAAAGAGGTGAGGGCTATCCCGAGAGACACTTGGTATCAGACTGCTTGGATTATTGGGTTGCGTTGGCAAAGAACTTACCCTTTTTCATAAAGACAAAGCCAAATAAAGGCAAATCTCGAACAATTTGCCGCCAAACGAAGCGCTTTGGAGCAAAAGGAGAGTTCACAAAGAAAAGCGTTAACCAAAGACAATTACTCCAAAATGAGATTGACATCGTCAGTTGAGATGCAATATGAAAGCAGATCAACCCCAATCCCCACAATCGATGTAACGATGGCCGAAAGGATGCCCAGAGAGAGAAAAATTGCAGATAAATTGTACCGATCATCAACGGCCAAGCAATAAAATAGTGCTCGATTAGCCAAGTACCGAGATAGCTAGTCGCATCAGTCTGCACCAAACGGTTGGCAATCTGAAGCGGAAGAGCCTCAGGCATTAAAGTATGCACTTGGTTCCGTATTGCCTGGATCGGTATCTGAATAATTTTAAAGAAGCCGGACATAGTATAAGTCAACATAATCATTGACTGACAACCTGAAAAGACGATCAAAGTGGCTGCTCGTATCGCCTTCTCTGGCTTTTCCAAAAACCAGCCAGGAGGAAGGAATATCAGGATAAAACTGAGTAGAAGCTGTAAATGGCCTCCGTGATTAATTTTCCCAAATGAATTATCAAATGCCATGAACTCTAGCAATGCTAGAAAGATAAGAATCCGAGCCGTTCGCCAACGAGTAGCGGTCAATGCCAAAAAGCCACCTATGATGTAAAACCAAAAGATAAGTGTGATTCCAGAAGAAATATCAACGTAGTTCAGCCAGTAAACAGGCCAGAGAGGAACCAGATCTATTTTGTTTAAGTAGTCTGGCCAAAAACTAAGAGACTGAAGAGAGTAAAAAGCAACTAATGCATAAAAACAGCGAACAATGAATTGAACTGACAAAAACTTATGAGTCAAAGTAAAAGAAAGACTTTGATTTGAACGTCCCCCACTGAAGAACTTCACCAAGAGCTTTGCAGAACAATTCATTTCTATAAGCCACTCACAAAATAATCTAGATGCCTAACTTTTGATTCGCCAGACTTATATTTATCTACTGGGTTATAGGTTTCAGATATAAGCTCGTACTTAACTTCACCCTTCAAGTAATTCTTCTCAAAGAGATTTTGAAATCGTTCAAAGCCAGCACTGTCGTCTTTTAGATAAGATTTCCCCATTTTCTGAATTACGACTACTGCATTGATATCTCTGCTGGGGGCAATAGAGTCGGGAGCTTTGTTGAAAGTAACAGGAGGATGAATTCCTTTGCCATTATGTTCATAGACAATCACATCAAACTTCCTTTGGCTAGGCTGAGGAATTGTTGAAAAAAGAGACCAGCTAAAAATCGGGAATATCTCAGTAGCCCCTCTTTCCCGACCTGACTTCCAGGCGAC
Organism: Acaryochloris thomasi RCC1774; assembly: GCF_003231495.1. Taxonomy (NCBI): domain Bacteria; kingdom Bacillati; phylum Cyanobacteriota; class Cyanophyceae; order Acaryochloridales; family Acaryochloridaceae; genus Acaryochloris; species Acaryochloris thomasi. Next base: position 289,964 of record NZ_PQWO01000004.1, read on the forward strand.
TAAGCCCACCAAAAAATAAAAAGCAATACAAAAAGTTATTCCGGTTTGCAAATGTCTTATGTGATTTTTCGCCATTTTTTATGCATTTTACATTTATTTTTACAGATGCATTGGACCTCTCGTGAGTATCTCCTAATTTTGCAGCATGAATTCAAGCTCATACAGATAGTTGTCAGAACTATCTTGAATTTATAGTGGATGATTTGTCTTTTTCGTTGCCTCCACAATGGCTATTGAGATACGGATTGTTTTAGTGCAAACTCCCTATGATTTTAAAGCTCTCTCAAAGAAAATCTACAAAGAGGTTGGAAATTAAAAAATAAATAATCAAGCCTTTCCTTCCCCTCTTCAGAAAGAGGAAATCTATTGTGGATTATTTGAGAAGCTGAGTTGAGTTCTGTCGGATAGGCAACTGATAGCACCTATAAATCTCCTCTGACACCTGTGCCTTACTCATAAAACCGTAAATCAATTTCCAGCCTATATTTTCAATGCATGGGATTAAAAAAATACCCTACATATCTCACTAATAATAGCTTCTGGGAGTAGGTTCCTCTTTTCCATAAACCATAGACCGTTGTGAGTGTTACATCATTTAGAACATGTTTGGGAAATAGATGATGTGCGCTAACCCTCTTTTTCGGTTGCACCAGCTCTCAACGAAGAACTATCTTTTAAGAGACAAAAATCCTTAAAGCCTTTTGTACAGAGAGTTTTAAAAGCTTGTGCATAATGTATCGCCCAGTGTGGAGCTAGGGGATGAAAGGTGAGTCTGTAATATTGGGATTGAGGCTCTAAAGTGAACTTGGCATACCTACTTACTACCAACCTTTTAATCAGGACAGTATTCGATTTGAATATAGCCCTATTACAACAGCACCTCTCCCAGCACCTCCAGCAACTTGTGCGGGAGCGAGACCCGTTCTTAGGGCAGGCAGGTCACTATTTTGTGCGAGAGTACATCCGTCAAGAGCTCGCAAACTTTGGCGAGGTAGAGACACATTCATCTAAATGGCAAGGCAAAACTTATGAAAATCTGATTCTGAATATAGGGCGACGCGCAGGAGGCAAGAAAGCAGCACCGATTTTGATCGGCGCCCATTACGATACCGTTCCCGGATCTCCAGGGGCTGACGATAACGCTACAGGAATCGCCGTATTGCTGGAGCTAGCCCGCTACTTTAGTCAGACAGCAGCAAAGTATCCAATTCGTCTAGTTGCATTTGATCTCGAAGAGTATGGCTGGGGCGGCAGCCTACCCTATGCAACATTGCTTCGAGAGAGAGGCGAAAAGCTGCGGCTAATGCTGTCACTAGAGTCGCTGGGATACTGCAGCGACACCCCTGGGTCACAAACTTACCCCGCAAAATTTCTAGAGTTTATCTATCCTTCTCAGGGCAACTTTATTGCTTTAATCGGCAATCTAGAGGCAGCCGGCGACATGCTGAGTATCAGCCGCAAGATGAAAGAGAAAGTTCCTTGCCAATGGCTACCAGTCCCTCTAAAAGGGAAAATTCTGCCGGACATGCGACGCAGCGATCACGCACCGTTTTGGGATCTGGGCTATCGCGCGATGATGGTCACCGACACCGCAGATGCAAGGAACCCAAATTATCACACCGCGAAGGATACTATTAAGACCCTCGACCTAGATTTTCTCGCGAATGTCTATCAAGGCTTGGTGCGGGTAATTGAAACGCTGTCATAAACCGTGCCGAAGCATTCATCACAGGGAAATTCTTCTGACGATAAATGGACTGATCCGCAACCTTCACTCGTGAAATCTACTCAGATCTCGGCAGCGTTCGGCACTGAGCTTCATTGCGCAGGAGATGATCGCAGAGCACTAACGCCACCATTGCCTCCACCATCGGCACTGCTCTGGGCAAGACACAGGGATCATGGCGTCCCTTTGCGGCCAGCGTTGTCTCTTCACCTGCCTGATTAACCGTTTTCTGGGATTTGCCAATGGTTGCCGTGGGCTTAAACGCAGCCCGCAGCACGATATTCTCTCCGTTGGAGATTCCGCCTTGAATGCCGCCAGAGCGATTAGTCACCGTCCGGATGCGGCCTGTCTCGTCGGTGTAGAACTCATCATTATGCTCAATTCCCGTTAGCCGTGTTCCCGCAAATCCTGACCCAATCTCGAACCCTTTACTAGCCGGTAGCGACATAACACCTTTGGCAAGATCGGCTTCTAGCTTATCGAACACCGGGCTTCCCAGACCGATGGGAACCTGACGAGCTACGCATTCAACAACGCCCCCCAAAGAGTTTGCATCTTTGCGAGCCTGATCGATAATTTCGATCATTTGCTCAGCGGCCTCTGCGTTAGGACAGCGAAGGATATTGCTTTCTACAGCTTCGAGGGTGACCTGCTCGGGATCAATCTCAGCTTCAAGGTCTTTGATGCGTTTGACGTAGCCGATGATTTCGACGCCTGCAATTTGGGCAAGAATTTTTTTCGCGATCGCACCTGCTGCCACCCGACCAATGGTCTCCCGAGCCGAGGAGCGCCCACCGCCTTGCCAGTTGCGCACCCCATATTTCGCGTCATAGGTGGCATCTGCATGAGATGGGCGATAAACCTGGGCCATCTCACTGTAGTCTTGGGGGCGCGTATTCTTGTTGCGGACCAAAATTGTGATCGGCGTACCGAGCGTCTGCCCCTGAAATACACCCGAGACAATCTCGCAGGTGTCGGCCTCTTTGCGAGGCGTGGTGATTCGGCTCTGCCCCGGACGTCGCCGGTCGAGTTCAACTTGAATTTCGGCTTCAGAAATCGCGAGCATGGGCGGACATCCGTCAATCACCACACCGACGCCGCCGCCGTGGGATTCACCAAACGTCGTAATCCGAAACAGATGTCCAAATGTATTGCCCATAGTCTTCGGCTAATCTTTCAAAAATGAGGGGTGATCTAGTTGCGTCACGATTGTCCCACATCTTCTTCGATAGCTTGTGGTCTAGGACCGAGTATCTTGGTAGCGCTCAGCAACAACCCTGTCTATCTGCTGCGGCGTAAAGTCTGTCAGCTCTGATATCCAATGCTTAACAGCCTCTTTTGATAAATGGGTTTCTGCAAGATTAGTCGTGTCTAAAGTAGGTGTATAAGGTGGCATGATTAATATCAATCCAAATCACATCAAACGACGGCATAAATTAGAAATTTGTATAGCGACCTAATATCAGGTGCCTCAGGCTGTACCTGAGTATCTGAGCAGCTACTATGCAAAGCTAGCGGCCAAACAAAATGTACAAGACGGAGCTGACAACCTGGTGTTCCCGTACCCCCCCGGAACAGAACAAGTTAGTAAAGCTGATGTCTGATTCCTGCAAGCCAGGAATCTAAAGGACCTATGCAAGGATCCCTTATCGGTTATCTTTCGAGAAATTTTAACTTCTCTTATGAAGCAGAAAGTTCTCTACCCCTAACGAAGTCGAAGTTCTTTAGAAGCTTCAATGCTTATCCCCCACGACAAACAGATGATCGCTTCAATCAACCTCTTAGGCATTCATCTTACTCGAGATATTGGTGAGTGGCTAGGGCCAATAACTAAACATCATATGAATTTGAACATTCCATTAGGATGTCCCATTCATTCCCACCCTCCATAGATAGTGCTTATTGATCTGATTAATGAACTTATCAGTCTCTGCACGGCAATTTATGCAACGTGGCCTCCTGCGCTATTGATTAGTCCCTTAGCTTCAGATTAGGCTGGCTGACTCAGACAGTGAGAGAGATAGTTGGCAGTTGCCTCCACCAGTGTCATGACTTTGTCATAGGCCATGCGTGTCGGCCCTAAAATGCCCACGCTCCCGACGGGCGTCTTGCCTTTTTGGTAGGTTTTTGAAACCAGCGTGCAGCTTTGGATGGAGGTCAAGGGATTTTCTGAGCCAATCCGAACGCTAATTTTGTCATGGGCAAAGTCTGCGTGAGCGGCATCTGCAGCACCAGAGCGGTGTTGAGACCATTCACAGATCAGGGGCCATAGCTGATCCTGCTTTTCTTCAAGTAGATGAATCAAAGGATGGGCCTGCTGCAGCTCTGAAAATTCGGGCTGGCGCAAGACTTCAGCAAACCCACCCACCAGAATGGGATTAGGAGAGGCAGCATGGGCGCGCTGAATTAAGTCAGAGAGCAGTGTCTGCAGGACGTGGGTATAGCTTTGAAACTCACGACCCAGTTCTTGCCAATCCAAAGCCGCCAGCTCATGAAGCGATCGCCCTGGCAGTTGGTGGTTGAGAAAGTTAGCCAGAAGCTGCAAATCTTGGCTGACCAGGTCTGGATCGCTGTTGTCTTCTGGGGCCTGAGGCAACTCCATCAGAACAGATTCTGTTTCGTAGGTATCCATCACCATGATCAGCATGACGCGCTGGTTTTCAACGGGCACTAGCTGCAGATGACGAACGGTGGTTGTTTGGGTCTGAGGTCGGGTAATGAGGGCCACACAGCCGCTTAGGTGCGATAGAACTTGAGCGGCGTGGCGAAGAATCGTTTCAAAGTTGCGTCGAGCGGGCTGCAGCCGATCTTCTAAGAGCTGCTCGACTTCCTGCCGCAGGGTCTCGGATGGGGTAATGAGCTTATCGACGTAGATTCGGTAGCCTGAATCTGAGGGGACGCGCCCTGCTGAGATATGAGGTTGATAGAGCAGCCCCACTTTTTCTAACATGCCCATGACGTTGCGAATGGTGGCGGGGCTGAGTGAGTGCCGCTGGGCCAATGCTTTGGATCCGACGGGTTCAGCTGTCACAATGTAGTGATTGACGGTGGCTCGCAAAATTTGCTGCTGTCGTTTAGTGAGCTGAACAGTCATGTAAACCGGTCCTAATCGCGAAATTAAAAAGTTGAATCGGCAAAATTTAATACCGGGGCAGGGTGGGGTCCACTTTACGGGTATAGGCATCAATCCCGCCCGCCACGTTTTTGACGTCGGTGAACCCTTGGCGCATAAGCCACTGACACATTTGGGCTGAACGCAGACCATGATGGCAGAGCACCATTGTTTCTTGGTGCGGATCAAATCGGAGAGGAATCTGATCGGACCACTCAGCAAACTCGCTCAGCGGTAGGTTCTCAAAGCCAGGAAGAGATGCGATCGCAACCTCCTGCGCCTCACGAACATCAATGAACTGTAGCCCCTGAAGTCCTGACTTCAGTTGAGCCTCTAGAGTTTCAACGGCAATTTCAGGAACCTCAGAAAAGTATGAATGAGACATTTTTCACAGGGATGATTAAAATAGCGCGAAAATGATATTAATCTTAAGATCTCAGGAAGTTATGACTTATTCTGTCATAGGTGCTGCGGAACGTCAGGCTAATTCATGTTGACAGACTATATTCAGGCCGCCATGCAGCGAGCGACCTATCGACTCTCCCAAGATGAGCACTTGATTTACGGTGAAATTCCGGGTTTTGAGCGGGTGACGGCACACGCAGAAACCATGGAAGCCTGCCGCAGTGAGCTAGTTGAAGCCTTAGAAGAGTGGATTTTCTTCCATATTTCTCGTCAACTTCCGGTGCCGGTGGTTGATGGTATCGAGCTACCCGTAAAGGAAATCCTTTAGGGCAACCATTGACCGAACAAGCTCTTAGGGAGACGGTTATCGGTCCTATAGAGGGATATCCCTACTGCCGTATTCAAGCAATTTCCCGACTCTGGAATATAATAGTGAGAGAACACGGGGCTGTAACGGTTTCGACGTCTTAGTGAACGTAGCTTCATGATTCAGGCCGAGAGTGAGTTATCTCTCGTAAATCAATGGCTCAAACATCGTACATGCGAACAACATCGTACCTTTCGCTCGCCAGCGTACAGCAGTAGCTGCCGCCTAGAAAAAACCAACTCTTTGGTTCGAGCATTCATAGATTGACTCCGTTAATTTCTATGGATAACCCCCAACGGATGCGCGATCTGAGGGTCTCTGGTCCCGACGTAAGCAAAGAACTTTACTAGAGCATCCCTCGCCTGGGATAAGAGGCGATTCCCGCTTCGAGGGTTAGAGAAGCTAAGCCTGTGAATGAATGGAGAGCTAATAATTAGGGCGGACACGGGTTCGACTCCCGTCAGCTCCATTTTTAACTCATCTGACACTATTCCGTTTCTTCTCTGCTACCGGGAAGAAGCGGTTGTGGCTTTTCCTTTGAATTTAGCGTACCAACGGCTCCTGCGACGCTGCCAGCCCCGACAATGCCTTGCGTAACGGCTTGCCCTGCAGCCATGCCACCGCCACCCGTAGCGAGACTTCCTCCGCCTAACGCCGCAAGACCACTTGATGTTGCTGCAGCGCCAGCAGTTCCAGAAGCTGCGGAAAGCGCAACGGCTGCTTCGGCAACCCCAATTTCAGCAACGGCTCCCACGGCAGCGGATCCGACGACCGTTCCTACTTTCTTTGCTGTAGCAATAGTCGCTTGATCTGCTCCTATCGCTGTAGCACCTAAAGCGGTCAATTCGCCTCCAGCTTTACCAGCATATTCGGTTGCCCTATCAGCAACGAAACCAGCTCCTTTGCCAGTTTCTGTCAAAGCGATCTTTGCGACCTCACCAGTTGTTCTAAGTACACTACCGATAGCTTCTACATTACGGTTCCCTGAAGACTCCGCAATCGCTCCGAGACCATGAAGACCTAGCTTTGCTGCAGTACCGGCTGCGCTCCCGGTATGTCTGATAATGCCACCTAAGCTGAGATTCTTCGCAATCCATTTACCTGCTGCCATGCGTTTTGCCAGTCCAATCCAAGAGTTCTCTTCTAAATGTGTGCTTCACTCAACAACTAGATGACCAAAATTCAGTTGAGAATAACAGGACACAACTATAAGAGTGCCCAAGTATAGGGAAGTGTTTCCCAAGCTTGCTCTCAGGATCAAAACTCTCGGAATGAGAAGAGCCAGGTTGCGATCGCAAGCAGCAAAACCACATACACCGCCCCATACCCAGCATTAGCCGCGAGCACCCCCGGTTCCGGCAGCAGCCCATAAACCGCCTGACTTTTCAGATCGAGCCGCGATAGGTCCGGGAAAATATAGTAGATGCCCTTGGCAATATTTTTGACGCTATCTGCCTCAATCTTGTCGCTAAGCGTCAGCAAATTATGGCTGAGGTGGCCCATAAAATACGCCGTGAACGTCAGCACCGTTGCCATCAAAGAACTGGTCAACACCCCAAATAGAACGGCGGCAGCTGACATCAGCGAAAGTTCAAGGCCAATGTAGAAAGAAGCCGTGACCATACTGCCAAAACCATAGTCAATCTGCCGCCAATTCATGATCGTGAGAAAGATCACCGTCATCAGAGCGATGAGCACCATCAACACCGCAGAGAGTCCCAGATGCTTACCGACAATAAACTCGGCCCGACTCATCGGCTTTGCCAACAGCACCAGCGCTGTCTTCTTCTCAATTTCTTTGCGGACTAAATTGCCCCCTTCAAAGGCCGCAACCGCCAGCCCCAAGAGCGCCATGCCTGCGAGTCCCACATCCAGGCTGATTTTGCCTTCTGTTCCCACAGAGACTTCGTTGAGAAAGAGAACGGCCAGCACAAAAACAATAGTGTATAGACCCACAATGTAGATCACGCGCTCTCGCAAAACGCCTCGGAAGACGTTCGCCGCAATGGCCCAAATTCTTCGAATGTTCATGTCAAGTACAATACCCATTTTCTGTAAGTGACAGTTAGAGAGATTAATCTTTACAGAGTTTCTTCATCTATAATGCCCAGGTTGTCTCCCAAAAGATTATTGTGCTTCCAGAGTCAACGTACAAGGCGAACCCAGTACAGTATGAGAAAGCATAGCCATCCAACACAATGACCAGAACCGGAATTGGGATCAAGACCGCTCAAGGACGTAACGAACGGGTCGTCGGTCAAATCCACGTTTATAACGGCGCAGGGAAAGGTAAGTCTCAAGCCGCCCTGGGTGTAGTCCTACGCTCCATTGGGCTGGGGATTGGATCCTCTTGGCCCACGCGGGTTCTGCTGCTGCGTTTTTTGAAAGGACCGGGACGTATTTACGCAGAAGATGCCGCTATTGAAGCACTCCAGCGAGCCTTCCCTCACCTAGTCGATCAGGTTCGCACGGGTCGGGCTGAGTTCTTTGGCGCCGATGAGATTACCAAGTTTGACCGCCAAGAAGCACAGCGAGGGTGGGATATTGCCAAAGGTGCGATCGCATCTGGTCTCTACTCCGTAATTGTTCTCGACGAACTCAACCCCGTCTTAGACCTAGGCTTGTTGCCGATGGACGACGTGGTCCAATCCTTGAAGGGGAAGCCCGAGCACCTTGAAATCATTGCCACCGGGCGCGGCACCCCACAGCAGCTGCTCGAGATCACAGATCTGCACTCCGAAATGAAGCCCTATTCCCATCGGGCAGAAGAACTCGGCATCGAAGGCATTGAAATCTACACCGGAGACGGCAAAGGTAAATCCACTAGTGCCCTAGGTAAAGCCCTCCAGGCTATCGGACGTGGCATTAGCGAAGATCAGTCCCACCGCGTCTTGATCATGCAGTGGCTCAAGGGTGGGCGCGGCTACACCGAAGATGCCGCTATCTCTGCCATGCAGCAAAGTTACCCTAGCCTCGTGGATCACCAGCGCTGTGGACGTGATGCAATTGTCTGGCGCGGTCAGCAGCAGGAGCTAGACTACGTGGAAGCCGAGCGGGGCTGGGAAGTAGCGCGGGCCGCCATTGCCTCTGGCCTGTACAAAACCATCATTTTGGATGAATTAAACCCGACTGTTGACCTAGAGCTGTTGCCAGAGGAGCCGATTATGCAGGCTTTTCTTCGCAAGCCAAGGGATACTGAAATTATTGTTACAGGCCGCTGCAAGAATCCACCCGCCTACTTTGATCTGGCGAGTATTCACTCAGAAATGGTTTGTCACAAACATTACGCCGAAAAAGGGATTGACCTCAAGCGAGGCGTTGACTTTTAGATCATTCCATAAACGAAATTTGATGCATCTAGCCCGCCTTGCCTACCTAATCGAGAGTTGAGCGGAGCCGAGACCTGCCCGCCAAATGCATTTGCCTACTCAAAAAGATAGGTCTGAGCCATAGAGGCTCAGACCTATCTAGAAACAGAATTTCTGGACTTACCTGTCTATATCAGAAAAGATGAAGGTTCTAGGTGAGGCTGTCACAAATGTAGTCAAGGTAGCAGCCCAGTTCACAACCTGCCTCTTCGCCCAACAGCTCCGTGGTCACAAACTTCATCGATTGAATAGCTCCCACCGTCGAAGTAATTGATACACCCAGTGAATGGTAGGTCTCCTTGAGGCCGTTCAAAACGCGCTCATCTAAAATCGAGGTGTCGCCAGCAACCATGGCATAGGTTGCATAGCGCAGATAAAAATCAAGGTCACGTACGCAGGCCGCATACTGGCGAGTTGTGTGCATTGCCGTACCAGGCTTCGCCGCATTAGCACCTGCTAAGGAATGGGCTACGGCATCTTTGACGATATCGGGGGCATGGTCGCTAATCACAGCCGCTGTTTTAAGCCTGAGTTCACCGGTCTGAAAATACTGCTCAAGCTGGGCTAGGCTCTCAGAGTTGAGGTACTGCCCTTGCAGATCTGATGAGGTGATTGCAGCAGTAATCGCGTCTTGCATGATGGTGTCGCTTCCTTAACAGGCTTGATTAAAACGGGAGCAATGCGTAACAGGGGTCTTAAGATGTGGAGTCTCTACTCAAAGGAAGTTGACGTTCCTAGGGCACTCAGCACCCCTCGATCTAGAGCGCTAATCTACGCTAATTCTCGTCCATAGAGAACATTCTCAGCTATTTTGGTGGGCAGCTTGTCAGGTACGCAACACTTTTTAATATTATCAATGAGTTTTCGTTATCTATCAAGTTCGGTTCACCCGCCAAGACGGTGGCAACTGCGACCTCGGCATTATCTTGAAGCTATAGATGCTGATGCGCTACAACAGCCTGACAAGCACAAAGCTAAAGAATAGGCAGGTCTGGCGGCTAGCCTAGATTATTCGTTCCCCGTGAATGTAAGTACAATTTGTGAATCACGTCGGTAGAG